>QCLC01000029.1 GCA_003214855.1 Prochlorococcus sp. AG-412-I05 | reverse complement strand
TAGCAATAGCTGAGGTTGAGCCGCCAGCGCACGTGCAATTGCGACTCGTTGTTTTTGGCCGCCAGAAAGATCATGGGGCAGTTTGCTGAGGTGATCGTCTAGCCCCACAGCCCGCAACCAATAGCGAGCCTGATCACGGCGAGCCCGATAAGACAGACCTGGCAACAAATCAGCTCCCATCTGCACGTTCTGTTCAGCTGTGAGACACCGCAAAAGATTGTGGCCCTGAATAATCATGCCGATATGACATCGAAGCTGTTGGCGAAGGCGACGATCTGATCCACGTAACTGATGGCCGAACACGCATACATCTCCTTCTTGAACTGTGCGGAGCGCTCCGATCAAAGTGAGCAGGGTGGTTTTGCCACAGCCTGAAGGCCCGCTGAGCAACACCACCTCGCCAGGGGCTATTTGCAGAGAAATGGACTGCAACACCTGACGTCGCATTGCACCAATGCCAAACCAGTGGCTGAGACCCTGAACTTCAACCATGAGCTTTTCATTCATGGCGATGTCTTCTGATCGAATGATTGAAAGAGAACAGACCCATCAGAAAATCTCTGCAGGGTCGGCATCGACCAATCGGCGCATCGCCAGCACCGCTGAGCCCATGCACATCGTCAGGATCAGGCTGAAAACAAGCACGGCACGCGGAAGATCCATCGCCACAGGCAGTTTTGTCGAACTTCGTACCAAGGCGTATAGGGCCTGGCCGGCGGCATAGGCCGGCACATATCCCATCACTGCCAGGAAGATCCCTTCGCGAGCTACAACGCCTAGAAGAGTCTTCAAGCGATAACCCATCGCCATCAGAGTGGCGTACTCAGGCAGATGATCGCTGACATCGGTGTAGAGGATTTGATAGACAATTACGCACCCCACAACAAAACCCATTGCTGCACCGAGGCTGAAAATGAAGCCAATGGAAGTACTGCTTCGCCAGTAATTCTTCTCAAACTCAATGAAAGCCTGCTTGGTAAAGACCTTCACATCGTTGGGCAAACTCGCCGTGAGAGATCGAACCACAGCATCTGGATCTGCCCCTGGCCGCAGCCTTAGCAAACCGATTTCAATGCTTCCAGGCGGATTGCTGGGTAACAGCTCAAGGAATGTCTCCCTGCTGGTGAGCAGATTGCCGTCAGCTCCAAATGATGGCCCCAGGCTGACTAACCCCGCTACTCGAACCCTTTTCCCGGCGAGCTCAGTCTCTACAATGCGGCCCTCGTCAAACCACTTGGCAATAGGTCCGAATTCATTTCGAGAACGCTGATCAAACAAAACACGGCCACGACTTGTGAGCGCTTTTGCCTTGGCCGCAAGCTCAGGATCTGTGAACAGCGAATCCCCCGGTTCAAAACCTAAGGCAAGAATCTGGCGAGTTGTGAGGGTTTGCGGATTTCTCCAAAGCAAAAAATTCCAGTTCACAGGCGTGATGCCCTGGACATCTGGATGTGCCATGGACTGCACCAACCGACGCCTTGGAAATCCACTCATGCTGATCGAGCTCATCGAGCGAGGGCTCATCAACACCAGGTCAGCATCAAAGAGACGATGCACGGTGACACTGGCATCGAACAAACCATCTCGGAAACCCAATTGCATGAACATCAGGATTCCGGCGAAGCAGATTCCTGCCAGAGCAACCAAAAGCCGCAAAGGTTGACGACTCAGTAGCAACCAAGCCAGAGGGATCCTCCGCCGTTGCCAAAAGCCAGACATCACGAGGGCTGAAAGCGAGCGATCACCTTCATGCCCGCGAGACTTCTCACCCGAGCAGCTGAGTTCGGGTCAAGACTGACCCGAACTTCAACTACGCGGGCATCTGCATCACCAGTTGGATCAGTTGAGAGCACATTGCGCTGCCTAACCTGGGGGCTAATGCGTTCCACACGACCCATCAAAGTCCCATCAAATCCACCATTTTCACTGGTTAGGCGAACAACTTGGCCAATATTCACTCGATTCACATCCGACTCATAAACTTCGATCAAGGCTTCCATGGTCTGATTGGCGCCAACTTCCATCACGCCATCACTACCTGGACGCTCCCCGACGCGAGTGTGCACCCTTAACACCACACCATCGAGGGGAGACTTCAATTGACTATCAGCGAGATCAGCCTTAAGTCCGCTGATTTCAGCCAAAGCCTCCCGACGTTGGCCATCGATTTTGACGAGTTCTTCCTGCTTTTCTTCCAAATCCACCAGAGATGAAGCTCCAACCATGGCAGCTTTTTGATAACGAGTGACCTCCCGCCGCTGCATTCGCAACTGAACCTCGAGGGTCTCCAGTCGAGCTTGGACGGCTGCCAGATCAGCAAAAGTTTTAGGTCGGTTGTCGAACTCTGCTAGAACCTGACCACGCTTAACAGCATCACCTTCACGAACACTGAGCTTGGCAACCCGTGGAGTGCCACCAAACCCGCTAGCAGGGGCGGCCAAGCGACGGACATCACCAGCGGGCTCAAGTTGCCCCAAGGCCGCAACAGCTTCAACTGGTCTGGCAGCTGGAAGCAGCAGAGGACTTTCTGGAGGTGTCTCAGGCCGACGTGTAAGGCTCCAGATACCAATAGCTACACCAAGGCAGATTCCTCCGGTGATCAACCATCTCGAGGTTTTGCTGCTTAAAGGGGAGGTGGATCCTCGAACAAGATCTCCTCGATGTATCGATCCGCCCATTGAGGATTGAAGGCCTTCTCCAGCACTCCGCGTGTCTTGTCGTTGCGTTTCTGTTGGATGCAATAGGAGAGTTGGCTCTTATGCCTTTGGATCGTAGATGCCGCATCAGAAGCATCGGGAGTCGCGTCAATGACGCTAGAGATAAGAGCTTTGAGATACCCATCTGCCAAATCCACGAACCAGCTTTCCTCCTGGCTATTAGCTGGACGGATGAACTGGACAAACGGCGAGAAGATGGATCCCCATGCAGGCAATTCCCTCACCTGTTGAAACGCAGGAATGGGCAGTGACTCAAGGCCATGGAGTAGGGCCACTGGCATTGTTAGGCCTACAGGCGAAAGATCCACGATGGCCGCCGAAATACCGGCAGGACCAGCAACAATATCGGCTCCAAAAATTGGTAGATCAAAGCGAGGATCGGGAAAGAAGACGCAATGGAGTACTTGCAGTCCCCCTCCCAGCCTTGCTATCTCCAAATGCAACTTGCGCAGCCCCCGACAACGATGCAATTCATTGCTAATCAGCAGCTCCTCTCCATCAATCTGGCCGCTGATTGACTCCATCACTGAATCCAGTGCAAATGGACTGAGCTCCGGCAACTGCGCCCTGCGCTGCCTGATCCGCGCTGCCAACGACTCGATTAACGGATGAATTGCCGGGCCGCTTGTGGAGGGAAAAGGCAGCACGATGGCAAGAAGGATCAAAATGGGACTTTGACATGCACATCTGACACGCTCTACCCCTAAACCCAGTCTTCAACACTGGGCTCTAAAGAACAAGACCCGCTGTGTGCTGGCATCCATGCCAGATGCACCACTGACTTGTTTAGACCTCTGGTGCAAAGCAGGTAGTTCAAGCGAACAAAAAGGAGAGGAAGGACTAGCCCACTTTCTTGAACACATGGTGTTCAAGGGAAGCTCACAGATGGAGGCGGGAGAATTCGATCGCAAAATCGAAGCGCTTGGAGGCAGCAGCAATGCCGCCACAGGTTTCGATGACGTCCACTTTCACGTTCTTGTACCACCAACGGCAGCTAGGGCAGCACTTGATCTACTGCTCAACCTCGTTCTGACTCCAGCTCTGCGTTCAGAGGCCTATGCCATGGAGCGAGACGTCGTATTGGAGGAAATTGCCCAATATCGAGATCAACCGGATGATCAAGTCCTCCAACAGCTTCTCGAAGCATGCTGCGAAGATCATCCCTACGGCCGAGCCATCCTTGGCTGTGAAGCAAGCCTAAAAACAAGTACTCCCGAGCAAATGAGGGAGTTCCACAGCCGCCGCTATCGAGGCCCGAACTGTTGCCTAGCAATTGCTGGTGCCATTCCTATAGGCCTGGAAGAAATCTTGAACAACAGCCGTCTGGCTGAGTTGAATCACCAAACGATGGAGGATATTGATCCTGCCATTTCTCCAACGCTCAGCTTCCAAAAAGGGCGACGAGAAATTCAAGTCCCCAGGCTGGAATCCACCCGGCTATTGATGACCTGGCCGATGCCCCCTGCCTCAAACCAAGAGATGGTGATGGGAGCTGACCTGGCGACCACCCTGCTTGCGGAAGGACGTCGCAGTCGACTGGTGCATCACCTCAGAGAGGAATTGCAAATCGTGGAATCGATCGATATGGATGTAACCGTGTTGGAACAAGGCAGCCTTGTATTACTAGAAGCATGCTGCAACGAGACGCAGCTGGACAGGGTGGAAAAGGAAATCCACCATTTACTGCAGACCAGCCTCGAATCAACACCCAAGAATCAGGAGATCGAACGAGCTAGCCAACTGGTTTCAAATGGACTGTGTTTCAGCCTCGAAGCTCCCAGTCAAGTGGCCGGACTGGCAGGGAATCAAGCTCTTTGGAATCGTCCTCAATCCTTGTTGGCACCACTTGATCACCTGCCTGCATGGACGCCGACTCGACTTCTCGAGCAAATGCTTCCATTACTGCAACCAGAGCGCAGCTTCACCCTTGTTGCCAGACCGATGGAAGCAGACGAATGAATCCTCTTGATGTGGTTTTAGATCCAATCGCCGCACCGGGAGTTATTGCCGCCAAGCTCTGGGTTAGAGGCGGCAGTGGTGCTGACCCAAAAGGGCAACGGGGAGTTCATCAACTGCTCGGAGCCCTCTTGACCAGGGGCTGTGGACCCTATGACCACCTTGCTCTAGCCGATCTCGTTGAAGGCTGTGGGGCAGGTTTGCGCTGCGATACCCACGAAGACGGATTGCTAATCAGCCTCAAATGTGCAGATCGTGATGCCGAACGACTTCTTGATTTACTTGGCTGGATGCTGATCGATCCGCATCTGGATTCAAGTCAAGTAACGCTGGAAAGGGATCTCAGTCTTCAGGCCTTGCAAAGACAAAGAGAAGACCCATTTCACTTGGCTTTTGACGGCTGGCGGCATATGGCTTACGGCAGTGGCCCCTACGGCCACGATCCCCTTGGCCTTAGCGAGGACCTGAACCAACTTGGTCGTCAGCAATTAATTTCGCTAATCGACGGGCTAACAGCACAATCACCTGTGCTTGCCCTCTCTGGGACCCTTCCAGAGGATCTTGAACAGCGGCTGGAGGCAATGGAATCTTTCAAGCGCTGGCCCAGTCAGCCACCTCAGCAAGCGAGAAAATCTGAATCGAGCAAGATCTCAACAGAGAACATTCAGATCGAATCCAACATTTGTCTTCATCCTGAACCTACAAGTCAGGTGGTCATGATGCTTGGACAGCCAACCCTTGCTCATGGCCATGAAGACGATCTGGCACTCCGTCTACTGAACTGCCACCTGGGATTAGGCATGTCGAGCTTGCTGTTCAGGCGTCTACGAGAGCAACACGGGGTGGCCTACGACGTAGGCACTCATCACCCGGTACGTCAGTGTGCCGCTCCATTTGTATTACATGCCTCGACAAGCGAAGACAAGGCAAAACTCACCCTTCAGTTGCTTCTAGACAGCTGGTGGGAACTCAGCCAGCAAGGGATATCAGAAGAAGATATTGAACTGGCACGCGCAAAATTCCATGGTCAACTCGCCCATGGAGCTCAAACCACCGGACAACGGGCAGAACGCCGCGCCCAATTGCGGGGACTAGGGCTGCCAGGCAACTATGACCAGCACAGCTTGGAGACAATCAAAAATCTTGATGGAAGCGCGCTGCAAAAGGCAGCTCAACGACATCTAAGAATGCCCTTGCTAAGTCTCTGTGGCCCAGAAAACAGCCTTCAAATCCTTGCCAAGGACTGGCAACAGCAAGTGGTTCAAAGCTCTTAATCCCCCTTTGCGCCATCAACATCTGAAAGGTCAAAGGCCAGGCGATCCAGTGGGATCAGAAAGCTGCCATGACGAAATCGCACAACAGCCATGTCCTTGGCACGCAGGCCAACGATCTCGCCAAGCTCTTCTGGGGAGACCAAATCCGGTGGCCGTAGCATTGGCATGGGATCCGCGGTCTTTAGATAAGGCAAGGGCACCTTTAAACGGACCTGTTGACCAAGAACCGGTTCCATGAGAAATGAGCAATGCCACTCTCCTACTGCAGGATGGAGCAAGCTGAAAACCCGTTGTGCGAGCCCTGGCCACCTGGAGCGGCGCCCTCGCCGGCTTGATGATGATCCTTGTAGGAGGGTTGATCCCTGCTGCGCTGCTCTTGCCTGGCCTTGACTTACAACCGCACGTGTTAACTCTGCCAAGTACTTGGCAGGTGCCAGCTCTATTGCTGTGTGCACTCGTATGCGGTCCGCGTGCTGGAGTCATCGCTGCAGTTGCCTATCTCACCATTGGCCTCGTTGACCTACCCGTATTTCATGGTGGTGGAGGCCTCAATTATTTGCTGACACCAGGTTTTGGCTACCTGGCTGGATTCGTTCCAGCTGCCTGGCTCAGTGGTCGACTGGCCCAGCAACCAGGCATGAATGATGTACTGAACCTGACGATTGCAGCAATTGCGGGGCTGATCACGCTTCAACTTTGCGGCGTACTCAATCTGCTTCTCGGATCTGCCCTATACCAATGGCCTGATCGCATTCCAGAACTGCTATTTAGCTATACATTTGGCCCCCTACCCGCTCAATTAGTCCTCTGTGCAGGCGTTGGCGTACTTGCTTTGCCATTGCGAAACCTGCTGCTTGTTGAATGAATCAACCTCAAATAATGAAGCAACGTCAACTATCACGCCGGGCAATGCTGCTAATCAGCATCCTGCTGATGCTGATTGATCAGATCAGCAAAAGCTGGGCCCGTCAACAACTCAGCTCAGGCTTCGTACTCCCTTTTGTTCCTGGGCTATTGCAGTTGCGTCTGATCAGCAACAGAGGCGCAGCTTTTAATCTTTTCAATGGAGCAACATTCCTCTTAGGGCTGCTCAGCCTGGCTGTGACCATTGGTTTGATGGTCTGGATATGGAGAGCAGGGCAAATGCCCATATGGCAAGGCCTTGCAGTGTCCTTTCTGCTCGGCGGAACCATTGGCAATGGCTTGGACCGATGGCGGCTAGGGCACGTCACCGACTTTCTGCAACTTGTACCGGTGGACTTCCCGATTTTCAATGGAGCTGATGTGGCGATCAATTTGGCCGTGATCTGCTTCGGAATCGATGCCTTGACAAGACGCTATGGACAACAACACATCTAAGCGGTGTGCCATGACTGGAGTG
This sequence comes from Prochlorococcus sp. AG-412-I05, assembly GCA_003214855.1. Lineage (GTDB taxonomy): Bacteria > Cyanobacteriota > Cyanobacteriia > PCC-6307 > Cyanobiaceae > Prochlorococcus. The sequence goes on along the minus strand of QCLC01000029.1, from coordinate 13,899 downwards.
ATCATCCATCAGATCAGTCAACCCGATCAAAAAGTTTTTTTTAAAGCGATAGCTGCCGCTTTAGTGAAAACGAAAGGATGGAGCTTGCCATACTTGGTGAACAACTGAAGATATAACAACCCAATTACCTAATACCCCCATACCTTAAACCCAAACCAGAGGAACAACAACGGTATCAACAGAGCAATCAACTTTCAATACTACTCATTCTCATGCCAACACCACAACCATTAATTTAATACCAACAGGTACAGAAACCTGGCCAAGTAGTAAGGACTAAAAGAATTACTAAAAAATCTCTTAAACACAAAAAAGGAGCACTACCTCTCTCTACACCGACTCCAAAGAATTCACAGAAAGATCTAAAGAAACAGGAGATGGAAATGAAGGTGTGGTTGGATAAGGTACGGATTCAATAGGTTTATCGATCTTTATTGTCCGTCCTGTTGTTCAGGATGTAAAGCCACAACAAGATACTTCCGACAATCAAAACACTTACAACAGTTGCATTGCCCGAGAGAATAGTAAACATAGGTTACTCGGATCTCTTGTCAGCAAAAGTTTCAACCTCTCCTTCAGTTGAATCATAGTATCGGACTTCATCATATTCTTCTGTTATCAACTCCATATCGAAACCTTTATAATCGTCATCGTTAACGTATTTATTGAACACACGGATGCTTTCCTCCAAGTTTTCAATCTTCTCGTGGTTTGTAGGAGGGTGTCCAGGAGTATCGTAGATATTGAGCAAGTAACTCATAAGTTAGTTAGTGTCGTAATGACGAATGACTTTGTTGGTTCCATCCTCAACTAACTCTATAACCTCATCATTGAAGTCATCGTCATCAATATAGAAGTGAAACATCTCCTCTCCCTTCTCTAAAGACAAGTCAGTTTTTAGTTTCGTAGGAAGATCATCTATGTAATACAACAAGTGGCAAGTCATATAAGGTGGTTGTTTATCAGTACTATAATTTGCCATGCTTTTCCGCACTTGGATTGATTATCAATCTCAACCTCAACACTTCTTTGTGCTTCTCTTTTCCTCTTTCAACAGACCAACTGTAACTACAACCAAGAAGAAAGAAGAGAATCGGAGTGACTCCTAGCGTATCCAATTTGTAACCAAAAAAGAATAAAACAAGGAGTAGAATGAACCACGTCAATAACTTATTCATTCTAAGTTCAAACTCTAACTCTTTCAACTTCTTTGTTTTTTCAGTCGGAACTTGTCGTAGAGGTGGCTTGTTCATCAGTCATCTCCTGATGATTGTTGTTTATTAGTCCAATCTACTGCTTGAATAAGTCTTTGTCTCTCCTCCTCTATCTTTTCCTTCTCCTCATTAATCTTCCTCCATTCCTTGTCCATCAACTCAACCAATTCAAATTCCTTCAACCATTCATAAGTAATCCAATCTTCCTCCTCCTGTGATTGGTTTAGACATTCATCCGTTTCAAGATATGGATTGATGACAACATTGTAATCAGAAATAGTGATAGTAACTGTCATTAGTTTGTCTCTTATCTTGATGTTGATGTGACTACACTTATCAAGAATACGAAACAAGAAACGAAGATTACCAATGAGACTTCTTACACCAACAGAGACTGATCCCTCATCGAAATCCATCCCTTTACTGCTTTCAATAATCCTGTCTCGTTTGTCAGTAATCCAATCCTCTCTATGATTCATTTCTCTTATTCCAATCTTTTGCTGTTGCATCTTTAGAGTCGGTCATGGGTGTAAATACTTAGAAGGCGCTCTGATCATTCCTGGGGATTTTTAGCAGAAAATAAAGTCAAACGAAAAGGAGGTTAGTGTCGGAAGAAAGGACCACCGCTATCACGAAAACTTTCATTGTTTAGATAGTGTCTACAATGTCTAGTCTCATCAAACAATCTTCTCATCTTCGCGTCCCACTGTTTTGTCTTTTTCTCACGTTGGTAATCAAAATATTTCTCTAAGTTGTCTCTACAAACATTTGTCTTGTGGTTCTTTACTGACTGTGGGATTTGAGTAATAATCAAGACAATGAATAGACCGATGTAAATCCCATCTCTTTTGGATAGTGATGATTTCATTAGTTGTTTGTTTGTCGTATTCCACCTGGATTGAAATTAGGACAATCGTTTGGGTCCATAACTCCCTGTCTTGAATTATTCCAATCTTTGAGTGTTACGTCAGACCCAGAACCTGTTGGGTCCATAGGATTACGTCCCTTTACATGACAATCCCATAAACCACCACTAACACTCTTCAACTCTTCAGTTGAGAGTTCCTCATCGACTTGTTCATTCTCGTTTGGTTCACTCATAGTTAGGGGAATGGTTGTGAGTCCTCATCATAACTACACCTTGCCTGATTGACGTACATCAGTGAAGCAGGGTTGGTTGTTACAACTTAAATCCGGTCTATGTCGACTGTCTTGAGGAGTGATACTAGGATTATTCCTAATGGTTATGTTAATCCCTCCACTAACACCCTTCAACTCTTCAGTTGAGAGTTCTTCGTTGATCTCTTGGCTAGTCTCGTTGGGGTCAGTTATTAGGTGTAAATACTCTCAAATTAGTCTAATCATTCTTAGAGGTTTATACCAGAAAAAATAAATCTCTGAACGCACTTATCGCATGTAGTTGGACCATCCTTACCCCATATTGCCCCCCCCTTTGAGAAGTTAGACATACCTTAGAAAAGGGTACTAATTGCTAAGGAACTACGTTCCATTACATCCTTATTACTCTTCTGCTCCAACCAATTCTCTAATGCCTCTTACTGACTAAAGATCTGGAGTCCTCCCAGAAGATCGGCAACAACACGACCAGTTAAATGTGAGTATTTGGCCTGTCAGTACCTTATGTCTTAGTAATATCTACTTGCTCGACTCTCTCTGGGTTTATTTGATTGGTATCAGTCATGTATCGGTCTCATTTCTTTCCTTTGTGCCAGGCCTGGTCCCTGTCGCTACTAGCTGAAGACGTCTGCAATGGTACAGATATACCACTGCTCCAACCATGTTCTAATCGTCTAAACTTGGTCAGGCCTTAATTATATTAAGAAGTTCTAAATTTGATCAGCAAGACAAGCATTGGTCTCTAGATGATCTCAAGCCCACCAATGCACTTTGTTGGTGTGGGAGGAGGGGGCGAGAGCTGAAATTACGCGACGCTGATCAAATCAAGATTTCACGATCCTTAAAGATCGAATGACCTATCCATCTCATTCATGCATAAAGCCAGCGAAAGCATCAAAATTGCTGGTCTGGGCAGATTCAGAACATGCTTTAAATGGTGGTGATGAACTGGATCATTGCAATAGGTTTCTTGGCGATATGGAAGATGGCAAGACCGGCACAACCACCAATGCCAGAGATCTGCTATTGATCGGCCATGAGCCTTGCGGATACAAATTCTTGCTCTCTGGCTCAGCAATGATGCCAATAGTCGCTCAAACATTTCCAGAGCCCAGACGCTGTCTCTCTGTCAAAGATCATTCAACCTGCAGGCCAGCGGAAGCATGACAAACAAATGATTTCCCGTCAGCGGCTGCTCTTATGGACCGCCTGCGCGCTGGTGGCCTTGCTCGTCATCGGAGCTCTAGTTCAAGTGGTAAGGAACCTGCTCTGGGATTTGAGCTACCTACTACCTCCCTGGATGCTAGGCCCGGTGTTGTTACTAACAGCAGGCCTGATCATCTTGATGATCTATCAAGTTGGGTGGCCCTGGTGGAAGGCTTTTAAGCGTCAGAACTTAGAAACTGCTCAAAACAATCAACGGCCCCTTGCCCCTCCAAGTAGCCGTCATCAAGCAGCCAAGCAAAGTCTTGAAAGCATTGATCGGCTGCTCGAACGGCTTCAAGACGATGTCACTCGAGAAGGGCTTAAGCAAGAGAGAGAAAGGGTGGCAGATGAACTGGCCCGTGGTGATCTGATGGTGGTGGTGTTCGGTACTGGTTCCAGCGGCAAGACATCTCTGATCCGAGCACTCTTGAACGAAATGGTGGGTGAGGTTGGTGCACCCATGGGATCCACAACCATTAGCCAGATTTATCGACTGCGTTTAAAGGGACTTGATCGAGGCCTTCAACTGGCTGACACCCCAGGAATTCTTGAAGCAGGCAGAGCCGGTTTAAGCCGAGAGAAGGAAGCAAGGCAACGAGCCAGTCGAGCTGACCTGATGGTGGTGGTGGTTGATTGTGATCTACGTGCTTCAGAGCTGGAGGTCATCAGTAGCCTCGCCAATCTCGGCAAACGATTGCTCCTAGTTCTGAATAAATGCGATCTACGCGGTGAAGAAGAGGTGCGACGGCTGTTGGCGCAGTTGCGAGGGCGATGCAAGGGCTTGCTTGAAGCTGAGGATGTGATTTCCTGTAGCGCTGCACCCCAGTCGCTGCCGCGTCCCGGCAAACGACCTTTGCAGCCTCCGGCTGAGGTGGACAACCTGTTGCGTCGCCTTGCGTCAGTGCTACACGCGGATGGTGAAGAACTACTGGCAGACAACATTCTGCTGCAATGTCGCCATCTAGGAGATGCCGGTCGACAGCTGCTGGATCGACAACGACACCATGAAGCCCGTCAGTGTGTTGATCGTTACAGCTGGATCAGTGGTGGTGTCGTCGCTGCAACCCCCCTTCCAGGAGTGGATCTATTGGGGACGGCAGCAGTGAATGCCCAAATGGTGATGGAGGTCGCCCGGGTCTATGGAGTTCAACTCACTCGCAACCGAGCACAAGAACTGGCGGTATCAGTAGGTCGCACTTTGGCAGGACTCGGCATTGTTAAAGGTGGAGTGGCGATCATCGGCACAGCTCTTAGTGTCAACTTGCCGACCCTGTTGCTGGGCCGAGCGGTACAAGGGGTCGCTGCTGCTTGGCTCACACGCGTTGCGGGAGCGAGCTTCATTACCTACTTCCAGCAGGATCAAGACTGGGGGGATGGCGGTATGCAGGAAGTGGTTCAACGTCACTACGATCTCAACCGACGAGAATCTTCGCTGGAACGTTTTCTCACGACAGCCCTGCGGCGGGTGGTGGAGCCTCTACAGCGGGAGAAACGGCGACAGCTCCCGCCACGCCCAGGGCCTCGGGGGGTGGCGGACGCATCGGACCACGGGCATCCAGAACTGTGATCAAAGCCAGGTAGAACAATCCAATCGCTACTGATAAAACAGTCGTGATAATCGCCACCCAGCGACCTCGAGGGGGTGATGAAGCCATTAGCGCAAACCCAGCAAAGATTGATTCATCAGAGTTGCCAACCGACTGAGATGAATCGATTGCGTATGGGGGTTGCCCAAGACAACCTTGAGGAAATGACGACCATGATGCAAGGGTCTTGACACCATCAACTGCTGTTCCAGCAAGCTTTGCCGAGTTGCTAATGACCAGACTGAGGCTTGATCTGCATCGGCGTTCTTAGGGGTACAGGCAATCAGATGCAATGGTCCGCTGAGAAGAATGAACCTGGATGCATCGAGTTGACGCGCGAGAGACTGACGACGCTGAATCGCCCCCTCCAGCAAGCTCTGAATTCCCTGTTCCCCGAGCTGACGCAGACCCAACCAAAGCTTGAGCACCTCTGCTGGACGAGTTCCTTGAAGGCCAATTTCACTTCCATGACCGTCTCCCCAGGCTGGTTCCATATAGGGCAAGCCAGTCGAGAAGGCTGAAGCAAGATGGGATTGGTTCGCTACTAGCAATAAGGATGATGTCTTAGTGATCCCAAGCAATTTTTGAGGATTCACTGTGATCGAATCGGCTAGAGAGATTCCTTGAACCACAGAAGCAGTGGCTGCTGCTAGAGCAAAGACCCCTCCAATGGCTCCATCGATATGCAACCAGACCCGCTCGCATCTGCATAGCTCTGCTACCGCTACCAAGGGATCTACAGCTCCCTGGACAGTCGTGCCTGCTGTAGCCACAACGGCTAAGCATGGTCTTCCTTCTGCGCGGAGAGCCTTCAGTTGATGCTCTAGGGCATCGAGATTCATGCAGCCCTCTTGATCGACAGGCACCGTCTGCAAGGCATCGCTAGCCAATCCCATGACCCGAATGGCCTTAGCGAGCGACACATGAGCGTCGACACTTGCAAGCACCACCGCCCTGGGATCACTTTGAAGATCTGCCTGTTGGCGAGCTATCACCATCGCCATAAGGTTGCTGAGGCTGCCACCACTGGCTGCCACCCCACCAGCCGTCAACGGCAGCCCCAAGCGCTCAGCAAACCAGCGGCACATCTCTCGCTCTAAACGCGAAAGACTTGGTGACAACTCCTCGGCCAAAAGATTGTTGTTTAGTCCTGCACAGATCAAATCGGCAGCGATGGATGCGGTTAGAGGAGGCGGATCGAGATGAGCCAAAGCACCTGGATGGGAAGGCTGATAAGCCCCTTCCATCACCAACTGCAAATCGTCCAGCAAGGCATCAACTGAAAGACCTTGAGGCGGCGGCGCCACATCAGGCAAAGCACTCAGCGCTGGTAAGGGGCCTCGATTGCTTGCTGTTGCGAACCATTGACAAAGTCGAACACTGGCCTGCTCCAGAAAAGTCTGCAGTTCTGGATCGAAACGGTCAGGCTTGGCAAAGGGCGCCAAGGTCGCAGTCGGCCTTATCTGGGGAGTACCAGCCAAAAACGCTCGTCATACAAGTTCCATTCTCCCTCCTGATGGCATTGTTTGATCAGGAGCTGCCACTTAGCGGTGCCTTTAGCGAAACCTCTTGAACTAACCAACATGCAATGCCGCTTTTGGATGTTGCGGCTACTGACTCGAGCCAAACAACTTGGCGGTCTTGGAGAAGTTCCTGTGAGTGCCGTAGTGCTGGATGCCGATGGCCGCTGTATCGGCCATGGCAGCAACCAAAGGCATCGAGGACGTGATCCATTAGGCCATGCAGAACTGATTGCACTCCGACAGGCTGCCTGGCTAAGAAGTGATTGGCGATTTAATGACTGCACCCTGATTGTCACTCTGGAACCCTGCCCGATGTGCGCGGGAGCACTAACACAAGCACGCATGGGTCAGGTGATTTTTGCTGCACACGACCCCAAGCGGGGCGGGCTTGGTAGCACAATCAATCTGGGGGAACACCCCAGTGCACATCATAAAATGCGTGTTCTAGGCGGTGTGATGGAAGTTGAAGCTAGGCAGCAGCTAGAAGCCTGGTTTAAGCAGCAACGGCAACGTTTCCACGAAAACGAGGTAACTCTGACTCGAACAGATTGAGCAACAGCTCAACGTTTTTAGGGGTGGAGTTGTATCCCATCAAACCTATCCTCCAGATCTTGCCAGCCAGGCTGCCTAAGCCTCCGCCGATTTCAATGCCGTGCTCATTCAGCAAATGCAAGCGGAAGGCATTGCCATCCACTCCATTAGGAATGCAAACAGTTGTGAGTGTGGGCAAACGCAAGGCTTCAGGTACATGCAACTCCAAACCAAGACTCTCGAGCCCTGCCCAGAGCGCTTCGGCATTGCAGCGATGACGATCCCAAGCGTTTTCAAGGCCCTCATTCGCAAGTAATCGCAGGGCTTCACGCATCCCAAAGTTCATATTCACCGGCGCAGTGTGGTGATAAACCCTGTCGCTTCCCCAATACTGATTAAGCAGCGACACGTCTAGATACCAATTGGGCACCTTGCTACTACGGGCCGCAAGCTTCTCTTCGGCGCGGGGGCCCATGGTGAAAGGGCCAAGACCAGGCGGGCAGCTGAGTCCCTTCTGGCTGCAGCTGTAAGACAGATCAACCTTCCATTGATCCAGAAAAACCGGCACAGCGCCTAAGGAGGTAACCGTATCAAGCAGTAAGAGGCAATCGTGCTTATGACAAAGATCGCCGATACCATCCATTGGCTGACAAACGCCAGTGGATGTTTCTGCATGCACTAGAGCCAGAATTGCTGGGCGATGCTCGCTCAAAGCTGCTTCAAGCTCTGCAAGGGAAAAGGCTTCTCCCCAGGGTTTTTCAATCAACTGAACATTGGCTCGATAGCGAGCAGCCATATCGGCAAGGCGATTGCCGAAATAACCGTTTACCGCAACTAATACCGTGTCACCAGGTTCAACGGTATTGGCCAAGGTCGCCTCCATGGCAGCACTACCAGTACCGCTCATTGGCAGTGTGAAACGGTTGTTTGTCTGCCAGGTGTAGCGGAGCAACTCCTGAACCTCACCCATCAATTTCAGATAAAGGGGATCAAGGTGGCCAATCGGAGAGCGCGCAAGTGCCTGAAGCACCTTGGGATCGGCATTTGAGGGTCCAGGCCCAAACAGCAAGCGGGTAGGCGTGGCAATCGGTTCGAGAACCGTCTTATGAGATTGGTCAACCTGGGGAAGGGTTTGCGTAGTCGCCAAGGCCCTTGGTTAGTTCAATTGTTTAGAGCCTAAGCAGTCAACCTTCATCCCCGGGACTTTTTTTGAGGGATTGCAACGGCAATCAAGCAGCTCAATCAATAGGGACAGCAATTAAAAAATACTGATTTTTTTTTCGAATCTCTTTGCAGCAGAAGGGAAGTAAGTCAAAAAAGCTAGCTCGTCTTGCAAAGTCCCTTTTAAGCCTTTTATCCGTCATTGGCTCAATACTGATCCCCATTGACTGAAAGCAGGCTTCAAAATCGTTCATGCAGATCGAGCGAAGGCTGAAAGAAGATGGTTTTAGCAACCAATCAACCCTGTGATGAGATCAGCCATTGAGGACGAATGGACGACTTCAGGGATAGAGAAGCTAAACAATCAAAATCAGTGTTCCAGCCATAAGCTCTCCCAGGCTTAGATCAGCTCAAGCTGACAGAAACGGTTACGGAATCCACCCAGAAAGAAAACAAGGCTTCAGCAGAAGGTACCTGTTGCTACAAAAAGGATGCCATGCGGCTGATTACGGTCGCTCTCTTATCGCCGGCTCGGCCTCATCTTCGCCATGGGCAAATCACCCCAAGACGTCCTCCGCCAGATCAAGGACGAGGGCATTGAACTGATTGACCTCAAGTTCACTGATCTGCACGGAAAGTGGCAGCACCTCACCGTTTGTTCCGACTTGATTGACGAGGAAGCCTTCACGAATGGCTTGGCTTTCGATGGATCTTCCATCCGTGGATGGAAGGCCATCAACGAATCAGATATGGATATGGTGCCCGACGCCAGTACCGCCTGGATCGACCCCTTTTATCGCCATAAGACTCTTAGCTTGATCTGTTCCATTCGGGAACCTCGTACCGGCGAGCCCTATGCCAGATGCCCCAGGGCGCTTGCGCAAAAAGCCCTCGGTTACTTAGCCGGCACCGGCCTAGCCGATACAGCCTTTTTCGGCCCTGAGCCAGAGTTTTTCATCTTTGACGACGTCCGCTACAACTCCGGCGAAGGTGGTTGCTTCTACAGCGTTGACACGATTGAGGCCCCTTGGAATACCGGTCGCATCGAAGAAGGCGGCAACCTTGCCTACAAGATCCAACTGAAAGAAGGCTACTTTCCGGTTCCACCCAACGACACCGCCCAGGACATCCGTTCCGAAATGCTGCTGCTGATGGGGCAACTAGGCATCCCGATGGAGAAGCACCACCATGAAGTTGCTGGGGCTGGCCAACATGAATTGGGGATGAAGTACGCCGAGCTGATTGAAGCTGCGGACAACGTGATGATTTACAAGTACATCGTCAGGAATGTTGCACGTAAATACGGCAAAACGGCAACGTTTATGCCCAAGCCGGTGTTCAACGATAACGGCACCGGGATGCATGTTCACCAGAGCCTCTTTAAAGGTGGCCAGCCCTTGTTCTTTGGAGAAGGCACCTACGCCAACTTGTCACAGACGGCTCGCTGGTATATCGGCGGCATCCTTAAGCATGCTCCCTCCTTCCTGGCTTTCACCAACCCCACAACCAATAGCTACAAGCGTTTGGTGCCAGGTTTTGAAGCTCCTGTAAACCTTGTTTATTCCAAGGGCAACAGGTCTGCAGCTGTTCGTATTCCGCTCACTGGCCCAAACCCGAAAGCTAAGCGTCTTGAATTCCGCCCAGGCGATGCCTTGGCCAATCCTTATCTATCTTTCAGCGCAATGATGATGGCGGGCGTTGACGGCATTAAAAACCAAATTGACCCTGGCGATGGTTTCGATGAGGATCTATTTGAACTATCAGCAGAACGCCTTGCCAGCATCCCCACAGTTCCAGCTTCACTCAATGGTGCGCTCGAAGCGTTAAATGCAGACAAGAACTACCTCATGGAAGGGGGAGTCTTCACTGAAGACTTCATTAACAACTGGATTGACATCAAATACGAAGAGGTGCAGCAATTGCGTCAACGGCCTCATCCCCATGAGTTCACCATGTATTATGATGCTTAATAAGGGTTCCAGTTAGGATTGGCTTTTTAGATCTAAAATAGACCTTTGGCTCCACCCTCTATACTAACTAAGACCTAAGACGGGCATAAGCCTTTACCTTATTAAGGTAAAGGCTTTAAAGTTGACTGAGGATAAGTAATATGGAGTCAATGCAAATCCTTTTATTAGACTAACTTAGCCAAGAGCTCAAAGCAAACTTCAGAAGGTCTAGCTTCTCTTGCAAGACCTGCTCTGATTCATAAAGAGAGGCCGTTGCATCAAGAAAAAAAACATTATCAGTTTTCTTGCAATTTGGCGTCTATAAGTTTAAAGACCACTCCTTGATTGTCAATGAAGCTACGCAAACTACTTTTCGCAACGGCTTTTGCCTCCACAGTCGTTGTTGGCGGAGGAATTTTCAATGCACCTGGAGTTATTTCTCCGGCTTCCGCAGCGGATTGTCTTTGCGACCTAGGCGGAGCCGGAGGTACAGATAAGGACGGATGGAGATGTAATGTTCCTGGAACCTGGGGACCGGGCAAGCAAAGAGCTTATTGCAATGACTGTGGTTGGAGGTTTGTAAAGAAAACCATGGGAAACTATTGCAGAACAACAGTACAGCCTAGAACTCATTAGCCCATCCCTTGGAAATTTCAGGCCCTTGTTCAATAGGGCCTTTTTTTGTAATAAGGTAAATGTTTAAAAATTGCCAAAACTTAGGCTTGCTTTAATTGGCCATGCCCTTAAATCAATTAACGTTGTAAACCTAATTCTATGTGGCAGTGCAAGTAAGTATAACTCCTGCGAACGTGATAAATAATTGTTCCTGCTATTATGATTATTCAATTGTTTAAACCCTTAAATAAAGTTGTCTTAGTAGTGCTAACCTCTTAGTCAACCAATCGCAGAGCAGTGTTCGAATGCCAATGCAAATAGAAGCTTTGCTTTGATATTTATGTCGCCTTAAAATATCTACCATTTAACTTTGATTAGCCTAAGAACAAAACCTAGCATTGGCATTTATTGCCATTGTGGAAAGATCAGATAAGTGCCCCATTGATGTCTTGGCTAAAGCTATCGAAAGGCGCCTTCTATTGAATGAAGATGATATTTATATGAACAATGAAACAGAAAAATGCCACATTGATCACAGCTTGGAAAATTATTTGGCGTGAAAACAAAGACTATTTACAAACAAATCAGCTTAACTCAGAAGAGAGAAATAATCTTGGCGACTTGCTTCGGTAGGAAAGATAGGCTTATGTAATCAGTTCTTTTAGAAATTGCATTGCCTTCGTAGAAGAAACAAGACACAAAAGATGGTAGGCAATGCCCAAGTATAAACTAGCAAACAGCAATTATGATGGCCACTACAAAGGAACCTGTTTAAAGAAGATATTGCCTATAGGTATGAGTTAAGCACAGTGTAGTCACCTGTGTTTGCATCTACAAGCATAAATACCCCTTGGATATATTTGTTTCTCTGGTCAAAATTCACATCCGTTAATCAATGGAACTTATTCAACACCAAGAGACTAGAAAAGACTTCTCGTTCCGAAAAGAGCAATTCATGAAACGCTGCTGATAATTAGCATGTGTTTATACGGCCACAAATTGCAACGTGATATCTACAGAAAATCATGCCCAACGATCCATGATCTGTTTAACAACTACCTGCTCCATTCCTACCTGCAAAACCACCACAAGTGGCAGAGCCAACAACACCCCTGGTAGACCCAATAAGGCGCCCAAGCTCAGTTGAGCCATTAATGCCACGGTGGGAAGCAGGTTGACCGTACGCCGCAATAACAGGGGGGTAAGCAAAAACGCCTCAAGATTCTGCAAAATCAGCCGCAACACCAGCACTTGCAGCATTAGTAGGGGTGAAACAAGCAGGGCCATGGCCAATGGCAGCAGGGAGGCGGCGGTTGGCCCAATGGTGGGGACGAAGGTCAGTAAGCCACAGACCAATGCACTCAATAGGGCCAGAGGAACCTTGAGCAGTGCAAGCCCTGCCCAAGTGAGCACAAACACGCTGCTGGCTGAGATTGTCATCCCAGCCAGCCAGCCACCAAGAGCCAAACGGCATTGATCAAGCAATTCAGCCATCTCCCTTCGTGCAGGCCGAGGCGTTGCAGCAATCACCATTTGGCGATGGGATGCAGGGTCTAGCGCTAGCAAGACAGCCAGCAGGCTCATCAACAACAACTGAATCAGGCTGTTGGCGGCCCCGCCTGCAACACCAAGCAATTGCGAGCCCAAGGGTTGGATTCGATCCCAGCTGAACTGTTCGGCAAAAGACTCTTCCAGATTCATCAGTCGCGGGTTGCTGACCAGCATCGATTTCAGCTTGGTCACCAGGGTGGGCACGAGGTTGCCCAACTCTTGAACCTGGGTGATTAACTCAGGTACCAGCAGCTGGAAAACCAAGGCACCACCAAGCAGCAGCACCACCAGCACCACTGCTAGAGAAAGGGGACGAGGCCAGGAGAGGTGGTCCTGAAGTCTCTCAATTAGGACATCCAGTGCTACTGCTAATACCACTGCTCCAAACAGCACCAACAACACCCAACGCAACTGCCAGGTGAGCAAAGCCAGCACCACCAGAGTGAGTGCGACAAGAAGGGTGCGGGCATTCATGGCGCCAATCGCTTTTTCTTCCAGGGATCAAGCAAATCGTGGATGACCACTTCGCGAATTAACACTTGCAGCACGACAGCGAGTGGCAGCGCCAACAGCAGGCCAAGAGGACCAAACACCACTGTGAATACAAACTGGGCTGTGAGAGTCAGCCCAGGTAACAATTTCACCTGGTGATGCATCACTGATGGAGTGATCACATAACTTTCAAGGTTCTGAATCACCACATACAGCCCAAGCACAGCGACTGCTTTCCAGGGTGCATCAAGTAGCGCTACCGACATCGGAAAGATCGTGCTCAAGGTAGGCCCCACATTTGGGATCACGTTGAGCATCCCAGCAAGCAAGGCATTCGCCATTACCAGCTTGATCCCAAGTAGTGAAAGGCCGATTGCGGCAAGCAGGGCCACACAAAAGGAACTGATCAGTACACCCACCATCCAGCTGCTCAGCGCATCTCCGCATTGGCTCAGGATCGAGCGGGCTCGTCGCCGATAAAACGAAGGCAATAACGAGATGGCTACATCTCTGTATGCCGTCGGTTGCACCGCCACCATCAAGCTCGTTGCCAACACAAACAGGAGTTGCACCAAGCCGCTGCCGAGGTTGCCTGCAAGGCCTAGAAGGCCTTGCAGGCCTTCCCTCACTCCTGAGGCCAAGCTTGCACCATCTGGTAATGCGTTTAACCCATTTGCAAATAGCTGTTCTTCCCAGCCACCCTTGTTGTTGTCAACTCCGTAGACCATTGCAGAGGTTTGGTTGATGGCGCCGATGGCCAGCTTCCAGAGTTCCTTCGCTGCTGAAGGAAGTTGCAAAAGCAATTGGTGAAATTGCTCTGTAAAGGGGGGCACCACAATGGCGGTCGCCATACTCACAACAAGCACAAGACCGACCAAGCAGATCAGTAAGGCCATGCTGCGAGGCATGGGTTTCCTTGAGCGCAGCTCACCCA
>QCLC01000028.1 GCA_003214855.1 Prochlorococcus sp. AG-412-I05 | reverse complement strand
TAGCGATGGGTATTTTGAATCCATCTAATCAAAGCAAGATTGGCTCTATCCTGTTGAAGATGCTCCTTATTTTAGGCCTACCCCCCTCCTGTTGCGCTTCGTGACAGGACTCCATAACCACCTGCATCTAAAGCCAAAAGAAGTTGCCTATGGTTAGCAATATTGCCTGAATTTGATGTTCCCATCCTGGTTAACCCCAAAGGCTTCAAAAGAGGCTCCAGTTGCCTCAGAAACTGAGCAGCACGCCGTTCTAGGCTCAGGACTGCATGACCCGCTAACCACAGATCAGGAAGAGGCTCTGTTTGCTTGTGGCTGCTTTTGGGGAGCCGAAAAGGGTTTCTGGAAATTGCCTGGGATCATCACCACGGCAGTGGGTTACGCCGGTGGCCATCAAGAGCAACCGACCTATCAAGAGGTCTGCTCAGGACGTAGCGGACACACGGAAATCGTACGGGTGGTGTGGAATAAATCCCTCATTGACTTCAGCGACCTCCTCAAGTTGTTCTGGGAATGCCATGACCCCACGCAAGGAAATCGCCAGGGTAATGATCGAGGGAGTCAATATCGATCGGCGATTTACACCACCACAATTCAGCAGATGGAGCTTGCGCAAGCCAGTCGAGACAGCTATCAGCAACTCTTAAGCAAGGGTGGTTTTGGAGCAATTACAACTGAAATCAAAGCCGATCAACAATTCCATTATGCCGAGTCCTATCACCAGCAATACCTAGCAAAACCCGGAAGTAGACCATACTGTTCTGCAATGCCTACTCAGGTTGCTCTAAATGATTTCCCAGGTGCAAACTTTAAATTACCAGCAAGTATCTGGCAAGAATATGATTGGTCAGTTAGTCATTGCGTTCTAAGATCTGGAAATGAAATAATCAAGCTCTAATAAACAGTATGCCTAAAAGGCTTAATCTTAAAACAAGTCAATTCAAGACATACGATCAAAGCTTCAACAATACACAAAAGGAGGCGTCGAGTTTGGCAAACTTTTCTTGCAATTAATCAATCATCAACCGCATAAACAATGCAATCATTCTCAACTTTTCTCCGAGCAATAAAGTCTTATGGCTAGATAAATGTCGAAGTCATTCAGATAGCGGGAAAGTCAGTCGAAGCATGCTCAAAATTTTAAATCATAGCAGTTGAAAGGTCATAGACAACTTCCTAGCGTTTCTACATCCATGGCATTTAAAGAATTTTGGCAGTAATTCTATTTACTTATTGATCATGCCTCCGGCGCCGGACTTTCTTTGCTATTGCATAGATGAATCTTGAAATTACTCACCAATTGGTTCAACCCTTCCACCAATTTGTTTAGCAAGAAACTTGTCAATAACTGCATAAATTGCCAGTGACTTTCTCAGGTCTTCAATTCCATGCCCTTCACCTGGAAAAGCAATGAAGTCAACAGGCAAGCCAGAGCCAAAGTTGCTCTAAGCAAAGAAAATCTTCTCATTGATCATTAATCATTTCTTTTGATACGTGTGACCAGAAATACTCATAAAGGGAAGCAGCCGCTTTCAAATAACTTTTCCCATTCAAATTTCATATAACCTACAACTCAAGCAAGCAGATCACCAACATGGAGCAATGAAGCCACCCTTACCAGATCGATTGGTAATGCTTGCCTTAGCTGCCACTCTAATGATTGTCTTCTGCCTGATCTTCTCCTTGAGGCCTGCCGGTCAACAGGGGAAAGAACCAGCTCTACAGTGGCGGGAGGCCCCAGAGCCAACCTCAGGATCCTTACAGATCTAACCACCCCTGCCCATCTGAGCCCTTGTAGAAGTGGCAAAGTGGTCAGGATTCAGCATCAGGTTGCTGATCTTGCCCTCACCATCAGACCCACAGCAGCCACGCAGGTTTCTTCCGCTCCCTAAGGGCTTGGTTGAGCTCTATGGGCTAATCGCAGTTCTGATGGTGGTCATTCCCGAGTGGCTAGCTGAGGTCAGCCTGAACATAGGAAACAGCACCAGCGAAGGTCAGCTTCCTATGAGGGCGCGCGCATGGAGAACGTTGCCTGAGCTGCAATTGGCAGCAATGAACTTTTCTGAATTGAGACAGCTGGCGCATCAGCTCAAGCTATGGGGCTACGCGAGCGAAAGCCGTGATCAGCTGTCAAGGCGACTCTTAAGGCGATTGAGCAGAAGATTGCCTTCAAAACGGATTAGATCGACCAGTAGGCAACGCAATCCCCTGTGATAGCTTCACTAAGCCGGGGCGTGGCGCAGCTTGGTAGCGCACTACTTTGGGGTAGTAGGGGTCGTGGGTTCAAATCCCGCCGCTCCGATTCCGTGCATGACTGAGATCTCAGTCTTCAGGCCACTTCTCATGAGAGAGGTGGCTTTTTTGATTCATCAACATCTATATAGGTTTTGTCAATGGAATTATTCAAGAGTCAATGAACAATCCAAGCAAAATAACCATAGAGTCGGCGCACAATAAAAAAAATTGCAAGCGATGCTTGTTCGGCTATCAAGACCGTTACTCGCCTATTAGTTACTCAATCTGCAATAGCTAACCGCAATGGCTAGCAAAACTACCCATGATTCGACCGTTGACGAGTCCTGTAATCAACAAATTAAAAGGACTGGTCTAAGCTTAAACAATTGATCTCCTAGAAATGAGCTAATTAAAGGCTTGACTGGAAATCAACTAAGTGCTAAGCAAAAACAACAATATATGTCTGAAAGCACGTATATCTAAAGGCTAAAAAAGTATTACTGTCCATTGATATAAGGGGAGCGTGTAACCTAAGGCTTAAGGTGACATCAATCTTTGAAGGCTTTATCAACTAGTATTGCACAATAAAAATAAAAAGGTTTACTGGAACATTGTTCCTAGCGAGACATCGACGATTCATGACCGTTCAGAGCAATTGGGCTCCAAACCAGTTGATTGGAACCTGGTTGCAACTGAATAGCGATGCAACCAACGATTAACTCGTCGCCGCTGGCTAGGTGGAACCTCCTCAAGCAACTGGGACAACTCCAAGGCACCCAAACGTCTGAGTTCCCTCACATCCACATGCCAAAGGGCCTCAGCCTCACGGATCAAACGCGCCCAAGTTCGTACCTGTTGCCACTGACGCAGCCGAGATCGTAGTGGATCACATAGAAGTGAACGACTGAAAGTCCACTGCCTAGAGCGTTGATGGTGGCTGGGTAAAGCATCCATGTGACTACCTTGACGAATTCAAAGCCGATCCATGCAAAATCACCAGTGCGCTTCGGAGTTCTGAAGCAAATCAGCTCTTTCCATTCCAACAAGACAGCCTCGACTCTTTTCCCATCGTTTAAGAGGCTGCAGCAAGATCAACACCCAAGTCCCATCCACGGGCATTAGAGTGCTCATAACAATTGGAGCAAAAGGGTAGAAGTTTTCACATATGCACCTTATGCAATGGCAAGCTGATCTCGATTGTGCCGTCGCACAAGCAAGAAGTGTTGATAGCGATGCTAAGAGAAGCACATCAGAAGTTCGCGGTTAAGGCCTATGGGTCGTGCTTGGCATCAAAGAATGCATCAAGTTGTGGCTCGATTAGCTGTTGATGAGGGTCAAGCAGAAAAAACAGCTTTAAGCAGAAATTTTTTTGGTTAACACTCAGCAGCGATGAAGATTTGAAATAATTTCAAGTTACTGTGTTTAATTTACAGAGAAGCGAAATACAATAATACTATAATCATGATGGATACCAGCCGGACATTCAAGACGCTTGACGATAATCAAAGTTTTCAAGGGGAGGCCTAAACTCTATTGAGTGAAGTTAATCAATAGCAGAAGGAAGCCAACCGAGCTTGCTGCGTTAAAGATTCCAAATGGTTAGTAGTAGGGCTAAGCGAATGCTATGCATTGAATTTGAAGCTGCACAGGAGGCAGAGAATTAATCATTGGCAGCTAATTGCGGCGTCGCGGCAAGAATCGAGATAGGGCTGACGGGTTGGAACGAGAATGTGGCTTAAAATTATTGACAAACACCCGAAAAGTAGTTTATGGATGCATATGACTCTCCTATAAGGCTATCTAATTATCACATAGAGACAAAGATATCATTTACCAGTGAAATTATTGAGGTAGTTTGCGATGGCAAAGTTAATCACGATTGCTTGCCTCCTTTCTTCTTTACTTAATCCTGAAAGAGCCAGATCGGATTCAAGATCCGCAAAGACCAATTCGAGAGCCACCTTGACCTCTGGACGCTGCTGAAAATCACGAAATTCATCTGTAGCAGTACTAATCAATTCATCGACATCAGTTGATAATCCCTTCGATTGACGTTGGAGGAGATAGGATTGAATCTGCTGATAAATTTTTACTGAGATAGGAACATTTCCCCATGAAGCACGCAGACTATCCTTGCTAATTACGAACTCTTTATCCTTAGACATGTTAGGCTCCTTCAGCGATTCTATAATCAGACGTACGCATCATGGGGTCAACAGATGAGAGATGGTTTGCTAATTTTATAATAGCAGCCTATTTGTCAGACTAGCTTGAATTTTAAACTCCAAGCAAAGATATGGCTTACGACAAGTAAATACAAAGGAGTTATTCGACTCTTATAAACCTAAAAGTTGGAAAGTAAAGATTGTGAGTCTGTCTTCTATAGATACTTTCCCTTATTTCAATCAAATCTGACTCTTGCTTCATCTATATGAATACATCCTAATAGCCGAAGATGATGGAAGTTCTCTGCTATTGGGTTGAATGAGTACCTTGTTTAGGGACTATGTATTTAGGTTTTTATTGATTAGTGAAGAAGGGTTAAAAGGCCTGGCTTGAGATTGCCTAGGTCCTTGATTTGCCAGGTCAAGGATAGAAGCATTAAGCTCCAACTCAGAAATTTCAATATTATCTCCGCATGCCTCGAAAATATTTGAGGCGATGAATGAAGCCATATCTTCTTTTGGAACTGCCATGACTTCTTTTAAAGCACCTGAGCGCATTAAGCTACTTATCATTTGACGCCCAGCAACTAAGGCAGCTTGATCTGCAGGGCTTCCGTCTGCGATCGCAACACAGTACTTATCGGAGAAAGTTTCGCCCACCTCCGATACCGCAGGGGACAGCTCGAAATCGTCGGCGAAGGCTGGAGGGGGACTGAGAAAAGAAGCGAACACAAGTATTGCAGCAACAAAGATGGACAAAAAATAACTAGACAAATTACGCATCTGATTCATGACCTCTTTAAGCCATAACTAAATCAAAGATACCTGACTGTGGGCTAACCAACCGCTTACCAGGAGAAGCTGAAGCGATTATTAATTTAATGATGAGGAGAGAGTAAAGCTTTTCTTTAACCATAAATGCAATTGCACCAAACTTAGGTAGTGTTGCTCATTCCACTATTTCATCATCAGCTTGCGCTGATCAAAAAAATGATAGTCCTGTTAAAACCTAATTAGCCTGTTATCATTTGTCGTTTATTTGTTCACACCCCCTGCAAAAGCAGCAGTTTTATTGCTGTACTACTCCAACAGCTAGCGCGTGAATAGACTTCAAGACTGTTGCCAATATCATCAGAGAAAACAGGATCGATGCTGATCTAATAAATTGAACGACGCATTGGCTCGATTGCGAAAGTCGATCATGTTGCCGCTAGACAATAAAGCAAATTTAGCCTAGCCAATCTATTCTTGCGGCTTTTCATTTTTACTTCATCAATCATAACTAAAAGATATAGGCTGAACCAAAGCCAGCCAATGCGAGTCATTTGGATTAAAAGCATTGATGCAGCCGCTAGAGATGCATTGATTAACACATTTGGTCGCATCAACAATGGGTCATGGGTAGAAAGACCTATTAATCATTGCTTTATCTAACCGCTGATTAACCTTTAAAACCATCATGCTTATGCCAGATTAAACTGAGTGTACTATCGAAAATCTAAAATGTTGGCTGAATTCAAAACTCTATTCGAGCTTAGCCAAGAAGGTTACTTTGA
Source organism: Prochlorococcus sp. AG-412-I05 (assembly GCA_003214855.1). Taxonomy (GTDB): domain Bacteria; phylum Cyanobacteriota; class Cyanobacteriia; order PCC-6307; family Cyanobiaceae; genus Prochlorococcus. The sequence continues at coordinate 16,184 of QCLC01000028.1, read as the reverse complement.
AAAGCTGATGGAATCAGCCAGAAAGGTATTAGATGTCCCAGTCAATACTTTTAGCAACAGCACAGTTAGCAGTCAAATCGTGATTGGAATCATCGCAATTGTAATCCTGGGTGTTATCATTCTACCGTTCGGAGCAACCGAAGCTTCGATCAAGGCTTGTCAAGTCAACACAGACAAAAAACTCGTCAAAGTTGGCGGCTCCGTAATCGTTGTAATGACCTCACTTAGTGCCATACTCTACCTCGAAGTCTTGAAGCTATATGGAGTATTTAGCAGTAGCTAAAGATTGGACCTCTATCTAGCCGACGAGCTATTGAAAAATCCTTATGCTTATTACTAGCCTTAGAGAAGGCATGTCTTCTTAGCAATAAAAAGGTTGGTTTTAATTCATTGGAGCTAATGAGTATATTGAATGATCGAAATAAAAGGCTCTGCATTCTTTTGATTACTGCGCAAGTCTAAGTCATCTTCTCCTGCACGCAGTTGAGCCTATTTGAATGGAAGGGCAGCAATCATGCTCTACCAGTAGGGTGCCAAATTCTACAATCTGCCCAAAAGATTTACTTATGAAGATTGAAGAAGTAGAAGCCCTCTGAAGAAATTTGGTATAGATTTGCCAATGGGCCTTAATAACTTGCGCCTAGCTTGACAGTTCTTTAGCGTAAGCTTACAAAGCTCTTTAACCCCCAATTGAATCTAAATCCATACCTACTTAAATACCCAGAATTTGAATTCACGGAGAACTTTTTATCTAGACAGCCACCGAAAAAGTGTCCTTAAGTTGCCAAAGCATCAGACCACGCGTCACAACTAGAAGAAGGGATAGAAATGCTATTCCAACGCATAAAGGACAATGTGGAAATCCCACTCAGCACTTCGTAACTAATCTATTATTAGCCAGAGATTCGAAAATTGTCCGCAAATAATGACACATTGATACTTTAAGGGCTAGTTCAGCGGTCTCCCAATGGGGTAGCAACGCAAAAAAGTTATCCCTTAACGTGCCTCCAAACCAACGCTGAGCTTGCTCAAAATCTTGTAGAGAGCATTCTTTCTCCATTGAACGGCGTCAAATCCATTGGATTAAAAAGGGCACCCGCGTCGGATGCCCTCAAGTCCAGGACTAATTTTCAGGGTAGCTGCATCCTCGGGCTCCTATTTGATCTCAAGCCAGGAGGGGAACATGGCGCTAAGAGTAAAAACACCTGCTCAGACTATGGGCTGCATCATGGGAAGGCATCTTGTAGAGCTGATTCATGCATGGGATCTCTAAAGCAATCGTAACCCTTTTTGCAAGACTGAAAAGCATCGATCCTATGCAGCTAAATCAAGTCATAGCAATAGCTTTTTTTCTAAAAGTACTCAATGTGCAAGCTCACAGCAATGAGTAAGTGAGTGAGCTCATCAGCTTAATCATTGATTGCAGATGGTGTGTTCATCTGGGACATGCAGCCCCCACAACCAACACCGTCCAATGAACTTCAAATCCGCCCTTGCTGCTATGGCACTAGCAGTGATTAGCACAACATCAGCACTAGCCATCAGCTTTACAGCACAAGCAGCTGATGGTTGTGGCCGCGGTTGGAGCTATTCCCACAGTTAGCGCGGCTGTGTAGTAATGCGCCAGCAGAGACCTGTTAACTTTCCTCTATCACTTCGTTATGACCCGATTGACCATCGTTCGATCCATAGGCCCACCTATCGCATCGTCTATAGACCCGTCTATCGCCCTTATCAATTGCGTCGTGGGCCAGGAATTGGTGGTGAAATTTTAATTGGCTTCTAAAAACTAAAATTTTAAAAAAAAGCTCTTAATCCGCCTAGCGCGCGTCTTTTATTTGAAAACATTTAATCCTACCAATAGATGGGGGAGACTTTTAAAAGATAGCTGATTGCGATCGCAGCTCAGCACACGTAGGCTGGGAGATATTGGCTGTTGCTTATCACAGGTTCATCAACACATGGTTGAGAGGTTCGAGTGGAAGGCCCCTCTTCCACATGATTTCCTCTTGGCCTGTTCACATGCTGTCCACGGCATACTTATTTGCCGCCATTGCAGATCTGGACTTGCATCCAATTGGTCTCGAGTTCACCATCAGGGTCTGCTTTTAGTTCTTGGACACACCGATGAAAGAATCGTGACTACTGGGCAATCGTCTCAATCTGAATCGCGAAGTAGATAGTTGAGAAGGTTGCTAGTCCTGTTGGCAAGATCGCCAAGGAGGGATTGAGATGACAACGCTTCATCTGAGGTGTTGTGAGCTTCTTTGAATCGAGGTCAGTCATAAGTTGTACACATGATCAATTGGGGATTCTCTATTTAACTGGTTTATACAGCATCGTATTCAAAACCTCGCTCCATTCCTAGATCCAGCAAGATAGGCTGCTGTTGTGACTAGGAAGTCAGCGGTAGCCGAGATAAATACAAATAGAAAAGGTAACTAAGCGGGAAGATAAGGTGAAAAGCCAGTAAGAACGTGACCCCCCCCCCTAAAAGGCGGAGGGTTAAAAAAAACCTTGAGCTGGCCAGCAGAGTGGAAGATCTCAATGGGAACAGTTAAGGCATTCACTGTGGATGTCATCAAAATACTGCTTGCCAAAAGGAAATCGACGATGCTCTTCTTGCAGAGATAAAGTATCTATGGATTGGAGAGCAGCGAATGATCTAAAATAGTTCATCAGAAGCTTATTCGAAAATAACTCATCAAAAGTTAGATCCTGAATAATTTGTAGCTGGTCAAAATAACTGATCTGCAAAGTCTGACAAAGGGAAGAAAACTAGACATATGTTGCTTGGATTCAAAATAGCTATCAAAAGCATTGTTATAACGTCAAAATTGATCTCTGAACTGGCTGGACCATTGCAAAAGGATGCTGTCTAACATTCAGATCCGATGACGTGCATGATTGGCCGTCTTCACTGCAGTATTTGTGTAACTATCTTTAAGAATCCTAGGGTATCGCGCAGGCACAGAGTTGACGACTGTAAAGCCTGTCCTCACAATGTTTGAGTTAAAATACTGCGAGAAGTTTGGCTAAGGCTAGTAGAATCCAACAGAAGTGGCGCTAGAGACTCCTGAAGCCATGACAAATGAGTCGTCCAATCATTCCTTATCTGTGCAAAGTGCAAATGACTACTTCAAAGATGGTGAAAAGAAATTTCGTTCAAAGGATTATCAAGGGGCAATTGATAGTTACAGCAAAGCAATTGAGCTCAATCCAAATAATGCCATTGCATACAATAATCGAGGGAATGCAAAAGATGAACTCGGCGATTATAAAAGTGCGCTGAATGATTACAATAAAGCCATTGACATCAACGGAGTCGATGCCAGCTTTTACATCAATAGAGGTGTTGTCAAGAGACACTCGGACAACATCGAAGGGGCAATCGATGACTACACGAAAGCTATTGAATTAGATCCACAACAGGCAACTGCCTATTACAATAGGGGGATTGCTAAAGTCAATCTATGCGACCACAAAGGTGCTATCTATGATTACACTAAGGCAATTGCTGCAAATCCAAATCATGCAAAATCATACTACAACAGAGCGATTAGCAAAAAAAATATTAATGATATCAAAGGGGCAATTTCTGATTATACAAAGGCAATTGAGGCCATGCCAGTTTTTGCTTCTGCCTATTACAATCGCGGCAATTTAATGGATAGGCTGGGCCGAAGGAAAGCAGCAGTTACTGACCATGAGAAGGCGCTAAAAATAAAACCACAACTTATCACTGCGATTAACGAGGCTGGTGAAAATAAAAACTTAGTTGAGAATAAGATTGCAAATGATTTTAGCAATGAAGAAGACAGAAGTCGTCAAGGTGCATTTGATTATTACAGCCAAGGTAATGCAGAACAAAAGCGAGGTAACAATCAATCAGCGATCGACTGTTACACCAAGGCGATAGAAGTCAATCCAAACTATGCCGAGGCATACAACTACAGGGGCCTAGCTAATTACAACCTTTGTGACTATCAAGCCGCACTTAATGATTACAGCAAGGCAATAGATATTAACTCGACATATGAAGATGCCTACATTGGTTGCGGTCTTGCAAAGTCTGCATTAAGTGATAACCAAGGTGCAATTGTAGCCTATGAGAAGGTACTAGTAATTAACCCTAAGAATGTTGCTGCCTATAGAAATCGTGGTATTGCCAAAGAATTGGCGGGAAATCTAGAGGGTGCTTGTTCTGATTGGAGGCAGGCCTCCTCTCTGGGAGATGCTGATGCTGCAGAATGGGTGAAGGCACAATGTTGTTAAGGCTACCGCCTCGGCCTTCTGTGGAGTCACAAAAAAGAAGCTTGGCAAAGCACATAAATGCTTGTTTAAGTTTAACACGGAAACCATGCAGATGACATGGCACAATCTAAGACAATGATACTGCTAAAATAATTTCTCTTGCTGCTGGATTCTCACCATAGTCGGAAGCCAGTTGACTATGTAGAATCAACTTAGATTTGTTATTGGCATATGCGACGATAAAATGATTCACCTTAAACCCAGGCAGAACTTATGCAATAAGCTGCATAAGAGGCTGTAAACCTGCGAACAAAAAAATACCGGAAATGCAATCTTTCGGCCAAGGCCATACTACAGTATGAATACTTACACCTAACAGCAAGAACAGTCAACGATTACATTTTCAATCACATGCCTGAGACCCTCCTAAATGAACTAAACGATACAGTTAAACAATGTCTTGCTTGTATATCCCATCAGAATAAAGGTGTACCAAATATTGAAAAAGCTGATCTTGATTTCTGGCTTGATCCAAAGTCAGTCATTTTCATGACCTCCCCTGAAACGGAGCACATCTATTGTGCAAAACTTGATGATTTGGATACGAAGAGTGAATTTCTTGAGATAATCCTAGACAAGACTATTATCTCTACTTTTCTAACAACTGAAGATTTGATTCTAGTAATTGCTGCTCAGGACTCACCAAATTTATATGATGTCAGAATGGCCGCTATTGATAGATCTACTGGATGCGCCCTAATTCGCAATGAGAATCTTTTTAATAAAGACATGCTGGAGCATAATATCCTCAAGACAATTGAGGACTCCACAGAAGCATCAAATCAATTCTGGATGAATCGCTACTCCGATAATAAATCATGGCAATTTAGAAAAGTTGCCTACAAACGAATCTCGTTTCCTGGCAACAATTTTCACAAACGATTTATTAGTAATTCATACCGCAGACTTCAGTCTTTTGTGTTGGATATCGAGACCCATATCCTCTCTAAGTTTAATGAAGTCGAAATACAGGACGATGACAATACTGAACCATAATTCACCAGCTGATTAGCTGCTTTAATTTCATTCAATAAGCGGCCCATTATTTTGTATGATGCTGATTGCTTGCTTTATTTTTTCCTGCTCTCCAAATGAAAAACAGGGGTATCCCTACAAGCATCAGCCCTGCGTCTGCCAATAAGAAGTTGTTCCATAAATCCATTGGCTCTGTCCATTTTGCTGCACAATTTTAAATCAAAACAATAAAGCTCGTTGCAAAACTCTAATATTGATCAAACCAAAGGCATGGAGAGTCTAAGCCCGCTTCATCGCGTTGCTAGAAGGAAGCTTTGTTTTCATCTAGATCAGAAAATAAAAGATTAACCAAGATAACACTTATCAGACAATAAGCCTCGATGCCTACAAAGGTCAATAATTTTAAGACAAGTTTCACTGCCAAGAGTAACTAAAATCAGCATTACTCATATTCCCAGCGCTTGAACAAAATGCTCAAATATAGCTGCAAGGTTGATTATAACTCACAATTTCTAACCCTGCAAAGATCATTTTTAGTTGGCAACTTACTTGAAGCCATTTCAGCCCGAAACTGAGTGCAAGCTTAAGTGGGCTTGATAGATTGTCTACGTCGAAAATATAGATCTATGCAAGAAGAGCAAAAAATCACTTATCTTATATGTCCTGATCTTAAATATCATTGCAGCTAGGCATGAGTTGTGTGGTTGACTAGAAAAGCTTCCGGCAATATAAAGATTGAGGTGGTATGTAATACAACAATATCTGATCTTAGCCTCTTCGATGAAGATTGAACTTATGACTAAATCAAGCAAAAGGAAGTCTCGATCCTTGGCGAAGAAGTTTTTACAATCGACTTTACGACATTGCTTGCCATGCTTATGGGATCAATTAGCGAATTGAGAAGGGCCGTCCAACCATTTAGAAATGACAAGCCCTTCTCAAGATTCTATGCAGCAGTTTAGGCTTCAATGCTCTACTTTATGTATCATCGCTGATAAGGGAGCCACCTGATGGGTTGGAAAGTTGCAGATATCCCTGATCAGAAAGGAAGGGTTGCATTAGTAACTGGTGCCAATAGTGGGCTGGGTCTTGAGACCGCAAAGGCATTGCTTAACAAGGGTGCCAAAGTCATTATGGCTTGTCGCTCACTACCCAGAGGTGAATCTGTACGCCAAATTATTCTCGAGAATAATGATTCCGCAAAGCTTGATCTCATTGAGTTGGATCTCGCTGATTTAGCGAGCGTTAGGCGTGCAGCTGAGCAAGTAGAAAGCAAATATAGCCGAGTGGACCTGCTAATCAACAATGCTGGAGTGATGGCTCCTCCTCGTACCCTCAGCAAACAGGGCTTTGAACTTCAGTTCGCCGTGAATCATCTTGGCCACATGGCATTGACACTAAAGCTCCTCCCCTTACTCGCAAAGCAACATGGAGCAAGGGTTGTAACCGTCACCTCTGGCGCACAGTACATGGGTCAAATCGCATGGGACGATCTTCAAGGGATCAAGCACTATGACCGTTGGGCGGCCTACTCCCAAAGCAAACTTGCTAATGTGATGTTCGCCTTAGAGCTCGACAAGCGAGTGCGCAAGGCAGCAAGTGGGATCGCATCATTGTTGGCACATCCAGGTCTTGCACGCACTAATTTGCAGCCTAAATCTGTTGCTGCGAACAAATCCTGGCCGGAAGGCCTTGCTTATCGGTTAATGGATCCCATGTTTCAGAGCGCTGCAATGGGATCCCTACCGCAATTACATTCAGCAACCGCGCCAACTGCTCAAGGCGGCGAACAATACGGACCTAGATTTAACTTTAGGGGTTACCCGAAGCTTTGCCGCATTGCCCCATTGGCACTTAGGGAAGTAGACCGTCAAAGGCTTTGGAGCATCAGTGAAAAACTTTTAGAGATTTGAACTTGCCATTAACAAGTATTTTAACGCTTTCCTTGGTTTAATCTCTCACTTTTGACTCTCACAGCTATGCTCTAAAGGCAGTGAATTCCGACCATGCCTGAAGAGCCAATTGAGAATCCTTCAGACAATCCAGCCATTGAACCTGAGGCTGATGAAAAAGTAGAAACTGAAAAAACTATTCAAATCCCAGAGGGCTCTAGGGTGGTGACAATCATTATTGACAAAGGAGAGGTGACTGAAAAAGTGTATCAATCACCTGATGGAGACAGGATAATCGTGAAGTACTAAAAGCAGTCTAATCGCACTCCCTAAAGAATCAATCCTTGCAACTCACTCAGAGAAATATTAGTGACCATTTCAAATAGAATAGATGTACCTGAAAAACCATAGATATCCAATGAATTCTTAGGCTACAGCTTCTCAAAAGCAAGGACAATAAAGTTTAGTGGCTGAAAGTGACAGAAGCCAGTGCTTTGGCCTGATTAAATTAAGTGGATCACCGATATTTACCAGCAAGATTAATAACTTCTTTAACTAATCTGGATCTAATGGTATTTGCTTGTAAGCCAGTGCTGTTCGCCGGGCCAGCTTTAGGAAAGGATATATTAGCCTCGCGCGAAATGGTGAAGACATCAAAGTCTTAAGAACAGATAATAGCTGAGCGGATGGTTCCATTTTTTTACATAGCCACTGAATGGCCTCAGCCCCATGAAAAGCCTCATCACCTACGATTAATATGGCTCCATCACTGAGATCTAAGCCTCGAGATTTTAAATTATCTCGCAAAGGCTTTTCTGCTCGTCCATCACATATCTCCAACCCCTTAATACCACTACACAACTCACTCAATTCTGCAAAGTGGAGACAAAAAGGACAGCCGCCATCATAGATAAGTAACGGAATTGACGAGTAGTTTTCAAAGATTGGTGTTTGCAGTTTCATGCATTCATCTGAAATTAGTGATTGAAGAGTTGAAATGTCATTACCCAGAATCTTATTAATCTGCTGAATTATTTTAGTCCGATTTGTTAGGCACCTCGAGAGTTCCAACTCGAAGCCTCAACTGTTCTAAAAGCATGACAGGGTCAAACAGGATCGGCAACAGATGAGGGCTGTTGACTTCGCGGAAGAACAAGATCCCTGGTATTTCCGGCAAGAACATTCGCCAGGCCAGCCAATTGGCAAATGGGAAGCGGCGTATCTCCTCGTCTACTCGCCATATCACGAGATCTTTGTCGGTTAATTCCAAACGCAGCAGATAAGCTTGCACCAGCAAAAACACTGCGAATCCACAAACCACAATCGTCGCCCAAGGATGGAGAGGGAGCGGTAGCATTGCCAGGCCAATAACGTACACCAATACAGGTAAGCGAATGCTAGGTTTGAGAATTACGCTCTGGCTTTGATCAGGCTGGCTTTCAGGTGTCGATGACATTACTACTGAACTGAGGTTGTTATTAGGTTTTTACCTCTACCTCTTTTTAGATGATTTTCTGGTAAAAGAGTTTTAGAAGGTTTTTTTCGTTATGATTTTAAGCTCCATCGTCAGCAGACTGAGAGCTTATGCAAGCTCTGCCACATCCTCATTTTCCTAGGGTTATCAACGGGATGTGAGCAGTGTTTTTGAAGGGAGCGGAGCTTGCAACAACGAATCGAAAGTGTTTTTTGGGCTTAGCTTTTTAGTCGGGTTCGTTCTTCGCGACTTAGCCACAACAAAATCACCACCAGGATTGGCATTAAAAGGTCTGTAAACAAGATTGTTCCAACATTGGAGGGAGCATCATTGGACTGGACAACCAGCGAATAAACATGCCCGAGCCCATCCGCGAAGAACCAGCTGGCATAGGCAACGATCGAGGCCAGCAAATAGTCACGACTTCGCCGCCAGAAGCTACTCAACCCAAGGATGCCAATGGTGAGATTGGCGAATGCCACTTCATTCTGGAATGGGCTATTAGGCCAGCCAATCTGCTCGGCGATGAACTGGCCAAACGCTATATGCATTGCGAATCCATACAGTCCCCCTAGACCCATGACCCAAAAGGCGATCCAGAGCAGGGTTGCTTCCGACCAGCGACTGACGTTCCAACTACGGCGTACCTGCAGGGCCCCGCATAGCAAAGCAATCAATGCGGTCCAAAGATCGATATGGCCAAAGATCAAACGGATCAAGTGATTCATCGGATAAATTATTTTCCTCAGGATATTTGAAAAGCATGTTGAGAGAATCTTTTAGAGGGATATAAGCCCAAAGAAGCAAACTTCTGCATTTCAAGATAGTTTACCAAGACTGCAACCGTCTATGGCTTGATTGATCTGATAGCGATCGGTTTGATGGAACTCTTTTCAGCCAAGCTCCTTGGCGAAATGGTGAAACACAATGTTGAACCCTTGTTTTGCATAAAAACGCCGTAGCCAATGCTGAAGGAATCAGTTGCATCAGCTCGTAAGAAAAGGCTGGGGATTCTGATCAAAGCGATCGTAAATCGGAATTGAAGCGCCCATCTCAGGGCTATCGAGCTGGGCTGTTTGCTCAAGGGCTTGACGCAGCCGTCGAGCTGACATGAGTGGCATGTCTCGCGGGACTGAGATGCGATCCCTGAGGTAGCGCAATCCTCTAGCACTGCCTGGATCTGGTGAGCAAGAGGCCCCTAAAGCCATACGTGTGAGCGTAGCCCTTAAGGGTTGATCAAAGCGAATAGCTCCAAGCGGGTTGAGTTCCAAAAGTCGTTGGTGATGCTTCAACACCCTTGACAGAGCAAGAGCCTCGGGCCGCGTCTTTGAGTTCTCTGGATCAGCCCAGCTGGTTTCCAATTCCCCAAGGCCTTCACCACAATCAATAGCTTCTGCCAGTTCTTGTTGTTTTGGATTAGGTGCAACCCAGCATCCACCCATCTGAGGTGGCAAGTCGTGGGCATGGGTATGGAAGTCACCCTGCGTACCTCGATACACCTCCAATTCTTCAAGAGCCTTAAACCACTTATGGATGGCGGGATGTTCTTCCCGCAGGCTGAAACCTTTGTAATACGCCAATGAGGCATTCATCCTTTCGACATAGGGGATAAACACCACATCGGCGCTTCCTGGACATGGGCTGGTTGGTGTATTGCTAGCTGAATCCAGCCAAGGTCCTTGTTCTGCTGACAGCTGGTGTTCCATCATCCGAGCTTTGATCTGGAATTGTTCTCGGCAAGCCTGCTCCTGCCTCTGATTCAATCGAGCTGTGCAAAGCCACCGACACCAGGCTCCAAAAAGTTGCCGTTCCAGATCTCGCAACTTAAGGGTGCGCGGTTCCTCCAACTGATGACCTAGAGGACCAAATGCATGCTCTAGAGCTAACAAGATCTGATCACTTTCCATGATTAAGCGACCGTCAAGCTCGAGAGCAGGAAGCATTCCTGAAGGCACTTTTTTTTTGAACCAGGCTTCCTTTTCCCCATAGCAGCGCATGGTGACTTTGCGAATCCTGTAGGGGATCTGCTTCCACTCGAGCCAAAGCCACACCTTCTGGCAATAGGGGCACCAGGCGTGATGGTCCCGATAAAGAGTCACCCTTACAGCTGTTTCAGATTGCCCAAACAGGCGCAAGGTGGCTTGGGCATTGGTGGGGCCATTGATTCGATCAGCCTCCGGCACTGTTAGCTCTGCTAAGGCCTGCCAGTCAAGAGCTTTTGTCGGCGCTGCAGGAGGCATAAATCCTTGGTTTGAAGCCGCATTATCATGCCTGTTTCGAGTGCCTGTAGGTGCTTAGGCAAGAGGTTCTCGATTCAAATCAAATGATCAACCATTGATGTTGGATAAGCCAAGAGTTTCGGCCAATGCTCGATTGCAGAGAATCCATAACTCGTCTTTTGAATGAGTCCTGACAGGTTTACTGATCATTGTCGTCATGATCCCTGAGTAATCCTGGCGTTGCTTTCTTAAGGAGTTGACAATGAATGTAGTGATCCTCGTCTCTTGGAGCATCCTTTTGATCTGATCGTGCTTGGCGCTGGCTCTGGTGGACTAGCCGCTGCTAAGCGAGCCGCAAGCCATGGTGCCAAGGTCGCCATCGTTGAAGGTGACCGTGTTGGAGGGACCTGCGTCATTCGCGGCTGTGTCCCTAAGAAGCTGTTGGTCTACGGATCTCTTTATCGGGAACAACTTGAAGTTGCCCCCAGTTTTGGAGTTGAGTTGAGTGATGCACAGATCAATGCGGGGGTGTTGCTAACCAATGTGCGTCAGGAAGTGGATCGTCTCAATGCTCTTCACATTGATCTGCTAGCCAAAAACAATGTTGAGCTTGTGACGGGATGGGGAAGTTTTACGAGCCCAAACAGCGTGGCTGTCTCAAGGAACGGAGCCATCGATGCTTCACAGGAACTTCACGGCGATCACATTCTGATCGCGGTCGGTGGACGTCCCCATCGTCCTGATATCCCAGGTGCGGAGTTGGGCTGGGTTAGCGATGACATGTTCATGCAAAGCAGCTTCCCCGAGCGAGTAGTAGTTGTGGGGGCTGGATTTATTGCCTGTGAATTTGCCTGCATCCTCCATGGCCTTGGCGTCGAGGTCATCCAACTGGTGCGAGGGGATCACTTGCTGCGTGGCTTTGATCGGGAGCTCTCCACTGCAGTACAAGATGGAATGCAGGGGAAGGGCATTGATCTTCGTTTTGGAGAAAACCCAGCCGCTCTAAAAGGCCAACCTGGCGATCTCGTCTTGTCAACCCAGAGTGGGGAAAACTTCTCTTGTGGGGGGGTTCTTCTTGCTACAGGACGACGACCCTTTTTGCAAGGACTCAACCTTGACGCTGCTGGGGTTGTTTTAGAAGGTCGACGTATTTCAGTGGATGCCAACCAATCCACAAATATCCCTCACATCTTTGCTGTTGGTGATGTAACAGACCGCATCAACCTCACCCCTGTGGCAATCGATGAGGGCAGGGCATTCGCCGACAGTGTTTTTGGACAGAAACCCCGCCAGGTCAATCATGATCTCGTTGCCAGTGCTGTCTTCAGCCAACCAGAGCTAGCCACGGTTGGGCTCACTGAAGAGCAGTCGATTGATCGCTATGGCAAAGATCAGATCAAGGTCTATCGTGCCCGCTTCCGATCCATGGCTCAGGCCTTGCCGAAGCGGGGCCCCCGTTGTCTTCTCAAGTTAATTGTGGATCGCAACACTGATCGAATCCTTGGTTGTCACATGGTGGGGGAACATGCTGCCGAAATTATTCAGATGGCATCAATAGCACTAGCAATGGGTGCGACAAAGGCAGACTTTGATCGCACCATGGCATTACATCCCACGGTTTCTGAGGAGTTTGTCACCATGACTTAGGGAATATTGCTGAAGATAAATTCCATACATCCTTTTAGTCGATCACTTGCGCCATTTAAGTGGTCCGGGAAAGGCCTTAGGGGGGATGCTATAAGGGCTCGGCAAACAATGATCTTGGCGATGTATATGTTCTGATGTTCGTGTAACATGATATTCGGTATCTTCGCATCAGTTGACTCGATTAGTCTCCATCTTCAGCAGGGTGTTTGCTAGATCAATCAACACTATGAGTTATTCGTTCTCTGCGCAGTTGACGCCAATACAGCAAGGTTTGTAGCACTATCATAACGAGAACAATCGGTAGAACAAAGCAGAGCATTGTCAGTCGAAATCCATCCTGCCAACTGGGTAGGGTGCGAGGGAGAACTTGATCGATCACATAAAAAACATAGAGCCCTACGAGGACCCCTCCTTCAAGTCGGCTAATTCGTCCCCTGGTCCAAAAAATTGGCATACAGGCAAGCGTGGTAAGCACCATCACAGGCAAATCTCGCTCAATGATCAAGCGATCGACTTGCAGCCCAGTCCCACCAGAGATCAAGGCACAACTGCTCAGGACCAGAAGTTGATTGAGCAAGCTGCTGCCCACCACATTGCCGATCGCAAGATCTGTGCGACCCCGTAGAGCAGCCACCAAAGATGTAAACAATTCCGGCATTGAGGTGCCAGCAGACACGATCGTGAGTCCGATGACGGTCTCACTCACTCCTAATAGTGAAGCAGCATCGCTTGCCCCTTGAATCAGCTGTTTCGATCCGACGGTCAACAACAGGATGCCAAGCAAAAGGCGGACACAAGCCTTGATCCAACCCCCATTAGCGCTTTCGCCATTGATCTGCGGCTCAGCCTCCACCATTCCATCAGGCTCCTCGCGGGCCGTACGGATTTCCCATACAGAATTGATCACAAGAGCTATCAAGAGGGCTACTCCGGCCTGCCATGTCACACGACCTGCTGAAGCCATTCCCCACACAGCCGCAGACACCGTTAACAGAAGAGGAACATCCCTACGCACCAAACGACTTTCCACCCTGAGTGGCAGCACAAGGGCACTGCTGCCGAGCACCACCATCACATTAAAAATATTGCTACCAACCACATTGCTCACAGCCAGGGCATCGGAGCCCTTGAGCACTGAACTCACACTGACGAACAGCTCGGGGGCACATGTGCCCAAGGCCACCACAGTGAGACCGATCACAAGCTCGGGGATACCGAAGATCAGTGCAAGGGCGACGGAACCCTGCACAAACAGTTCTCCGCCCCCAAACAACAGGCCGATTCCTGCCAGCACTTGTAAAGCCGGTTCAAGGAATTGCGGCATGTGATCTTAACGGACTAAAGGGATTCTGCATCTGAACGCAAACCCTGACCCTCTCTCTCAAAAATCATGGTTGATTGCGTAAGGGATCTTAAGGTTTTGGTCTTCATACTTGCAAGATTCGCTGTTGCTCAATCGAACCAACGCTGATTCTCAGATGTCGCTCTACTTAGAAAGCGTAACGCTGCAAAATGCTTCTACCGATGATCTTAATTTTCGCTTCTTGCTCTTCTGCGCTGGCCAAGCCTCTCTCCTGAGAACACAATGTCATTGTCTGTTCTCAGGAATGACTAAGCCATAGCGTCGAAAACATCATCTTTGGGAGCACTTCCTGAAAGGGTGTATCACAGCAAATTTATTTTTGGGTCTTGCTTCGGTGCTGAAATCTCTACACCTCATTCTGGGTTGATGACTTTGGATTCTTTGCCCGACCAACTCATTTTGCGTCAACCGGATGACTGGCATGTCCATCTGAGGGATGGTGCCATGCTTCATGCGGTGCTAGGCAGCACAGCTCGGGTGTTTCGACGAGCAATCGTGATGCCCAATCTCAGGCCACCGATCACGAGTGTAGAAGCAGCAAAAACCTATCGCGACCAGATTTTGGCAGCCCTTCCTGTTGGTGTTCCGTTTACGCCATTGATGACGGCCTACCTCAACGAGAGTTTGGCTCCAGATGTTTTAGCGCAAGGACATCAACAGCATGTTTTCATCGCCGCCAAGCTTTATCCAGCCAATGCCACAACTAATTCCGAGCAGGGAGTCAGTGATCTAAGAGCAATCAACTCACTTCTAGAGACGATGGAGAAAATTGGGATGCCATTGCTCGTTCATGGTGAGGTGAGCGATGTCGATATCGACATTTTTGATAGAGAAGCCTTTTTTATTGAGCACCATCTGGCACCACTAATAGCGCGTTATCCAAATCTTCGTGTCGTGATGGAGCACATCACGACGCAAGAGGCAGTTCAGTTCGTGGAAACAGGTGGACCGAATCTGGCAGCCACTATCACTCCTCATCATTTACATATCAACCGCAATGCAATGTTTCTCGGTGGTTTTCGTAGTGATTTCTACTGCTTACCAGTAGCCAAGCGTGAACGCCATCGACTCGCCCTGCGTCGAGCAGCGACAAGTGGAAAACCATGTTTTTTCCTGGGCACTGATTCGGCACCACACCCTCGCTCTGCAAAGGAAAGTGCTTGTAGTTGTGGTGGCATTTTCAATGCTCATTATGCGATGGAAAGTTATGCCGAAGTCTTTGAGCAGGAAGGAGCACTTGATCGTCTTGAGGCCTTCTCCAGTGAATACGGGCCAGCTTTCTATGGCTTGCCCCTCAATAACACCTCAATCAAACTGATACGACGAGCTCATGTTGTACCAGCTACTTTTAGCGGACAAACGAACGCAGATTCTGCTGAACACTTAGTTCCATTTCATGCTGGCGAACTGTTGGGCTGGTCTGTTTCGGTCGATTGATAAAGCACGCATCGGAGCGCATTAATCGCACCATTGCTCGAGCTGGCAATCAAGGATCTGATTGGGGTCTGGCTAGCAACTTGAAGGTCTACGCAAATGGGGAAAATATTTGGCTCGTTGCGATGATCACCAGTGGGGGCAGGGGGACTTGAACCCCCACGTCCTTTTCAGGACAAGCGATTTTAAGTCGCTTGCGTCTACCAATTCCGCCATGCCCCCGGCAATGGCTGGGCCAAGGCCCGCAATGGCATCCTAGATTTACACCAAGCAGTTTGCTGACAGTGTTTCTACAGGCCGTCACCAGTCCAATCTCGATCAACTCGCTGATGGTGCTCGCTGCCTATGCCTTGTTAGGCGGCCTCTATTTGATTGTTGTCCCTTTGCTCCTCTATTCCTGGATGAACAAAAGGTGGCACTGTATGGGCAAATTCGAGCGTCTAAGCGCCTACGGAATGGTGTTCCTGTTCTTTCCCGGTTTAATTCTATTCGCGCCTTTTTTGAATCTTCGCCTTAATGGTCAAGGAGAGGTTTGAACATATGACGCGTGCCAAGGTCATTCAGCTGGGCTTTCTTGTTTTGATACTCGGGGGGATCGCTTACAGTGTATTGAGATTTGCAGGCCTGGATAGTATTTCTGCCGGTATCGCTGCTCAATCACTTCTTGTTGTGGTTGTCGTCGCCTGGACGGGATCATATCTACTTCGAGTGGTTTCAGGGAATATGACCTTCATGCAGCAACGGCGACGTTATCAACAGGCCTATGAAAATCTATCAACTGCTGAACTTCAGACTCGCTTCGATGCATTACCTGATGCTGAGAAAGTTGCCTTACTGAAGGATATTGAGGATGAGAATCCTAAGCA
>QCLC01000027.1 GCA_003214855.1 Prochlorococcus sp. AG-412-I05 | reverse complement strand
GGGCCTGGTGGTATAGCGCCTGGCTGCGAACCTTGGCGCGATTTAGCCGCACTTACTTTGGCAGCTTTTGGCTTGGACTCAGCAATCTTTTGAGTGTGGCTCTTTTGGGACTCGTGTATGGCGCGGTTTTTAATATTGCCAATCCTTGGGACTATGTTGTTTATCTGGGACTGGGTTATACGATCTGGGGTTTTATTAGCTTGACTGTTATTAGTGCCAGCACGCTATTTTCTATGCGTCGTGATCAGTTGATCAATAATTCTCTGCCAGCAATTTTTTATTGCCTTGAGGAATGGGCTTTTCAGGTTCAGACATTTGCACAGAGTTTGGCGATTGTGATGATTCCGATCCTATTTATTAAGCCGGTGCTGTGGCTGCATGCATTAACAAGTGTTTGGTTGCCACTCATTAATGTGATGCTTTTCTGCTTTTGGATAACGGCTTTGATGGCTGTGTTGGGTTCTCGCTTTAAGGATGTGGCTCAGCTGATGCCGATCTTGATGCAATTAACTTTTTTGCTCTCTCCAATCCTGTATCAGAAAGAGGGCTTAGGTAAGATGGTATTAATTGCAGATATCAATCCTTTCTATCGGGTCCTTGCTCCTTTGCGTACAGCTTTGATCGATGGAGATGTTTATTTTAGGGCCGAGCTTGCGACGCTGTTTGTGAATATAATTTTAATATGGATTGTTTGCTATTGGCTGAAGCGCGTTCGCTACAATATGCCTTTTTGGGTCTAGGTAATGAAGGCCGTTATTCTTGCTGGTGGTCTTGGTACGAGGATCTCAGAGGAGACCCATTTGAAGCCCAAGCCGATGATTGAGGTTGGAGGCCGCCCAATTCTTTGGCATATTCTAAAGATTTATTCGCAACATGGCATCAATGACTTTGTGATTTGCTGTGGATACAAAGGTTATATGATTAAAGAATACTTTGCCAATTACTTTCTTCATAGTAGTGATGTCACCTTTGACATGAGTACCAATCAAATGGAGGTGCATCAACAGAATGCTGAGCCTTGGAAAGTCACCTTGGTTGATACTGGCGAATCAACTCTCACCGGTGGTCGTTTGCGTAGGGTTGCTTCTTATTTAGATGGCGGATCTTTTTGTTTTACATACGGTGATGGAGTTGCTGATGTGGATTTAACGGCCTTAATTGAGTTCCATCGCACTGAGGGTCGCTGGGCCACTCTCACCGCTGTTCAGCCGCCTGGTCGTTTTGGATCTATTGCTTTTGAAAGGGGGCGGGTGCTTGGTTTTGAGGAGAAGCCACAGGGTGATGGATCTTGGATTAATGGTGGCTTTTTTGTTCTGGAGCCAGAGGTTTTGGACACGATCAATAGCGACGAAAGCGTGTGGGAGAGGGATTGCTTGCCAGCTATCGCTTCTGCAGACCAACTCAATGCATTTCAGCACCATGGCTTCTGGCAACCCATGGATACCTTGCGCGATCGTCAGCTGCTTGAAGAACTCTGGAAGGATGATCGTGCCCCATGGAAAACATGGTGATGGCTGAGAGCTGGAATCCAGATTTTTGGCGTGGCCGGCGCGTTTGGCTCAGTGGCCACACAGGCTTTAAAGGCAGCTGGTTGGCCCTTTGGTTGCTGCATTGGGGCGCGGTTGTGGAAGGCTATGCCCTTGATCCAGACCAGGCTGGTGGACCTTCCCTATTCGACTGTCTTGAGATTGCGGCGGATCTTTCATGCGATGAGCGCGCTGATTTGGCCCAGGCTGATCATCTAGTCATGCGGCTGCGCGCCTTTCAACCCGAGGTGGTTTTTCATCTTGCTGCTCAGCCCCTTGTGACCAGAAGTTATCGAGAACCTTGGCAGACCTGGAATACCAACGTGATGGGTACCTGCAATGTGCTCGAAGCCTTGCGTCAATTGGATCATCCCTGTGTGTCGGTGATGATCACCACCGACAAGGTCTACGACAATCAAGAGTGGGATTACGGCTATCGGGAGAATGATTCCCTCGGAGGTCATGATCCTTACAGCAGTAGTAAGGCAGCAGCAGAACTTGCGATTGCGAGTTGGCGAGCCAGTTTTGGTGGTCTCTTGCCCCATCAAGTGCCCAATTTGAAGTTGGTTTCAGCGCGCGCAGGCAATGTGATTGGCGGTGGCGATTGGTCTGAAAATCGCATTGTTCCTGATGCCATACGTGCTCTGATCAAGGCAGAGCCAATTGTCGTGCGTGCTCCTCAATCGACAAGGCCTTGGCAGCATGTGCTAGAGCCTCTGGGTGGCTATATCGCCTTGGCTGAGCAGCTGCACGAGAATCCCAAGCTTGCGACCGCCTTCAATTTTGGGCCGGAACGCAGCGCCAACCGGCCAGTTGCAGCTCTTGTAGAAGAAATCCTCAGCCATTGGCCTGGATCATGGCTTGATCAATCCGATCCCAAGGCCAAACATGAAGCTGGGCGCCTAGATCTAAACACTGATAGAGCATTCCATCAGCTTGGTTGGAGCCCTCGTTGGAGTTTTGAGGTCACGATTGCTGAAACGGTGAATTGGTATCGTCGCTTTCATGCTGGAGAAGATGCGCGCCAATTGTGCCTGGAACAGATCGATCGCTATGTGAAGGGCTGATAATTTGCCTTCAGTAATGGTTGCTGTTTTTGTCTGTTCCCATTAGCTCTGAATCAATGGAGAGTCCAGCAGAACTCGAAGCTCTTAAAGCTGAAATCCTTTCATTGACACGCCGTTATGCAGCATCTGCTCATCGAGCTTTTCGTCCAGCTGGAGACCCCTTAAGACCTGCCTTTGATTCAAAAGGAGGATCCATTCCCTATGCAGGCCGTGTGTTTACTGAAGATGAGGTGGAGGCTGCAGTCAGCAGCACTCTTGATTTTTGGCTCACTCTTGGCAATGAGGGAGAGGCCTTTCAAAAAGAACTTGCTGGTTTTTTGGGGGTTCGGGCTTCCCTAGCAGTTAACTCAGGCTCTTCGGCCAACCTATTGGCCTTGTCTGCGCTGACATCACATTTGCTCCCTGCGTCGCAGAGGCTGCAGCCCGGTGATGAAGTGATCACTTGTGCTGCCGGTTTTCCAACGACTGTGACCCCAATTTTTCAGAACGGTTGTATTCCTGTTTTTATTGATAACGATCCTTTAACAGGCAATTTGAAGGTTGATCAGCTTGAAGCTGCCTTTGTTTCTGGGCGAACCAAGGCCGTGATGGCTGCTCATGCACTTGGGAATCCCTTTGATTTGGGAAGTGTGTTGTCATTTTGTCGTCAACATGATCTATGGCTCATTGAGGACAACTGCGATGCCCTTGGATGCAGTTACACCATGCCGAGAAAGCAGGCAGAAGAGCTTGGATTTGATCAGAACAGTCCAGGATTAGATGCTGGCGATGCCCATGTAATTCGTTGGACAGGGACCTGGGGAGATATCAGTACTCAGAGTTTTTATCCACCCCATCACTTAACGATGGGAGAAGGTGGAGCAGTCAACATCGTGGAAAGTTCTTTACTGCGGCGCATCGTTGAAAGTTTTCGCGATTGGGGTCGTGACTGTTGGTGCCCAAGTGGACGTGATAACACATGTTCCAAGCGATATGACTGGCAATTGGGTGAGCTGCCGAAGGGGTATGACCATAAGTACATTTATTCCCACTTTGGCTACAACCTCAAACCACTAGATCCTCAGGCTGCCATCGGCCGTATTCAGATTCGCCGGTTGCCAGAATTTATTGAGATGCGTAAACGCAATTGGCAGCGATTGCGACAGGGATTAGATCACTTGAGTGATGTCTTTAATTTTTGCCTGCCGACACATGCCACGAGATTTCAATCCTCTAGTGGATCTTTCGCTTGGGACAGTAGTGGAGCAAGCACTGATTGCAGCTGGTTTGGCTTTTTGCTTCTTGTTCGTCCAGAGGCGCCTTTCACCAGTTCAGAGCTCGGTCGCCATCTTGCCGAAAATGGAGTCGGAACCAGGATGCTGTTTGGCGGGAATTTGTTAAAGCAGCCTGCCTTTGTGCAATTGCGTAAGGATCGACCCGATGCCATGCGATTGGCTATGCCTGAGATGCCAGGGGCAGATCAATTGATGCAAGAAGCGTTGTTCCTAGGAACTTATCCAGGCCTCTCAGAGGAAATGATCGATCGAGAATTAGCTTTGATTTCTGCTTTCGCTGAGGAGAAAAAACATAATATTAGCCAACTCAATACTGCGATCTCATGAGCGGTAATGCTCTTCTGTTTGGGTCACGCGGCGCTCTAGGTTCTGCAATTGAAAAGGTAATGACTCAGAAAAGCTTTCGTGTTTTCACGGCTGGCTCAGGTCCTGATGATGACATCAACAATCACCTGCAGGTTGCTTATCAGCGACCACAAGAGGCAAGTGACTTTTCTTCTTTGCCTTCTTTGGATGTCGTGATTTGGGCGCATGGCTTGAACTGTAGCGATGTGATTGCTGATTTTGATTTAGAAGATCTAGAGCGTCTCTGGCAATCCAATGTGGTGTTTATTGCCTCAAGCCTATCGGCTTTATTGAAAGCTGGAAAATTACTTGCTGGTAGCCGCCTGGTTGTCGTCAGCTCGATTTGGCAGAAAGAAAGTCGTCCTGGAAAAATGTCCTACACGATTTCCAAGGCTGCCTTGCATGGTTTGGTCAAATCGTGTGCGCTTGATCTTGGTGAGCGGGGCATCTTGATGAATGCGGTACTGCCAGGAGTGGTGGATACGCCGATGACTCGCGCCAACATGTCGTCTGAGCAGATTCAAGGGATTATTGATCAGTCAGCACTCCGTCGCCTCGCTGAACCGTCAGACATCGCCTCTGCCGTAGCGTTCTTGGCGGATTCCTCCAACCGGGCGATCACAGGTCAGTTTCTTACAGTTGATGCTGGCTTCATTGGTGTGAAGCATTCTTGAGAATCGTTATGGCTGATCCGTTGACCCTCGATATCCACAGCTCCTACGCAAATTACAAGGTTGCTTTTTCGGATCTCAATGATTTGAGCGAATGTTGCTTTGAAGCTGACGCCTTTTTGGTGGATGCATTTTTTCGTGATCGCCTGCCATTGCCTGCAAATGTCCCTGTGGTCTGGATTGAGGCGAATGAGGATGCCAAGGCACTGCCTGCCACCATTGATGTGTTTATCGCTCTCAAACAAGCAGGTCTCGGCCGTGGCTCTCATCTCATGGCGATCGGCGGTGGAGTCATTCAAGATATTGCAACCTTTGTGGCGTCTTTATATATGCGCGGAATTGATTGGAGTTACGTCCCAACTACATTTTTGGGCATGGTTGATTCCTGCTTAGGTGGCAAGAGCTCTATTAATGTAGGTCCTTATAAGAATCTTGTCGGTAACTTTCATCCGCCTCGTCGTATTGATATTGTGCCTGTTTTTGCCCGCTCTTTACCGATGGTCGAGATGGCAGGTGGCGCGGCAGAGGCGGCAAAGATTTCTTTTTGTAGAGGCAAGACAACTTTCGCGCATTATGAGCAGTTAGCATCACCAGTTGTTGCTGAAGTTTGGACAGAAGAACAACTTGCTCACTTGCTTCATGCAACTTTAGCCGTTAAGAAGTGGTTTATCGAAAAAGATGAATTTGATCAGGCGGAGAGGCGGCTGCTTAATTTTGGCCATACATGGGGCCATGCCCTTGAATCTGCCACAGCCTTTGCCATTCCCCATGGCTTAGCAGTGGGTCTTGGGATGATGGCAGCCATACGATTTGTTGGTACAGAGATAAACGACTCTTTGCTCTGGCAACATTGCATGAATCTTTTGAAGCCTATCTTGTTGCTTGAGCAATTGACTGTCTTTGATGCCGATGTTTTTGTCAAAGCTTTTCGGGCTGATAAGAAACATTCTCCAGGCCATTTTCACTTGATTGTTCCTACGGCTGTGGCTGATTCTGGATTGGGTGTTGAGGAGATTCGCTTGCGATCCGATGATGATTCGTTGGCTCGCATCTTGAAGGCGATGCAAGAGGTTTTGGTTATTGTTTCTGATCAACTATCAGATAAAAAGTCTTTAGCCAATCGATTATGATGAAGTATTCAGATGTTGTTTTTCAATGGCTTAAACGGAGTGGCTATAGCCATTGTTACTTTGTGGCGGGTGGCAATATTATGCATCTCCTCAATTCAGCTAGGCAGACGATGACTTGTGTGCCTGTGGTTCATGAAGTTGCAGCAGTTGTGGCTGCTGAGTATCACAATGCGACCATCTCATCTGGCAAGGTAGCAAAGCCAAAGGGTCGAGCCATTGCTCTTGTCACAGCAGGCCCTGGATTAACCAATGCTCTGACGGGCCTCGCGGGGGCTTGGTTAGAAAGCCGAGAGCTACTTCTCCTTGGTGGTCAGGCGAAAGTGGCGGACCTTGCTCCCTCTGGTTTGCGCCAATTAGGCATTCAGGAGGTGAATGGTGTTGCCATGGCTGCCCCCGTTTGCAAAAGGAGCCTTTGCTTGCGAGAACCATTAGAGCAACAAGCATTTTTGGCCGAAGTCTCTTCAGGCTGGCAGGCTCGTCCGGGCCCTGTATTTCTAGAGTTTCCGCTTGATGTTCAAGCTTTGCAAGTTCCTGATGCTTGGGTCGCTGGCATCGATGAAGCCACTAGCAACAATGTTGATGACGTTGCTCCTGTCATCGACAGTGAGATGGTTCATTCATTAGCAGCTTCTATCGCTGAGGCTGAGCGTCCTGTCTTGCTGCTTGGAGGTGGGATCTCTTGTGTAAAGGCTCAGCAGTTAGAGCCTCAGCTTGCTTCTCTTGGTTTGCCAGTAATGACGACGTGGAATGGAGCCGATCGCTATGGCGCAGAGCATTCCAATTATTTTGGTAGGCCTAATACATGGGGTCAGCGCTATAGCAATCTGCTGATTCAACAATCAGATTTTTTGGTTGCGATCGGCAGCCGTCTTGGGCTTCAGCAGACAGGCTTTAATTGGCAAGAATTTGTGCCGGCGGGGAAAGTGATTCAGGTTGATATTGATCCAGCTGAGCTGGCTAAGGCCAATCCAAAACTTCATCTAGCCATAGAAGCTAATGCTAATGATTTTATTCAACAGTTGCTCAGTTTTGACTTAGGTAGTCACCCTGATTGGCTTTCTTACTGCTCTGATGTTAAAACCAAATTGCCTATTTCTGAAGCTTGCAATTTCACACCTGTTGGTTACCTTAACCCCTTTGAGATGGTAATCAAGTTATCCAAGCTTTGCAATGCTGCGGATCACATTGTTCCTTGTAGTAGCGGCGGAGCATTCACTGTAATGATGCAGGCTTTTGAGCTTCAGCAGGGTCAGACGATGATTACCGATAAGGGATTGGCGAGCATGGGTTATGGCCTATCAGGTGCTATCGGAACATCGATTGCTGACCCTGAGGTGCGTACAGTGCTCGTTGAGGGCGATGGTGGATTCACCCAGAACCTTCAGGAGTTAGCAACTGTGGCAGTGAATAATCTCAATCTAAAGATGTTCCTGTTTTGCAATAATGGTTATGCATCGATCAGGATGACACAAAAGAATTACTTTGATGGCGCTTATATGGGTTGTGATGTTTCTTCGGGTTTAGGCTTCCCTGATTGGTCAAAGCTTGCCGAGGCTTATGGGATTGATTGCTTTGAGTTAGACGAGAATTGGTGGGATGCTGAAGAGTTTGATCATTTGTGGAATCATCAAGGCCCTGCTCTATTTTTGGTTCCATTGCATCCTGAACAGACATATTCTCCTAAGATCACTAGTCGCATTAGTGCTAATGGCGGCATGGAATCAAACCCCTTGCATCGAATGAGTCCGGATTTAGATCAAGAGCTTGAGGGTTTGGTAACACGCTTTATTCCAAAAAAAGCTTCTTAACTCCTTTACGGTGATGTTATTTGTGATAGCATAATTATACTCTGGATTGCTTTCGGCATGAATGTTCATGAGCGCAAGATGCTTGATATCCTGCGCCAAGGACGTGAAGAGTTTGGCGTCGTAGCTGCCAAGGCTGAATTTGAGGCGGAAGGAACACGAACTGATGAGTTATTGCGTCTATTAGAAATTGCTAACAAGGCTGATGTTGGCTTGGCTTTGAAGATTGGTGGCTGTGAGGCTATTCGTGACTTGCTTGAGGCCAAACAGTTTGGTGTGAGGTACATCATTGCTCCCATGGTGGAAACACCTTATGCACTCTCGAAATATATTGCAGCCAAAGAGAAGATCTATTCAGATCTTGAACGTGAAGACGTGACGTTCTTGTTTAACGTTGAGACATCGACAGCTTTTGACAATATCGAAGCTATGGTTGAATTGGCAGCAAAGAATCCTGGTTGTGATGGTGTCGTTTTTGG
The DNA here is from genome assembly GCA_003214855.1 of Prochlorococcus sp. AG-412-I05. GTDB lineage: Bacteria > Cyanobacteriota > Cyanobacteriia > PCC-6307 > Cyanobiaceae > Prochlorococcus. The sequence continues at coordinate 14,540 of QCLC01000027.1, read as the reverse complement.
TCGTGTTGATTTCAGTGGATCGTTAGGCCTTGGGCGAGAAGGAATTGAAACCGAGCAGGTTACTTCCGCGGGTGAAGTGGTCGCTGGCTTATGTAAGGATCATGGCCTCGAATTTGTTGTCGGTGGCGCTGTATCTAGTGATGCATTGGTGAGTTTGAGGCGATTCAATGATGCTCATCTTGATCGCTTCGAAACTCGTAAGGTTGTTTTTAAGGCTGCAGCGCTTGGCGAGAAGAATTTGCCCGATGCTTTACGTCAGGCTGTGCATTTTGAGTTGCTTTGGCTTCTCAATAAGCGCGATTATTATGGAGTTATGCATCATGAGGACCAGACTCGGATCCAAATGCTCGAAAGTCGCTGGAAGGTTTTAGAGCAAAATTGAATTGTTGCTCAGTGTGATGTCCATCGATGAATAGCTCTGGCACGGAACATGGTTTATTGGTTATTACCGGCGCGACTGGTTGGGTCGGTCGCACCGCTGTCTATGAGTTGCAAAGGTCTTTGTTGCCTGAGCAATTCATAGAGCGGGTACGTCTATTTGCCAGTCGTTCTGGATCGATTCTTTCCACGGGCTACTCCGATTTAGCTCCCTTCAGTATTCCTGTTTTCTCTCTGAAAGACTTGCCGGATCTAGCAGCATCCGAATCTTTGAGCGCTATACTGCACACAGCTTTTTTGACACGAGATCGTGTTGAACAAGTTGGTCTGGATGACTATGTGGCGACCAATCGTTGGATTACTGCACAGGTAGCATCGGCTTTAACAGCTTCGCCTCAAGCTCGTGCTCTTGTGATTTCATCTGGAGCCGCTGCTGTTCATGATCAGGCGTTAGGGCCCGATTTGGCATCAGACCCTTATGGAGTTCTTAAGTGGGAAGAGGAGCAGCTTTTGTTGAGCTTGTTACCAACCAGCTTGGTGTTGCGCCTCTATGCATTATCGGGCCAGTTTATTCGTGAACCTAGTCGATTTGCACTGGGGGACTTTTTACTTAAAGCTCTTAGCAATCAACCGATTCGCTTGGATTCACCCAACCCTGTTCTGCGAAGTTATGCCAATGCAAGCGATATCACCACCTTTGCCTGGCGATGGTTATTCAAGAATAATATTGACAACCCAAGTAATATTTTGGCCGCGACGAGTTGTACAACTAATTTATTTGACCTTGCCAGCCTCATTACTCGTCTTTACGACTTGCCTCCTGTGCAATCCACTATTGACCAGGCTGCGGTGCCCAACAGCTATATCGCAGAGTCTGAACCATTTTTGATTGCAATGAAGAAGCAAAATCTAGTGCCAATGACGATGGAGCAGCAAGTGATTGATACGGCTGAGGGATTGACTAACTCTGAACATGCAACCCATAGCAGATGATTAACCTACCTGCTTCTCCCAAGCTTTGGCCTCCTTTCCCTGTCGATGATTTGCCAGAGCAAGTCAGAGGAATCGTCGCAGATTGGAACCGCGCGCCTTTGCAAGCCCATGATCTGGATGGTGATTATCCGTCAGGTTATTTGGTCTCGATCGTGGTTCCATGCTTTAACCCTAATCCCGGTCAATTCGACCAGTTGTTGCGTTGTTTGCAACAGCAAAGTGATCAACGGTTTGATGTATTGCTCATCAATGACGGCTCGAGTGCAGACTCTTGGAGTCATATAGAGCGCCTGCTTGAGGATTATCCATGGATAAGAGTGTTGCATCAGCCTGCCAATCAAGGCATTTCAGCAGCATTGAATCTTGCCGTGAAGGAGTTGCACACTCCCTATATGGCAATCGTTGACCAAGATGATCTTTTGCATCCTGCAGCACTGTCTTTCGTTAACCGTCACCTTAGTGAACATGAGGAGTGCGGTTTTCTTTATAGTGACCATATTGCCTTTGAAGATGATGGGAGCAGATCTCAATACATTGCAAAATTCCCGTGGAACCCAGATGTGCTCTTGGAATTTAATTATTTAATTCATCTTACAGTTATTAGGATTGATTTGTATCAAGCTTGTGGTGGTATGAACTCAAAATATGACGGTATTCAAGATTGGGAATTTTATATTCGTTTAACCAAGCGATTGACTCCACATCAGGTTGGATACTTGCCTTTGCCTCTATATGCATGGCGCCTTTCAGACCAATCTGTTGCATCCTCTGCGACTCCTAAGCAACAGTTGCTAGAGAAAGCCATTGAATTCTTGGATGACGCACATCAGTATCGAGGTGAGACGACCCGCGTTGCTGTAGGCCAACAAGCAGCCAGTCATTATAAGTTTGGGATTGATCGTAGTGAAGATGGTTCTGTTGCGTCGACAAGGCGCTGCAATATTTTGCTTCTCGGCGATTTGAGGATGGATAGTTGCTTTCAATCTACGCTTCAATCGATTCATAGTTCAGGTATTCTTTTTGATCAAATATATCTTGTACAGTTGCCTAACATTTTTGCACCAGTTTCAACTGTTGAGGCTGCTGATGGCTTGCAAGTTAGCCTCGTTTCATGGCCAGAAGTTAATAGCACTGTTCCTGATGATCAGCCCTTACTTGTTCTGCAGATTGGCTCCAAGCTATTGGATAAGTTTGATTCAAGCTTGATTGCTTGGCTTGAGAGCTCATCTCGTTGGCAGGCGATTACTTTCCCCTGTTTCAGTCTTCAAGAGCCTGAGATTTGTATCTCCGCAGGTTATGCCCACTTGCCTTTATCTAATGACACTTACATCCCATTAGCTCAAGGATTGGCAAAATCTGACTACATCAATAACTTTGCGTCTTATTCTCATACGCGCAGCGTGGATCTTCCTTCTCCAGCTGTTCAGTTGCTACGTTCTGAGGTTGTTGGCCAGGCTTTGATCGCTTTCGAATCAATAGTGCAGCAAGACAATACGAGAGCAGATTCATGGTTCAGTTGCTTGATAGAGAAGAGCTTTAGATGTTGTTGTATATCCAGTACTTGGGTGGGATTGGGTTACGGCTTGAGTGCTCAAGAATACGAGAAATTGGTTCAAAAAAGAGGGCAATCTTGTGTTGCAATGAGCGCAGATCAGTGGTTGTCAGAGATTCCTGATTTGCGGTTTGATTTTGAATACTGGCTTGGCTGTTCTTTGCGTGAATTAGGCAATCGAGCTCATCCGATACTTGTTCATCACTTCTTGAGTTCACCTCTGCATCCATCCAAGCGCTTGTGTGGAACTAACTGTGCTCGTCAGCTTTCACTCATACCTAAGCCAGTCCAAAGGCCTTTGGTGATATTGATCCCCACGGAGCTCAATGCTCGTAGTAACGGTCATGCTTGCATGCTTACATTGGCCCTGCAGCTACAGGCTGCAGGACATTCGATTTTTCTTTTGCCTTTTAAACCTTTTAAATTCTTCCGCAATTATCAAAATAAATTACCTCGACGATACAAGAGTCTTCCATTTATTGCTGACCCTACTGAGGTGCCAGGTTCGGTATTGATGGCTCCAGAGTCTGCACCTAAAGCTTTGGTGAAGAAGTTAAGACCTAGCTTTGAAAAGATTATTTGGTGGTTATTAGCACCTTCTGGAGTGTTGACAGATTTTTCTCCTGATATACGTAGGGGAGACAGCTTGGTTGCTTTCTCGGAATTTGTCTTGCCCGGCCAGCCTGATTATTTATTTGTGCATCCAAAGGATGATCCCTTGCTTGCTTATTATTCAATTCAGCATCGGCACGAAAATCCAAAGAATAAAAAACTGCTCCTGTATACAGGTAAGGGACGGTTGAAATCCTTGCCAAGGAGTTTGCATCGGTATCTTTTGAGTTACGATATTCAATTGATTACGAGAACCTCTCCTGCCACCAAAGTAGAACTGATTCAGTTATTGAAAGATTCAAGTGGTCTCATCAGTTGCGATCCGATGACGAATTTGAATCTTGAGGCGGCGACATTGGGTGTGCCCGTGTATCTGACCGGCAACCCTTTCCCTTATCGTTGCTTTAGTCAGTTTCCAGCTGACCTTAGTGATTTGATTACTGATTCTCCCGGCAGTTTTATTCAACACCTTTCTGCTAAGAATCCTGTCCGGCAATTAAACGGAGCTGGTTTGAAGCAAAAAAGTAAAACTGCCGTTGAACTTTCTCAGTTGCTGACTGCATTTCCAGAGCCCTACGCTGCTACTCAGTATGTTGTTGATCAAGACACTCTCTGCGAGATAGAGTCTTATCGAAAACGTATATTACGTAGTAGAACCATTCAGGCCCTGGCAGACGGAGAATCCCTTTCAGCCTCCTTTACAACTCAGTATTTAAATAGCTTTAAGTATCCATATTGGCTGCATCATTTGTTTGGCAAGTTTTTCGTTTGGCTAGATCTCTTCGGTGACGTATTGGCAAACCTAAAAGTCTTTCGGCTTGTCTTGATGATGTTGAAGCTATTCGGAATATCCTGGGCGTTTCGGACCCTGGCTCGTCGTATTACCGGTGGAGTAGGTAAATTAAATGCCTGATAGAAGGCCTGGTAATCATCTTCTAACGATTTGGATTCCTACATTTCGTCGGCCACAGCAACTGTCACAGCTGTTGGAGAATGTTATTCAGACCAAGATTGTCGATTTCGCTGACATTGTCATTTCTGATAATGACCCGGAAGGGCCTTTGGCTCAGGCAGTAATGAACGGTAATGCCAATCTGCCTGATAATATTTCTTACCGCTGCAATCCAGCAAATTTATCTGCCGGCGTTAATTTCTTACGTGCTTTTGAATGCAGCACTACTACTTGGTTGATGATTGTAGGTGATGATGATTTGTTTAAGTTTGGAGCGCCTGATCATATTCTGCAACTGATTTCTTCACTTCGAGACGACATCGCTGCGGTGAAGTTTGATTCAAGCTTGTTTGGTTTTCAGCCGGTATGTGTTTCGTCAGGTCTTGGCGATTATGTAGAGCAGCTCTCTCCTCGTAACTATCCTGATGCTTTCAACAATCTCTGCTTAATCTCAAACTGGATTTTCCGCACTGACTTTTATAGACCATATTTGTCTAGTGCTTATCTTGGTTATTCCAGCAAAATCTCTCATTTGTTCCCGGCTTTGCAGGCTTGTGTTTGCGATGATGCCAAGCTGATGTTTTCACATTTGCAGCCAGTTGAGCATGGCGTCTCCGAGGCCTGTTGGCCCAAGGCAGCGACTTGGTTTGAGATGGTAATCACTCTTGCGAGTTTCAGTGGCTTTATTGAGACCCAAAATCGATATGCATTATTGAAGCTGCTTTTGCATTCCGATTGGAGACGTAATATTGCTAAGTGTCTCAGAGTACAGCAATTTTATGGTGATCAGAGACTTGACTTGGACTCTTGGCGCATTCATGTGCATCTTGCTTTGATCTCCGCAGGCTACCTACAAGCTCTTCTACTTTCATGGCCATTGTTGTTACTACCTTATCGATGTTGGCCTCGATCCCTCAGGAACAAACTCGGAGACCCAGGAAGTATCGAACGTTGGTGAGCCTCTCCAACTGCTCTGCATCCACCATTGCAATGCTTTTGCAGGAAGTAGACGTAAAGGCAGCCTGCTAACGCAAGCAATGATGGCTACCCAAGGGTTGATCTTTCCTTCTTTTACCTGCCTTGCATAAAAGTTGACTTCTTGCAGGATGTATTGAAGACCTCTTCGGCGCTTGCGATGCCGATCGTTAACGCGTGCTGCGCTTGTGCAACTTGCAAGATTCATGATTCCGTAGCCAGCAGCTGAGACTCTTATCCATAGATCCCAATCTTCGAAGCCAGGCGTATGGCGATAGCCTCCTGCTTCGATCAGAACGTGACGATGGATCGCGATTGTTTGGTGATTGAGCGGATTCCGCCAAGGAAGCCACCTTTTTGCATCAGCTTTTGATGTTGGTGTTTTGCGCGCAGACTGTTGATAACACCGGCTTGTGTCTAATTCTAAAAGTTGACAACCTAAAACTCCTATATCTGGCCTATTTATTAAACTTATTGCCATTACTTCGGTGTGATTGGTGGCATATAGATCATCGCTATCGATACGAATAATCACATCCCCTTTGCAGCAAGGAGCTATAATTCTCAGCATCGCGCCTATCCCTTGAGGCTGCTTTTGTTGTTTTAAGTTGACTGGCAGGTGGCAGGATTCGATGACCTGGTAAAGATCGAGAGGTAATGGACCGTCAGCGGCGATGATCAGCTCGTGCGCTTGTAGTGTTTGTTTCTCGAGGCAATCTAACGTGGTTTTCAGTAATGCCGGAGCCTCGCTAGGTGCTAGAGGCATCAGCCAACTGATGGATGGGAAGCGATCGTTCACCATGGCAATATATTAGTTGATGACTTTAAACGATTGCCAGATCTTTACATGCTGCATGTTATTACCTGGGGGCGCGTTTGATGTCGCCATGGTTCTGCAGGCATGTGATTTCAAATGATGGATTATGTTATTCATGGCAGCAAAGGTAAGGATTGGGATCTTATTTAATCAGATTTGGTTTTGGCGTTTCTGGGTAGATGCTTTCTGCAATCCGTCTTCATTAGAAGGCTTTTGAGCTTTACGTAGGGTTCTCTGCAAAGCGTAATTGCAGGTTCGAGGATGTATCCATTTTGCGATTTGCTTTTATGGGCTTATAAAATCTCACTGAACACTTCACGACTAAGAGCAGTTGTTCTGTTTGTTGGTTTGAGATTTACCCATTGTTCACTCTGCTGGCATCACCGCAGCTTTTGGCATGTAGGAACTTGAGGCTATTGCTGTAGTAGTTGCTGCCTTGGCGTTTAAAACCTCTACTTATGTACAGCATATTGGTTGTCTTTCCTGGCCTGCGCTCAGCAGTCTGAGGCTAGAAAGAGGGTTGTTCGTTCAGGATCGGATCTCGGATCCGCCTCTGAGAGCCAGACTCGTTTCTCTGACTTAGCAGCGAGACAAGGCAGGCTTTGTCCGCAGCCTTTGTTGTTGATAGCTCGATGGTTGGTTCTCAGCAACCTGCCATGTTGAGTTCCCAGGGGTCTTTAATTGGCTTCCTGATTGACCAGGATCCACTTGATTGAGTCGGCCACCGCATGATTTCTCAAACGTTGCCCAGAGTTACCTCTTCATTGTCGTTCTTGCTGCTTCTGCTGACTGCCAATGGTGCAGTAGAGCTTTTCGCACATGCCTTGAGAGCTGCCTTTGTAGCGGCTGTAGATAGGCTAGATGAGTTCGACTGCCTCCTTCCATGCTCAAGCTCCTGCTGGGTGATCCCAATGCCCGCAAGCTGAAGCGTTACCAGCCGATCGTCACTGACATCAATATCCTCGAAGAGGACATCGCCTTGCTCAGCGATGACCAGCTGCGTTCTAAAACGGCCGATTTTCGCCAGCAGTTTGAGACTATCGTTAGTTTTCCTAAGCAGCGAGTTTTACTTGATGAGCTGCTCCCAGAAGCCTTTGCTGTTGTGCGTGAGGCTGCTAAAAGGGTGCTTGGCATGCGTCATTTTGATGTGCAGCTGATCGGCGGCATGGTGCTGCATGAGGGTCAGATTGGTGAGATGAAGACCGGTGAAGGGAAGACTCTTGTAGCCACTCTGCCTAGCTACCTCAATGCCCTCACTGGCCGTGGGGTGCATGTGGTTACGGTTAATGATTACCTGGCACGGCGCGATGCTGAATGGATGGGCCAGGTGCATCGATTTCTTGGTCTCAGTGTTGGTTTGATCCAGCAGGACATGAGCCCTGCTGAGCGGCGGCGCAATTACGCCTGCGATATCACCTATGCCACTAATTCAGAGTTGGGTTTTGACTACCTGCGTGACAACATGGCCACCGATCTCAGTGAGGTGGTTCAGCGGGAGTTTCAGTACTGCGTCATCGATGAGGTGGATTCGATCCTGATCGATGAGGCGCGTACTCCCTTGATCATTTCCGGACAGGTGGAGCGTCCCCAGGAGAAGTATCAGCAGGCTGCAGATGTGGCCGCTGCTCTTGAGCGGGCTGCCGAACAGGGTAAGGATGGCATTGATCCTGAAGGTGACTACGAGGTTGATGAGAAGCAACGCAGTTGCACACTCACAGATGAAGGCTTTGCCAAGGCTGAGCAGAACCTCAAAGTGAGGGATCTGTTTGACCCCGCTGATCCCTGGGCTCATTACATCACCAATGCATTGAAGGCCAAGGAGTTGTTTGTTCGGGATGTGAACTACATCGTGCGTGATGGTGAAGCTGTGATTGTTGATGAGTTCACAGGTCGTGTGATGCCAGGCCGGCGCTGGAGCGACGGACAGCATCAGGCGATTGAGGCCAAGGAACAGCTAGCGATTCAGCCTGAAACTCAGACTCTGGCTTCGATTACTTATCAGAATTTCTTTCTGCTCTATCCCCGTTTGGCTGGTATGACCGGCACCGCTAAAACCGAAGAGGTGGAGTTTGAGAAGACCTACAAGCTTGAGACTTCAGTGATCCCTACCAACCAGCCTCGGGCTCGTGCGGATTGGGTGGATCAGGTTTATAAGACTGAATCAGCCAAGTGGCGCGCCGTGGCCAACGAGACGGCTGAAATTCATAAGCAGGGAAGGCCTGTTCTGGTTGGCACGACCAGTGTTGAGAAAAGCGAACTGTTGAGTTCCCTGCTCTCAGAACAAGAGATTCCCCACAATCTTTTGAATGCCAAGCCGGAGAATGTGGAACGTGAGGCGGAGATCGTGGCCCAGGCTGGCCGTGCAGGTGCTGTGACGATTGCCACAAACATGGCTGGCCGTGGCACAGACATCATCCTTGGCGGAAATAGTGATTACATGGCACGCCTTAAGTTGCGTGAGGTTTTGCTGCCAAGATTGGTTCGGCCTGAGGAGGGTCATCGTCCACCAGTTCCATTGCAGAGGGCTGCCGAGACAGGTGGAGGGTTCGCTGCCAAGGCCGCTGCTTCGAATGGATCTCATGGCCATGTGTTAAGCGAGGCCCGTGCAATCGGGAGTCTCTACCCTTGCTCGCTCACTGATGAGACTGATCAGTTCCTTGCGGAGTTAGCTCGTGAGCTTGTGAAGGTTTGGGGAGATAGGGCACTGAGCGTGATCGAATTAGAGGATTACATCTCCACTGCTGCTGAAAAGGCCCCTACCGATGATGCGCAGATTGCTGCCTTAAGAGAGTCGATCGCAAGAGTAAAGAGTGAATACGACGTGGTTGTGACCCAGGAGGAGGTTCGAGTGAGGGAAGCAGGTGGTCTTCATGTGATTGGTACAGAACGTCATGAATCTCGTAGGGTTGACAATCAACTTCGTGGTCGGGCCGGCCGCCAGGGGGATTTAGGTAGTACCCGTTTTTTTCTTTCTTTGGAAGACAACCTATTGCGCATCTTCGGAGGCGAACGGGTGGCTTCGTTGATGAATGCTTTCCGCGTGGAGGAGGACATGCCCATTGAGTCGGGCATGCTGACCCGTTCTTTAGAGGGAGCTCAGAAAAAGGTAGAAACCTATTACTACGACATTCGTAAGCAGGTTTTTGAGTACGACGAGGTGATGAACAATCAACGTCGTGCCGTTTATGCCGAACGTCGCCGGGTGCTTGAGGGTCGCGGGCTCAAGAAGCAGGTGATTGGTTATGGAGAGCGAACAATGGACGACATTGTTGAGGCTTATGTGAACCCTGACTTGCCCCCTGAAGAATGGGATTTAGGTCAATTGGTTGGCAAGGTTCAGCAATTTGTCTACCTGCTTGAGGATCTAAAGCCTGAGCAGTTACAGGGGCTAAGTATGGAGGAACTTAAGTCTTTTCTGCAGGAGCAACTGCGCAATGCTTATGACATTAAGGAAGGTCAGATTGAGCAGCAGCGTCCAGGGTTGATGCGTGAGGCAGAACGTTTCTTCATCCTTCAGCAGATCGATACACTTTGGCGGGAACATCTGCAGGCGATGGATGCTCTGCGTGAATCTGTAGGTTTGCGAGGATATGGGCAAAAAGATCCGCTTATTGAATATAAGAATGAGGGCTACGATATGTTTCTCGAGATGATGGCAAATATGCGTCGTAATGTGATTTACTCCATGTTCATGTTCCAACCTGCCCCTGCATCTTGACCTTTGCGGTTACTGGTGGCTAGTCTGATTAATCTTTCCGAGCATGAAAAAGCTTGGCCACCAATTTGTAAAATAGATATACTCTTTCATTGTTGATTATTGGCAGGAATTTGGCAATCCCTTGCCATTCTTTTCCTCTACTGCGTTATCTTTTTGAGAAGAGGTTGCCTGAGCTGATTCTAAAAATTCTCTAGGACCATGCTTCGTCTCAATGTCTAGGGACTCTTGTGCCTGCTTGTTCAATTTCAAGAAAAATTCGTTAATTTGTTTCCTTGCTGGTGCCAGCCGCTTTGTCTATTTCTGAAGAGTTGCTTGAATAAAACTCGTGAATGAGGTTTGCTTTGCAAACAGCTTCTTTGCTTGTTGGGTTATTCAGTTGATTGATCATTGGATTTAGACCCATTGCATGGCCTGAAACGTTTTTGATTGTTTGCTGGGCTTCTTTGCCATGGTCAGTTGTTGTATTGTAAAGACGTAAGTTATACACAGTAGAGATGTAGTCGATAAGCTCTTTGTTGTTAACTCCGCGCTTGAGTGCTTCTCTGAGAGTTTCGTCGTGCTGTTTAGAGTAGCCTTCTATAAATAAGATGCCAAGTAATTTTAGTGGCGGATGCTTGCGGCTATATTGCAATCCATCTTGAACTAGTGGGTACAATGCGTGCAAGGCTCTCGTTGAGAAGATGACAACATCACCTTTTTGGAATTGGATCTTAGAGAAGGCGTGATATTTGTCCTTATTCTGCGTGCATTGAATCAATTGTTTCTTTGCCATGTTTTTGCCAGTGTGCTTCCTTTCCCCAAAGGTAAAAGTTGGGGTTAGTGGGGAGAATTGTTCGGATTTCGCATACGGCCAATGGCATAGTCTCGATGATCGAGAGGTGTATAAATCATTGATTACGTGGCTGCCAGGCAAGACTAAGAAATTCCCTCCATGCTGTTTTTCCAGTGAGTCTTTGAAATGAAGATTGGTCGAGGAGTCGGAAAGGAAGACCAATATTTTCGGAAAGTCAAATTGATAGAAAGTGTCTCGATGGATGCCGATCGAGTCGTTGTAGACATGAACTGAGTCTGAGCCGGCAAACTGCACATCTTGCCCGGCTACTTGCCTTAATGTATTCATTAACTCTGACTTTGAGAAAATTGACTCAATCAGTTTCGGGTTGCTTTCGAGAAGGCTTCCAGTGGGGGGTATCTTGGCCTCTTCGTTTGGCATTTGAATCTTTTGTATATCTTGGTGGAATTGGTCATAAACGTTAGTAATCTCTTTGATTTCGCTTCGAGTAAAGATATTGGTGATTTTCAAATAGCCAAATAAATCATAAGCAAGGGCCGCTTCATCATTGCTATTGATTTGCCTATTGTCTTCTCTCATTGACTACCTTCTAAGAATTCAATGATCTCTCGATCCTTAAGGTTCTGGGCTTCGCCGGGAACCACATTTTTCGGTGCTCGCCCGGCTGCTAAATCTTGGAGACCACTCTGTAGGGAGATGATTTGACTTTCTAGTTGGTCGATACGCTCCATCAGGTTGCGTATGACATCAGCCTCTGCATCTGGTAGGGCTGAGTGGGCTAATGGATTGATACGGACACCGCTTTGATGCACCACTCGGCCTGGGATGCCCACAACCGTGCTGTCGGCTTCAACGTCCCGCACAACAACTGATCCGGCTCCGATTCTCGTATTGGCACCCACGTGAATTGCGCCAAGAACTTTGGCGCCTGCTCCAACGACCACGTTTTCTGCCAGGGTTGGATGGCGTTTGCCGTGTTCTTTTCCTGTACCACCGAGCGTTACGCCTTGATAGAGCAGGCAGCGGTTGCCGATCTCCGTTGTTTCTCCGATCACAACACCCATGCCGTGATCGATGAATACTCCGTGACCGATTTGGGCGCCTGGGTGGATCTCTATGCCAGTCAGGGCACGTGTGATCTGGCTGAGTAGTCGTGGCAGCAAAGGTAATCCGGAGCACCAAAGTCGGTGACTGATTCGATGAAGTGTCAAGGCCTGAAAGCCCGGATAGCAAAGCAGGATCTCAAGCAGTCCCCGGGCTGCTGGATCTCGCTCTTTGATGATTGCTAGGTCGGTCTGTATGGCTGTGAGCATTTGCCCAGATTAGTGAGCTTCATTAGGCGCTGAGCAGGCCGATTTCCTTGCGCAGTTGTTCGATCGTGTTGGGGCTGAGATAGCTGTCTGCGCAGTGAAGTTGGGGCATGCGTATCAATTGGGAACGGTGTTGGCGCAAGCTTTGCTCGACGAGGGGCAGGCTGGGGCGGTCGCAGAGCACGTGGCTGGCTGCTCGGAGCAGGGCTAGTAGGCGGCTGCCTACATCCGGTGTTGCTGTCATCAGCAGGAGTTCATTGCCGCGCATACTGTGGAGGATCACTTCGGCAGCTCGTAGGATCCCTGGGCTGATGCTTACCAGCCCCACGCAACTGCCGGGTCGCAACTCCTTAAGCATGGCGAGCTCTTGGCGGAAGTCATTGAGGTCTACTGCGACGGCCCGAACCCCGTGGCGTTTAGCTAGCTCTTCCAGCGGTTGCAGGAAATAGCGACTGGTCACCACGGTGCCGTTGCTTGAGCTTTCAAGAATGCTTTCAAGCTCCTCCATCGGCACCACTTCAACTGGAACATCAAGGTGGGGCTCAAGCTCTTCTGCAATCAGCATGGAGGCGCCAATATCCTCCCTCGGAGTGCTGACCAACACTCTCGCCCCGCAGCGTAGTCGCCAGTCAATTTCGCGGGTTAACAGTTCTCGAGTCTGCTGGAGAGTACAACCAGCATTGAGCAGACCATCAACGCATTTGCGCACTTCCTGGTCAAGGTCAGGGGTGCCTCGGTTGCGAATATGGGGAGGGGTTTTGATTTCGCGGGGCTTTTGCTGGTCGCGTACGTAGATTCCTGAACCAGCCATGGCTTCGACGACCCCATCTGTTTCCAGCTGTCGATAGACCTTGCTGATCGTGTTGCGATGAAGGCCAGTTTGCATGGCTAACTGGCGAGTGCTGGGCAGTCTGTGGCCAGGTGGGTAATGACGTGCGGCGATTGCGAAACAAATTTGGTTGTAAAGCTGGGCCGAAGCCGGAATGTCGCTTTCCTGCTGAATATGGAATCGCACGCCGCTAGGCCAGGTTGCAATGCGGCCACCTTAAAGAGCAGGAGGCCTTCATGACAATCGCGCGTGTGTCCTGTGATGCTGTGACAGTTCACTGTGGCCTTGGCATGGCTGCGCCTGACAGTGGTTTGTTGTTGAGCTCATTTAAAGAATTTGCATACAGGCCCGCCTTGCTGCTGCTCTCTGGTCGAATGTTTTGCCTGGCTGCAGAGAGAGTGGCAATATCTCTTTGTCCGGTCGACTCTCTGCCTGGCGAGATGTGTAGGCGGACTATCCAGGCTTGTACTGGACACAGCAGGTTTTTGAAAAAGCGTTGTTGCTAAAGGGAATTCAGAGGGGTCGACCCTTCTGAATTGATAGACCAGAACACACATAGTGGTTCAGGTTGCTTTCAAGGGCTAGCAGGTGCTTGATTTCTCTGAAGTTAGGGATTTATTGATCCTTGTTGAGCTGTGTTTTGGCAGCAGCAGTGGCTCGAGGTGGGGCAGTGATGGTGCGCACCGCACGCGTAGGAATTTGGTTTTCCTTATCTGTTTTGATCAGCGGTGTTTTGCGCGGTGTAAGGAACATGATCATGTTCCGACCTTCACGCTTAGGAGCTTGCTGAATTTCGGCCTGTTCTTCCAGGTCTTTTGCCATACGTCGTAGCAGCGTTTCAGCAAGGGCAGTGTGCTGAATTTCCCGACCCCGGAAGATAACGGTGCACTTGACTTTGTCACCAGCCTTGAGGAATCGCACGGCTTGGCCGATGCGCACGTTGTAGTCGTGCTGATCAATTTTGTAGCGCATTTTGACTTCTTTGACTTCAGTCTGATGCGACTTCTTCTTGGCTTCCTTGGCTTTCTTCTCCTGCTCAAACTTGAATTTGCCGTAATCCATGATTCGGCAAACGGGGGGATCCGCTTTCTCACTTACAAGGACCAGATCGAGTTCCCTATCTTTTGCTACATCAAGGGCTTCTTCCCTGTTGATCACCCCGAGCTGAGTTCCGTCTGCGTCAACGACCCGCAACTTGGGATAATTGATGCGGTCATTAATGTTGGGGAGCTCCCTGACGGGTGCGCGACGGTCAAAACGAGGACGTGGTGGCATTCAGTGAGATAAGGGAATAGAGCAGACGACAAGGAGACCAGAAGGTTTTATGTCTGCACCCTTCACCTTAGACCCGCTTGAATCAGTGATAGCGCTTCGCTCAGCGGTTCCTCACCTTTGAGCCAATAGGGGTGATGTTGTCTGCGGAACCATGTGCGCTGTCGCTTGGCGAACTGCTGAGTACGACGTGTGGTCAGGGCGATGGCCTGTTCACGGTTGAGTAGGCCTTGAATCACCTTTAGTGCTTCCCCATAGCCGATCGTTTGCAGCAAGGGCAGATCGGTGTCGTAGCACTGACTCAAGTGTTCGGTTTCTTCGATGAGACCATTGGCATAG
>QCLC01000026.1 GCA_003214855.1 Prochlorococcus sp. AG-412-I05 | reverse complement strand
CCTGTTTAATGTGATCACCTTCATACTAGGGCTGGCAATCCTAATTCTTAAGTTTATCTTTGACAGGCCAGTTGGCGAGGCTGAGACATCAAAATAAAATTCGAGAATGACGAGTTGACTCATTAATTGATTTTTATTGGAAAGATAAACCCAATAACAGTTGAATGGCTATAACCTGCTCATAAAAGAGGTTGGATTGGTTGTCCATATAGCATTAACTGAACTCAATACTTGAAGCAAGGCTATTCAATTACAACCGCGTGGGATATTCTCACCATTGCTTGGGTTTACCTAAACGAAGTTAATCTCTTGCGTTTACAGTTCGAAGACTTTGTGTCTACGAATATTTGTGTGAGCAGAATCACTGCATATCTTGCCTCTGATTACTATTGTCCAGGCATTATTGGGGGAAAATATAAGCATTTCGAGCTTTATGTTTTCTCGCTTATTTTAAACCAACGAAAAGCTACACACACACCCAAAAAAAAACAAAAAAGCATAGATTTCAAAACGCTGAAATATCTAACGAATCACGGCTATTATCATGAAGCCCAATCATTGTTTTCTAAACATTTTAAATGAAGCAGGTCTCCGCAAAAATTTTCCTAGCATTTGATTGCTGAGAAATGCATGGATAATTAAAGTTTCATTTTCCTTGCATTGCCTTGAGAAGAATATGGCCCGAATATATTTTATCAATAGTCATTGACCAGTTATTTTTACTTAACGGCCTTGCTGTGTTAAACGTCTGAAGAATGTTCATTCAAGCAACTGAAATCAAACTCTAATTTGTGCAAGGCTCAAAGTTATTATTCAATGCTGGGCCACCATCTGCGGGCTGGATACAGCTCGAGTGTTCAGTCTGTGGCTCTTCTTTCTTAATTCTATAGTGTTGATCTGTTTTTTTATTAGAATTCATTTGCTCACTGATTTCTGACAAGAGCATCTGGCCAACAAGCCCTAATTGGCTGCCAATAAATAACGAGATGAAGAAGCTGATCACCAACAAGGGCCAGGGTTGTGACTTGTCTGTCTTGAGTTTGGCCATATCTAAATTTAGACGCTTAGGGTCTCTAATCAGTTGATAGTCATCATCTTTGACACCACTTAACGCAAACCATTCATTCCCTAGGCTTTCGTTCTCTGCAGCATCCTCGGTGTATCGATGGTTTAAAAGAGCGTGATTGCCGCGATACTACCCAGCTGGGCAGATCATAATCCCACAACAATCCCATGATTTTGTTCAAGATGGCTCTAGGATTGCCATGGTTAAAGAAAAGAACCTCCTGTCTTTGTTTCGTTGCTAAAACTATAGATATTTTCCATCGACTCCGAATCCTTGGTACAAATGTAATTTCCGATTTTTGCATCGCCTTAGTCTACCTATGAACTGGCCACCCAACAAAGCTTGGACAAGTACAACTTCTAGGCTTGGTTTTCGCCATTTTGTTGCAATCAACTACGGCGGCAAGGGGTCAGATCGATGGGTGAATCTCGTTTCTGTGCTTGATGGCCAAGCACGATTACGTGTGTCTTGGCAGGAAATGAAAGACTCCTCTATGTGGAACAGTGGCTGGCAACAGCTACCTAAACTTGAAACAAAAACAACTGATGATCAGATAGTTAATCAACAAATAGACCAAAATACGCAAGAGGCTTGTCTGCATCCTTCTGAGGATTTTGATAATCGGCCGTGGTTTGATCAAGAAAACAACTGAGCTGATTAGATGCTTGATTTTTCTTTTTCTATTGATTGATGATTAAATCAAAGACCATTTACTCCCCTTTCTATTTATTAACACCTACTTGTTCCTAGATTGGCCTCTTATCCACTCTTAAGCGCTTACCACTTAGTGCTTGCATACTTTATAACTAGAGCTTTGCTGTTCAATGAAAACCAGCTTAATGGAACACAGCTGGCTTAAGTGTTAGTTCCAGAAATCCCTCGAGCTCTGAGATCGGTAGGATCTGTTTAACTGCCTCCCCGATAGGGATGATTAAACCAGACGCTATCAGCAAGGGCATGCGGTCAACTCTCATGCCCTTGCCTATCTTCTGAACGCAAAGTAGTTCTGTAACTCCGTCTGAGTTGTTGCGCTCATAGAGCTTGGCATTGTTGATTTGGGCAAGAGCAGATGGAACGAATCCATGTTTTGCTACAACATTTGTAAGTTTCATAATCCTAGCCTCTCTTTGATCAATGGGTCGAGGTCTTTCTTGAGGAAAGCGGCGTAGGCGAGAGCTAGGTTTAAATCACCTCGCTGCTCTGCATATTCGATTGCATCGAGCACTGCCAACTTGATCGTGTGGATGTTTGTCAGCCCACGCGTTGCTGAAGTCTTTTTGATTGTGTTGTTCATTTACTCATTGCGATGGGGTTGTTTTAATGCAGGAATTTGTTCGCATCCGAATCATCGACTCTTTGCGCTGCATAGTGCAACCCCTTGTGTGTAGGGATACCCCTATGCTTCGCTTTGGATCCCTTATGGCTATTGTGTGTTGGCTGATGCAGCTTCAGGGCAATGCCTGTCAATCTCACCATCACCAGGCGACTGGCTGTCAACCTTCCGCTTTCGCTTGCTGCAGAGGTTGAACGTTTGGCAAGGAATGAGCGTCGTTCTATTGCCTCATGGCTTCGGAACGCGATTGAGGATCAGGTCTTGCTCGAACTCAATCGCGAGCAGCACAGGTCTTGAATCGTTTCAAGCCGTTTTTAATCAGCTGATCAAGTAACAATCAGATCTTATCCCTATCGTCTCTTCTACAAGGCCCTTCGAGCAGACTTGTTTCCTACTCATTCAATGAAGGAAACTCTTGTCGATAATGATCATTTGCGCACGGCTTTTTAGCCCTATTTTGAGAGTTTGAATGCGAACCATCTACATCAGTGAATAGTGCGAATCACCATGCTTAGAGGACCAGAAGAAAGGCAACCGAGTTCGCATGAAGAACTGGGTTTTGGTTCTGTCGATCATCTCCTTGCCATTCTTAGATTATGCGGCCTTGCTGGAATGATGCAGATCAAGACGCTGTCAGCAACCGCTTTGGAATTTCGGAAGTTGCCAGACTCTCTGGGCTTCCTTTTGTTGACTTCGAATCTGACAGCAATGCTCGCAAAGGCATGGCTCTAGCTCCACCCCAGTTGCCTGTAACAGTGTTGCCATTGTGCTTTGGCTGTTACCCAGGGATAGCAAAGAGGCACACCATTCGGCAGTCCTCCTTTTTTCTAAGGCCACGAATTAGCCAAGGCTTTTTGCATGCCCTGCAACGATCAGGGCCGAAGCGAGCGGCCCAGGGTTGTACCAGTCCGATCCATAGCCAACAGCCCCATCGGCATGACCATGCCGTACTGATGCATCCTGTTTCTATTGAGTGAATCAATCACCATGAATCTCTTGGAACCCCAGGATCTGCCAGATCTTCCCAAGCTGAAGTTGGCCGTTGTGGGTCACGTTGAATGGGTGACCTTCCTACCTACAGATCAATTACCCCAGCCTGGGGTAATCAGCCATGCAGATCATTCTTTTGAAGAGCCCGCTGGGGGTGGAGCTGTCGTCGCGGTGCAATTGGCTCGGCTCGTTCAACAACCCGTTCAATTCATAACAGCTCTAGGTCGAGATTCATACGGTGAGCAGAGTTTTCAAAGACTGCAGAAGCTTGGCTTAAACCTGACTGTGGCTTGGCGTGATCAACCCACTCGTCGGGCGATCAGTCTTGTTGATTCTCATGGGGAACGGGCAATTACAGTGATTGGCGAGCGTTTACAGCCCAGTGCAAAGGATGCGCTGGGCTGGGAAGCCCTTGCTGCTTACGACGGTGTTTTTGTGACCGCTGCAGATGCACCCGCATTGCATCATTGTCGTCATGCTGGTGTGATGGCAGCTACTCCTCGCGTTCGTCTAGAGACACTTGAGCAGGCGAATATTCAGCTTGATGCGCTGATTGGTAGTGGTCTTGATCCAGGCGAACACGTTCCAGATACAGCTCTCTTTCCAACTCCCCGTCTGAGAATTGCAACTGAAGGAGCTTTAGGCGGTCAGCTATGGCCTGGCGGACGCTATCAGGCTGCTTCACTGAAGTCTCCAGTCGTGGATGCTTATGGTTGTGGCGATAGCTTTGCCGCTGGGGTAACTGCAGGTTTGGCTGCTGGCTGGACTGTTGAACAGGCGATCAGCCTAGGGGCTCACTGCGGTGCAAGCTGTGCAACTCATTTTGGGCCTTACGCCAGTGATGAGTGAGTCTGAGAGTTGGGCGTTGATTCGACCTTCAGACTTGAAGGCAAGCCTGCCAATAGCTTGAAGTGAGGATCAACCTGATTCACTTAGGCAATCGCTATAAGATCTTTATCAGCATAATTAGAGATAGTGCTCAGCTTGATTCAGAAAGATGACGCTTGATTTGCAGAGGCAATTGCAGGGAAGGTGATCAGCCTATCAATCCAGGAGATCACACCTGATTGATGTCCAATATCTGCGTGTTCCCTGAGCACTTTTTTGCTTGTTAGCAAGAGGTCTTATCGGCTTTGATCAATTGAGCATCTACCCATTCTCCCTTTGCATTGTTCTCAACCGATGGGCAGCTCAGCTGCTGGATCAGGACTTTCGAAGTGCGAGGCAATCCTTGCGACAAGAAGATCAATGCGTTAGAAGCTTGAGTACTACCGAATTGGATGACGATCAATGAGATCCTCTCCACACCCTTACGAGCTCACCCTTGTTGTTGGTATTGCCCTATTGCTAGGAGGGCGCTTTTCATTTTTTACGTTGCGCCCCGTATTGATTAGCGCAATCGCATTGTTGATCACCTTGACTGAATCGCGCTCCCAACGACGGTTAAAGCCTTCCCGCTCATCGTTAACTCCAATCCGTTCAACGCATCTCAATCGGAATGCACAACCAGCACCTATCCCCGAGTGGGGGCCACATGCCCATCAATTGTCCAGCATTGCACCGACTTCACGGTTGAGGGTTTCACCGCCTCGCGCAAGGAAAAAGCTTCATCCCCTTTCTTCTGGCCTGACCAAGGCTGGCAATCCTGACTAGATCAAAAGAGAGAGGCAGGCTGTCGCAGATGGTTGTACTTAGACTTTGCTTCGCTAAGAAAACTATTGGGTTATTGATCTCTAAACAGAACACCCTTAGATCAAACTGACTGAATCTGATCAGTAGTTTGATTCTTTCTTATCATTTTTATGGATATAATATTGATTCCTCGTTAAAGTTTTCGTGTATTCTAGCAATAGCATTGACATGCATATTTCCAGGATATCGATCTTGAAATGATTAGGTGTCTGTCAAGTCTTGTCTATTGCTCGGTTGATATTGTTGGTGTCATTATTTTTCTTCATCTGCAATTCCTTCAACCCAGTGTCGATAAACTTTGTTTTTAGTTCTGTCAAGCCCCTGCAGCTTTAGCCAATGATTCCAAACTCTCGAAAGCTCAATCGCATCTTCAGGAACTTTTCTTTTTGATTGCCGCGCTAGGTGTCATGATCAATTGACAGCAATAGTGAGTATTGGTCGGCGCTACAAAACAGTGCTTAAATACCTGGATATTTAATCAGGGCTTTTATTGGTTTTTAACTGGCGTTTATATGGTGGTAATTTCTTGTCTTCAGTTCTTGC
This sequence comes from Prochlorococcus sp. AG-412-I05, assembly GCA_003214855.1. GTDB lineage: Bacteria > Cyanobacteriota > Cyanobacteriia > PCC-6307 > Cyanobiaceae > Prochlorococcus. The sequence continues at coordinate 18,347 of QCLC01000026.1, read as the reverse complement.
CAAAATTGAGAATTAGGCTGATCTGATTAATGATTAACGACCCCCTACGATCACAGGCGTCCCGCCTCCTTTCGATCCTGGCAAAGAGGGCACAACCTTAGTGCTGCCGTCCCATTTGTCGAGGAACAATTTGAAAAGCACCTGGTCGTCGAGGGTGCGGTTGAGGGTTTCGTATCGCTGTGCTTCCTGCTCAGCAATTTTTACTTCAGTTTGCGCTCTGAGAAGTTGTTGCTCTGCGATCTGCTTTTGTTCGATAGCAGCTCTGTACTCTTCAGCGATGACAAGGCCAGTGAGATCAAGGCCACGAACTTCCACATAGTCAAACTTATCGAGTTCATCAGCGACAGCCCGTTCCACCAGCTCTGAGATGTCGCTCCACTTGCTGGCGATAGTGACCAGTTCGTATTGGGAAAACACTGATTTAAGTGCCTTGAGCAGGGAGGGTTGAATGATGCGTGGATAGATTTCGCGGTCATTGCTGGCGATTGTGCTGAAGACACGTCCGGCTTCATTCGGCCGTACTGCATATTTCACCGTGGCAGTTGCCTCAATGACTTGAAGATCCTTTGTTAGGGACGCGAATTTCTCAGGCCTGACCTGTGTGCGAACGTCAAAGGGCGCCACTGCTTGGATGAACGGAATTTTGAGGTTTAGCCCTGGCAGACGAGATCCCCCACTGACCTTGCCCAACGTGGTCACAACTGCAACTTGACCAGCTGGGACAACGAACAGGGCCTGGGTGATCAAGATAAAGCTGGAAAACAAAAGAGCAATCAGAAGTGATGCTGCACCTCCAGGAGTATTGGGAGTGACGTTACGAAAGGGGGTTTCCATGTCTAAATCGCGATTGCTAAAGCCTATGGAGCTTTCCTGCATTTTGTTGATGCTGGGCGCTTCGATTGAGGACCTCAACACCATTGAGCTCTTTGGCCCTCAGCCAAGCAGTAGACCTAACGAAACTCTGTCGGACTCTTTTAAATACATCGACCCTGCAGCCGTAGGTGACCGAATGCATTGATCTAGGGATGAGTTATCTGGAGGATCACCTGCATTGTCATGGACATTTCAATGATGATGAGAACTCATCGACTAGTCAGTGAGTCTTCTCGCGTAGATATGAAATAGGATGTAAATTCATCCACATCAGTTTGCCTATTTAGCCCAAGAGGGTCACCACATTTATCGACAACCATTGATGTAACAAGGGATGCAATTTTGTTTTCGTCTATAGTTTCGAGCTGCTTGTCATTGGAGATGACAGCAGTCCATAATGAGGGATTGAATGAAGGTTTGCGATTTTCAGCAATTGCAATTTTAAGAGCACTTTCTTGTGTAAGGCCCATGGCAACTCCATTGCAAAATTTGCCTGCATAGCCTTGTGCGACTTTGAGCTCTAATGGCGTAGGATTTTCTACATCAACAATCTCAGATGCGAAGACTGCTGTAGGGGATAATATTGTCAAAACAAGTGCTAGTAAGGCTATTAGAGTCGCTGTTCTGTTCAGCCTGATCATGAAGGTCTTGAGAATTGTCATGGCGATCTATTTGTCTTGATGATCGTGCCACAGCTGCTGGGCTTGGCTGACTGGCACGAGCTGTTGCTTGATAGCGATCAGGTTAATGCAGCCTTAATTCAGTATCAGTTGATTTAGTTTTTTTGATCAAGCTCGCAGGCAAGATCGCATTGGGTCAGTGCTGGGTTGGTCAGTCGCTCGAGGACTCGTGCCATATCCACCGCAGACAACTCTCCGTTGCTGTTCCACTTGAAGGTGGTTTTGCGTTGGGGAGGGTTTTTGTCGGGTTTTGAAGGCTTGGAGCTATGGGTGCTCATCTTTGGCTCCCAGTATCGGGTGATACATCTAAACCTGAGAAGCACTGCTGAAGCTCAATTCTTACCCAACCTTTACTCAGCTTTTCTTTAGATTTGCCTTCTGGGGGCTCCCTCTGCGTGTCTTTGCAGCTGTTTCAGCAGGTTTGGCTTGAGTGCATTGGTTGTCTCATGGCCTTTGATGACGTTGATGGACGAGGGGGGTTGTTCAGTGCTAGAAGTGGCAGCGATTTTGAAATGGCCGTCATGGACGTGGTTATGCCTGCAGTGCTCTTTGCCTCAGCAGTCGGGCCCTCAATCCGTCCCGAGATAGCACTGCTTATCGCTGGAGGACTGTTCCTTCTTGCCACGCAAGTGTTCGTTAAAAAAGAAGGCTGAACCTTTTTTTAATAAGGCGAGCATCCCACAGGGCTCAGCCTGAAATGTCCCTCCATGGTTCATGGAGGGAATCCCTATGGCGACTTCATATTTCTCATGCTTTCTGGGAGTAAATACTCTGTTGCTTTTGTTGATATCTTCTCAGCACATTTCAATCAAGTGGGTCCAATCTTTGGTTTTATTGATTGCTCTGGTGTGACTGATCATCGAAGAGTTGACTGACACGGTTTTATCAGTCTGCATCAGTCCTTTTCACCATTAGAGCTTCTTCTCCTTGGCTAGTGCAGGTTTCGCTCTTGCACAATGCGTTCTGACCTCCCCGAGACCTGGCCATTGCAGGAAGGGCGCTATGAGATTGGCAGTCTTGAGTTCTTAAATATTCTGATGAGGACAGCAAGCGGCCGTTTGCTGCCTATGGGCATGGCTTGGATTTCACCTCTTTAGAGCATTTGAGTTGTTGCCCTGGTGAGGATTTCGCTAGGCATCTCAACCAGATAAAGCAGGAATTGCTATCTCTTGAAAGAAGAATGGTGAATGAATCATGTGTTTAATCGGCTTGCTGGACTTCTAGCCCCAAGAGTTGTGCTGGTTGCACTTTGGTTCTTTGATTAACCATTTATCATTGGCCCATTTGCTGGCGTTTGGCTCTGGCCATTGTTAGGGCTATTTTTGCTTCCAACAACGACCCTTGCTTATTGTTGGGCAATCGGACTGGATGGTGGATTCAGCAGCTTTAGTGGATTGTTGATTCTTGTAATGGGCATTCTGTTTGATATTGGTTTCCTTGGCGGAGGAAGAGGAGTGCTGCGTCGTTAATGCGAATGTAACGCTTGATTGATAAGAGGGTTGGTGGTTGCTTTCTCATTCTTCTTCGGGATCTAAGTTTGCCTAGGTCATAACCACTCAAATCAAGATGATTGATTAGTTCGACGATCACTGATGATTTTTGCCAGCTCTAGAACGTAACCTGCTACTACAAATTTGCCACGATTGTTTCGACTAGAGTCTGGGTCGCTGCGAATCGTTGCGGTTTCGGCCATTAGGAGATCAAGTTCATTTTGAGACAGTTCATACAACTCTGAAAGGTTCACCTCCCTTCGAAGTAAATCTGACTTGAACCAGCGGTCCTGAGATTCTTGTGGAGGAACACCTGGTTCAGTTGAGTGGCTACCTACAATCGGACTCAATGGATTGGAAACATAGACATTTCGATTCAGAGTACTTCCCGTCGCAAGTTTTAAGGCGAGCACGAGACTTTCAACTCCCTATTGCCGTAGAACATCCATTCTCCAAGGCATCAAATCAACGCGCAGGGCTGTGAGATCAAGATGGTATCTATGCGCGTGAGGGGCGAAACTGTCTTGATGTTGTCTATGCAAGCGTGATTCAGCACCCTTATGAGGTGATCGTGATCGGCTCTGGTGCTACTGGAGGGGTTGCTGCTCTAACCCTTGCAGAAGCTGGAGTACGTGTGCTCGTGGTAGAAGCTGGGCCAGAGTTGTCTGCTCAAAAAGCCCTGGGCTCAGAACCTGGGAACACTCTTAGACGATTGGATGGTTTATGTAGTGGCAAGCATCGAGCTCAGGCTCAACATCCTGGCTATTGGAAAGCGAATCCGTTGCTCTACGCCAATGAAAAGGAAAATCCCTATACGTATCCTTCTGAACACCCTTTCATCTGGACCCAGGGTCGTCAGGTGGGGGGGCGCAGCCTCACTTGGGGTGGAATCACTCTTCGCCTTTCAGATCAAGACTTAAAGGCTTCGCGCAGAGATGGGTATGGACCTGAATGGCCACTGCAATACAACGAGTTAGCTCCTCATTATTCCGCCTTAGAAGAGCGCTTGAAGGTTCATGGTCATGTGGATGGGTTGGAACAGTTGCCGGATGGCAACTACATCGCCCCATTGCCATTCACAGCTAGCGAACAGCAGTTCGCTCATGCTGTTGATACGGAACTTGGTTATCCAGTCATTCACTCACGAGGGTTCGGACCTCACCAGCCTTCAGTGGATGGACCTTGGCCTCGTTCAAGTAGTCCAGGCAGCACCTTACAGATGGCACTTGCCACAGGCAAGGTAGAGATCCTGAGCAACCACAAGGCTGAGCGGTTGCTGATGCATCCAGATCATCAAGCAGCCCGAGGGGTGCTGGTGATTGATCAGCACAACGGCAAACGACAAGAGCTCCATGGTGAGCTTGTGGTGCTTTGTGCATCGACAATTCAGAGTCTTCGACTCCTGCTGAGTTCCGAAGTGAGCCATCACAGCGCGGGGTTTACTGACCCCTCTGGCAACCTCGGTTGCTATTTGATGGACCACGTCTCTACCTGTCGTTTTTTTGCTCTGCCACGTCGCCAAGTAAAGCCGTTATCTGAGATTGACTCAACGGTGAATGTTCTTTCTGGAGCTGGCAGTTTTTTTCTTCCTTTCGGCGCTTGCTTAGAACCTAAAAATCAGTTGAAGTTCTTGCGGGGTTATGGACTCTGGGGAGGGATTGATCGCTTTGAACCTCCAGATTGGTTGAAACGTAAACCAGAGACGGCTACAGGTTTCCTGATTGGCCATGGTGAAGTGTTGCCTTCACCTCACAACAAAGTGACGCTGTCAAGCACTTTGGATCGCTGGGGTGTTCCGGTGCCACATATCGATTGTCGATGGGGAGAGAACGAGCAGGCCATGGTTGATCACATGCAAGGCACGATCAAGACAGCGATCCAGTCAGCTGGGGGAACAATGTTGCCGCTCAAGGAGCTGATTAATTTGATGTTTCTCGAACCACTTCTCGATGGTGCGCTAGCTCTCAGTGAAACGTCTCCACCGCCGGGGTATTACATCCATGAAGTTGGCGGTGCTGCGATGGGAGAAAGTGAAGATTGCAGTGTGGTGGATCGTTGGAACCGACTTTGGCGATGTCCAAATGTGCTTGTTGTGGATGGAGCGTGTTGGCCAACATCCGCCTGGCAGAGCCCCACTCTGACAATGATGGCGATTACAAGAAGGGCTTGTCTACAAGCCCTTAGGCCTCGGCATGACTAAAAAGGTCATTGAGATAACGTTCGGTGACGGCTCGATCCCCACAGCCATTTTGAAACAGGAAATGGGCGATTGCTGAACTCATCACGCGGTATTGGTCCCAGTTGGGATGGGAACCGATGAATTCCTTCATGCCTCGATAGAGCACTTCTGGAATTTCTGCCTCAAGGCTCACATAGGTGGAAGTATCCTCTGCTGATCGGGAGTCAGCATTAATTTCAACGCAGCGTTCAAGGTGGTTTCGATCCATAGAACGCCTTCAGCGAGGTTTGTTTGTTGACACCAGAAAGCCATACTCTTGGGCTTAGCGTCAATCGTTGCAAGCACTTAGCAAGCTGTCCCGTGGGCAGACAAGACTCATGTGATCACAGGCGTTCCGACTTCATTGGGTTCAAAAGTGATCCGAAGGCAGTCAAAGGCTTACTGATGTAACGCAGATCAGTAACAAAGCAGTTAAACCACAGAGCCACCTTCTCATCAAGAGTGTTGCCCAACAGGCCGTGGAAAACCCTCTTAGAACTGTGGAAAGCAGTCGGACAAAAGTCTCCCCTGGCGACTGATTAGCCTTGCTTATCTAAGCCGAGTCGCGTCTATCGCAAGTGAGAACGTTGTTAACGATCCTTGGCTTTGCTCGCAAGGATTTTAAGTTTCAGCTTCGCTTGATTTTCTCAGGCTGACTGGACCAAATGGATGCTCAGAATGGGGATAGCGGTAGTGACCATGACTGTGGTCATGGTCATGGTCATGAGCCTTTCCCTTTAGGGATACTGGTATGCCGTCGGGCTGACAGGCACCGGTGCACTCCTTTTTGCACAGGGTGCAGCTCTCTGTCAGGCCTTCGACGTGATGGTGATGGCTTTCCTGCGCAAGACCAACTTCGTTTTCAAAGCCGAGAAGTTCAGACCTGTATTTACATAGCGAACAGTTCATTGCGGTATCTCCGCCACGCAAGATCTCGTCAATTCGATCCCGGAAGGTCTCGATGACAAGGGGGTGGTCTCCGAGGTAGTTGGCCGCAAGAAACTCAATATTGGGATGATCATCTGCAACCCGCTTTGTGTGCTGTCGAATCCGACTCACCAACACCCCTGAGAAGAGGAAGTAAGGAAACACGATGATGCGGCGGAAACCGAGGCGGACTAGGTAACGCAAGCCAGGCTCCACAAGGGGGAAGGTGACGCCGGAATACACGGTTTCACCCCAACCGAATCCGAAGCCTTCCACCAACATCCTGGTGATTTTGGCCACATTGGAATTGGCATCAGGATCTGAGGAGCCACGACCTACGACCACCAGGAGCGTCTCGCAAAGTGGGACGTCAGGTGCAGATTCAAGCGCCTCTTTCAAGCGGGCGCCGGCCGCACCGATCATTAAGTCGTTAATGCCGAGTTCGCGACCGTAATCAATGATTACCCCTCTTTCAGCTGAGTAGTTATTCAGTACGGAGGGGATGTCATTTTTGGCATGGCCTGCGGCAAACAACATCGCCGGGACTGCAAGAACCCTCTTCACGCCTTGTTCAAGTAGCCGATCAAGGCCTTCTCTGAGCACTGGACGGGCAAATTCCAGGTAGCCGTATTCAACGGGAACAGTTGGAAATTTTGGCTTTAGCGCCTTGACTAATTGGGCAAACTCCTCAACGGCTAAGCGATTCCGACTGCCATGCCCACAGATCAGGATGCCGAGATGACCATCTGGATGATCTAAGGATGCAGAATTCACAGTGAGGAGCGACCTAGAAAGACCCTATCTGTTGTCGTGAAGCAAGAGAACCAACGCCAAGTTCGATGTCTTCAATGAGATCTTGACTGAAGCCTGATGAGCAAGGGCTTTCTCCTCTAGACAGAGATGGTTACGCTGATCAATGAGGGTTAAGAGGCCGCCATTCATCGTCGCCTCCATGTTCCAAACGCACTTGCAGAGGATGCTTGCATCGCAGGAGTCTTCAATCCCAAAGCGGATGACATTCCTGCGCTGATGCGCTCGCTACAGCTCAAACGTAAACCCTTAATGGTTTGCAGCGGAGGCACAACCAGTCGCTGTGCAGCTGAAGGACACTGGACTCTGGATCTGCGCCAAAGCTGTCGCCAGATCCATTTCGATCCCAGCAGCCAACACGTGGAGATTGGGGCTGGTCAGACAATGGAGAGTCTTCTCAGGGAACTCGCCAAGCACGGACGAAGTTTTCCCACAGGGCTATCAGGACTGCCAGGCCTCGGTTACATCCTCACTGGAGGCATCAGCCCTTTGAGTCGCACTCAAGGATTAGCAATTGATCAAATCCTTGAGATCAAAGGTGTATGGGGCGATGGAGAAAGCTTTGTTCGCTCCAAGCCGGAAGCTGCTTGCTGCTCTGAAGATCAATTGGCTTGGCGTGGCCTCTGCGGAGCAGCTCCTTTTCTGGCTGTGATCACAGACCTGAAGCTTCAGACACATCTGCTGCAACCGCTGCGTATCTGGCAATCAAGGTTGACGTTTGAACAGCTGTTGAAGCTTATCCATCAGGCTGAAAGCTGGCCTGATTCGATAAGCCTGCAGTGGATCTGGGGGGATGAAATCCACGCCTACGGGGTGCTTCTTTCGGCCGATGCTGCCGCTGTTGAGACATTCAAGCAGCTGCAAAAAACAACTCTCTGCACAAACGTTGTTGAAATTGACGATGTTGCTGGCATACATGAATTGCCACCATTTGCATTGCCTGCTGTTTCGAACGCAGCGATTGGGCGTTGCCACTCTGAAGTCGTTGCATTGCTTGGTCCTGCTTGGGGGTCTGCCTGTCAGGAAGTGATCACGGCCCTTGCCGAACTGATGGCAGAACGCCCAGATCAAAGGTGTTACATGGCTGTTCAACAACTCGGCGGCGTCGCCAGTCGGCAACGTAAGGATGTCAGTTCTTTGATTCACCGTGAGGCGATCTGGAAACCATGGATCACGGCAGCCTGGCCCGCTGGAGATAGCCATCTCAGAGCGCTAAGTCTCAACTGGCTAGAGCAGGTATGGGCAACGCTTGAGCCTTATTGCGAAGGTGTTCATCTGGCTCAGATGCATCCGCATCTGCCATGGCATCAGCGGGAGCTGAAAGCAGCATTCGGCGAATGGTTACCAGGTCTTCAAGAACTTAAGGCTCGTCATGATCCAAACGGTATTTTGCCGTCGCTTTGAGATAAGGTCTGCCGTCAAAGCCAGCCTTTTTAATGATTAACCGGTCAGAACCATCGTTGATCAAACAGTGGTTAGGCAACCCTCCAAAAGATCTCCTCTCTGGGCTGGTGGTTGCCTTCGCAATGATCCCAGAGGCGATTGCCTTTTCAGGCATCGCTGGTGTTGATCCGCAAGTGGGGCTCTTTGGTGCGTTTTGCCTTTCAGTCACCATCGCCATAGTCGGCGGACGTATGGGGATGATTACCTCAGCGACTGGCTCGACAGCACTGTTGATGACTGGGCTTGTGGCGACTGGTAATGCCGTTGGTGAAGGCCTAGGCCTTTCCTATTTAATGGCAGCAGGCCTATTGACTGGGCTCTTGCAAATCCTTTGGGGTTATTTGAGACTTGCCTATCAAATGCGTTTTGTTCCTCAAGGGGTTCTAAGTGGATTTGTGAATGCACTCGCCTTATTGATTTTTCAAGCTCAATTACCCCAATTAGGCCTGAATCTGCATTACGGAGAAGCTGTAGTTAGCGACCATGCCACCCAGATTTTGCCTACTGGTGGACAGATCCCTTTGGTTTGGGGGTTGGTGATCCTTGGCTTGGTGATTATTTATGGCTTACCACGCTTGACTCGCCTGCTGCCTTCTCAGCTCGTGGCCATCATTGTTTTGACGATCATTAGCATCGGCTTCGGCTTCGATATTCCAACCGTTAAAGATTTAGGACATCTCCCGACTGGTCTTCCTAGTTTCACACTTCCATTTGGGTCATTAGCAGATGGGAAAGTGCCATTCAACCTCGAAACATTTGGATTGGTGTTACCCACAGCTCTCGCGGTTTCCTTGGTTGGGCTGATTGAGACTTTCCTCACCCAAGACATCGTTGATGATTTAACTGATACCACATCAAACAAGAATGTTGAGGCTCGAGGCCAGGGAATCGCAAACGTTGTCTCCTCTATTTTTGGAGGGATGGCCGGTTGTGCACTTGTAGGACAATCGGTAATGAATACAGAGAATGGTGGGCGTAGCAGACTTTCAACATTGTTTTCTGGCGTCAGTTTATTGTTAATGATCTTGGTGGGTCGAGTCTGGTTAGAACAAATCCCTATGGCGGCGTTAGTGGCTGTGATGATTGCGATTGCTGTCAGTACTGCTGATATCCGCGGACTCCGACAGCTCAAAAAGATTCCTCGTAGCGATACAGCTGTGATGCTGATGACTTTTGCCGTCACCATGCTCACCACACCCCATAATTTGGCGCTGGGAGTTTTAGCGGGTGTTGCACTTGCAGGAATACTCTTCAGCCGTAAAGTTGCCAAAGTAATCCGTGTCAGTGTTATTCAAGTCAACCCTGATGAGCTTCGTTATGAAGTCAGTGGACAATTGTTCTTCGTGAGCAAGGTTTATTTTTTACAGGGCTTTGACATTCACAAGCACCCTGCCAAAGTGACGATCGATATGTCGCGAGCACACATCTGGGACCAAAGCGGAGTTGCTGCATTGGATCAGGTGATCCGCAAGCTTCGCCTTGGAGGTTCAGAGGTGGATGTGATTGGCCTTAACAAGGAAAGTCTTGATCTATTTGAACGCATAGGCGGCAATCAAGAGCCTGCTCATATCTAGAAGGGTTGTATTTGAGATGATGCCCAAGATTTTCTAAGCCGTCTTATCGTTAGAGTTGTTTGCAGCGCCAATGATTTCAAATCTTGAACTGGCTTAAAGGTGTTAGATTCATCTAAACCATTAATTCTTTAGACACGATGATATTTTGTTAATGTAATAACTTCCTGGGAATATTCCAGTCGGGCTGTATATTTCGCCAACCATAAAACGCGCTACTTTGCAAAATCATGAATTTGATCTGTTGCTGAAAAAATGATGTCTTGGTTCATTTTGAAATTCTCTCACACACCTACTCTGGGCTGCTATAACTCTTAAGCTCACCAATGCTTTTCATGGCGAACTTCGATGCTTCTACGCCCTTTCTTCTGCTGGCTCGCATCCATGTAAAACCAGGCTGTGTTGATGATTATCTTTCATTGGCAGAGACGACAGATGCAGGGGTAAAAGATTCTGAGCCTGGGATGTTGCATCACACCTTTGATCAGGATCCAGATGATCCCCTCGCTTTTGTTTGGTCTGAGGTCTATGCAAATGATGCAGCCTTTTTGGCTCATCTATCGAACCCCATCGTTGGTGACTATCTCGCTAAGCATGCAGAGCTTGGTGATGGTTTTAGTGTTGAGGTCTACGGCACTATTGGTGCTGAGTGTCGAGCTGCAATGGCAGCAACTGGATTACCCCTAAAAATCTTCGAGACAAGATGTGGATACAGTCGTTGTTGAGCCTTGTCAATAGTTTTTTAGTCTAGCTTTTACAAGTTATGATAATTAGAAAGGCAAATTAAAAGTGATCATTGCCCTTTACGACTGGTTGAAATTATCTGCATTTTTAAATTCGCAAAAGAGAATATCCCTCGACTGGCTAGATCCAGATGGATTCGATAACTTTCTTCCGATTGATTTAACAGATATTTTCTCATCCCTTCTGCTTGGTCTAGTGGTATCTATACAGTTAGACGAATTGACATCTTTCTATCTGGACAATTCCAACTTTCTTTGTAATTATCTTTAGATTACCTGTATAACCATCCAAAGCATGTGAAAATGACAACCATCCATCTTCTTGCTCAATGCATAAGCTTTTGGCCACAGCTCTGACCAGCTTGGTCTTATTCAACACAGGATGCGCATCCATTGATCAAGAGGATTCTTCTCGGCTTGACTTAATCAACAAGCGAGGTCAATTAAATTGTGGTGTCAGCGGAAAGATTCCAGGCTTTAGTTTTCTACTTGGCAACGGTCGCTATCAAGGGCTAGACGTTGATATCTGCCGCGCTATAGCCGCTGCAGTTGTTGGCGATGCCACGAAAGTGCAATATCGACCTCTTACAGCTCCCGAACGCTTCACTGCTCTAAAAACAGGCGAAATTGATCTGCTTTCTCGTAACACCACATTTAATCTCAGTCGGGATGCAGCAGGAGGCAATGGTCTCATCTTTGCACCTGTGGTGTTTCACGATGGCCAGGGGTTGATGGTCAAGCGAAGTACCGGAATTAATGGCCTTCAGGATTTGAAGGCGAGCAACATCTGTGTCGGCTCAGGCACCACAACGGAACAGAACCTTAACGATGCATTTCAGGAACGAAAGCTTTCTTATACGCCGATCAAGTATCAAGATCTCAATCAGGTTGTCGCCGGTTACCTCCAGGGCCGATGTCTAGCGATGACTTCCGATCGTTCTCAACTTGCGGCGGCCCGATCTGGTTTTCCTGATCCTGAGCAGCACATCATTCTTGATGTTGTGCTGAGTAAGGAACCGCTTGCCCCTGCCTCAGTTGGTGGAGATCAGCGTCTTGGTGATGCCATCCGATGGGTGGTCTTTGCTCTTTTTGCCGCTGAAGAATTTGGTATTACCCAAGAGAATGTCGACACCAAGCTCGAACAAGCCAAGACAAACCCTCAGATGTCGTCGCTGCGGCGTTTTCTAGGCGTTGATGCTGGCCTTGGTCAAAAGCTTGGTCTGGCAGATGACTTCGTTGTCAAGGTGATCCGAGCCACAGGCAATTATGGAGAGATCTACAACCGCCACCTCGGTCCAAACAGTTCTGTGCCAATTCCCAGAGGCCTAAATCGCTCCTATCGGCAAGGTGGCTTACTGATCGCGCCACCTTTTAACTAACCCACCCATGAAGCGCTCGCAGCACTTTTGCTTGCAAGTTGGCGTCGCTCTCGCTCTGCTGACCATTCTTGGCGTGTTGATCAACAATCTCGCTGTGAATCTGATCCGCACGGACATGGGGCTCAGCTTTCTTTGGTTAGGACGACCTGCAGGCTTTGCTCTAGCTGAACATCCGCTGTCTTATAGGCCTTCGGATAGTTATGCCTGGGCTCTTTGCATGGGCTGGCTAAACAGCCTCAAGGTCATCCTTTGCGGTCTTGTTCTGGCCACGGTGATTGGAGTGCTTGCAGGGGCTGCCAGAAGTAGCCGCAATCTGCTGTTACGAGCACTGTCGAGCGGATATGTGGCCTTGATCCGGCAGATCCCTCTGTTGCTTCAGCTGTTGTTTTGGTATTTCGTTGCTTTCTTAAGCCTTTCCGGGACCCCCTTGGCGCCATTAGGAAGCTTGATACGTGTCTCGAACCAAGGCATCGAATTGCTTGGCCTACATCTGAGCGTTGAATTTTCGGCTTTATTAGTGGGCCTAAGCGTCTTCACAGCAGCCTCGATTGCTGAAATTGTCCGCGGTGGATTGAATTCTGTTCCGCGTGGTCAATGGGAAGCGTTTCGCAGTCTTGGTTTGCCAGAAGGTTTTGGGTTACGTCGGGTGGTGTTACCTCAAGCTTTACCAGCCATCCTGCCTGGCCTAACAAGCCAATATCTCAACTTGGCCAAAAACAGCACATTGGCGATCGCCGTAGGTTATGCCGATGTCTATGCGGTAAGTGATACGACAATCACACAGACCGGCAGAGCGATTGAAGGATTCTTCTTGTTGTTGATCAGTTTTTTGCTGCTTAACCTTCTGATCACTGGAGGGATGGAAGTTCTCAATCGGGTTGTGATCAGATCCCAGCAATAGCCTTAGGCTAAATAAGGTTTAGGTTTTTTATGGATTCTTTACCTCAACGGCGCATCGCAGCAGTGCTCTTGTTTATTGCAGCTGCCATTGCCATCCTTTTGCCTTTTGCCTCGGCCACCTTGCTAACCATTGCCCTCGGGGGGGCTGCCTGTGCAGCAGGCATTGGCCAATTATTGCGTCTTGGCGGTGAAGCAAGCCTGCAGGGCAAAGTGTTTAGAGGCTTCAGTGGCGTGCTTTATATCGCAGCTGCTCTTTGGATTTTGATCGACCCGGTTGATAGTGAAATCAGCCTTACCTTGTTTGCAGGGGTCTTGCTTCTCATAGAAGGCTTGATGGAATTGGCTGGAGGTGCTGCATCTCCAAGCCCTTTGGGTGGATTGGTGGTCTTTGATGGAGTGATCACAGCAATCTTCGGCCTATTACTTGTTATTGAATGGCCATCAGACAGTATTTGGGCTCTCGGAACATTATTCGGGGCAGCATTGTTCCTATCTGCAATCAACCTGCTGAGGGGCCCTAAGCCTGCTGAGACCACTTAGCAAGTCACTCTCTCATTGGCGTCATCAGCAAATATCGCCAATGTGACCAGTAAGGTGAGATCTCAACATTCCCATAGGGATGCATTGAATCCTTGAATATTTTCACTACTACTACTTAGCTGTAGCCAATGTGCTCTGAGTTGATGCAGAAGCCAAAAGAATCCTTGACTTCAGCGAAGCAGCAAAGCAGGTGTCAAACAGAAGAGGATGATCATGATTTCGTAAAGCATCATTCCGCCATAGTGGAGGCGGTCAAAGCTTCTCTTGCTGAGATCGATGAACCAGCGTGAATGCCAGCGATAACCCCATTCACGGTGCCGAATGAAAGCAATCAGCCAAAACGTCAAGAGTGCGAAATTCAGAACCGTTGCCTTGGCGAAGATTTCAGCGAGTTCAGCTTTCTCCATTGGCTAAATCATGAAAGATCTCTAAGCAATAGCAATGGCTTGTGCTTCTGGCCATGCTTGGCTCAACTAGGGCAACAGAACATCTGTTTCAACAGGATGCTCAAAGGGGCTTACGTTGATGATTTGCATCGATGGCCTATGCGTTTGAGCCTGTCCCTTGATCGTTTCTATCCCAAGAGAAGTTGTCCGAATTGAGTTTCTAGTTCTCCTGAGTACACCTGCTAAATCCTGATGCAGTCTGGGCCAAGCCCTTTTAAACGTCTGAAACGGCACCTGTTGGCCACCCCTCTGGATGGCTTGATGTCTGTTTTGCTGCTTGCCTTGGTTGGTTGGGTTGCGACCACAACCCTGCATTGGCTTTTTGTTGATGCGGATTGGCAAGTCGTTAGCCAAAACCTTCCGCTGTATGCCTTTGGCAGCTATCCACCTCATCAACGTTGGCGCCCATGTCTTTGGATTGCGCTGCTGATAGGCCTCACCTTATTAACTCTGTTAGGGCCACGTCGGGGTTGGATTCGGAAGGCCTTGCCTTTGGTATGGATTGCGATGGTGCCCTGTGGTGTGGTTCTTCTTGCTGGTGGCCTCGGTTTACTGCCGATCCCTTCTCATGCCTGGGGTGGCCTAACCCTCACCCTGCTGCTAACCGCCTGCAGCGGTGCGCTTGCTCTGCCGCTGGGCATTCTTTTGGCACTCGGGCGTCAAACCAGCCTGATCGTGATCCAACGAAGTTGCAGCGTCTATATCGACGTGATGCGGGCTGTTCCTCTAATCGCAGTGTTGTTTTTTGGTCAGCTGTTGATACCCCTTTTCCTTCCCATGCATCTAGAAGTCAATCGAGTCCTGCGTGCAGTATTGGCCTTCGCATTATTTGCTGCTGCTTACATCGCAGAAGACGTCCGCGGTGGATTGCAAGCGATCCCACGAACCCAGCGTGAAGCTGCTGCTGTGCTGGGACTAAGCCCGAAGCAAATAATTCAACTTGTGGTGTTGCCGCAGGCACTTCGTACAGCTCTACCGGCTCTGACCAACCAGGCAGTTGGATTACTTCAGAACACCAGCCTGATGGCCATCTTGGGTTTGGTGGAACTCCTGGGGATCAGTCGCAGCCTGTTGGCCAACCCTGATTTCATTGGTCGGTACCTGGAGGTGTATGTATGGCTAGCAGGTGTTTACTGGTTGGTTTGCACTGCTATGGCCTTACTTGCCCGTCATCTAGAACATCAACTGAGCCCTACAAGGTTTGCGACTTCAAAGCGATGATTCCAGCCATTCAAGCCACGGGCCTTGTTAAATCCTTTGGTGATCATCAGCGAGCTCTTGATGAGGTGTCGTTGCATGTTGAAAGCGGACAAGTGTTGGTCGTAATGGGTCCTTCGGGTTCTGGTAAAAGCACCTTGATTCGAACCTTCAATGGACTCGAGTCGCTTGATGAGGGGCGACTTGAAGTGCTTGGTATTCCCTTAGATGCAGACCACGATGAACGTCAGATACGACGTATCCGTAAACGTGTGGGGATGGTGTTTCAACAATTCAATCTCTTCCCACATCTATCCATCCTCGACAACATCACCCTTGCACCGATTCGTGTGCAGCGTCGGCCTCGAAAGGAAGCAGAAGGACGCGCTATTGATTTATTGACTCAGATGGGAATTGCCGAGCAGGCAGGTAAATACCCTGGCCAGTTGAGTGGAGGGCAACAACAACGAGTAGCCATTGCACGTGCACTCGCACTACAACCTGAAATCATGCTTTTTGATGAACCTACAAGCGCTCTCGATCCAGAACGGGTCAAGGAGGTTCTTGATGCGATGCGATCGCTGGCGAATAATGGGATGACCATGGTGGTTGTCACCCATGAGATTAGCTTTGCACGTGAAGTGGCAGATCGGGTGTTGTTTATGGATGAGGGAAAAGTTGTGGAGACCTCATCACCAGATGAGTTTTTCGCGAATGCTCGTGAAGAACGCAGCCGCCGTTTTCTCAATCAAATGATGTGAGTTTCTCCAGGTCTTTTTCAGTATGGAGACATTTTTCGACAGCCCCGACAGCAACCAGGGCAGAGACATTGAAGTTGCAACTGCCTGAGATTCTCTCTTTACCAGCCGCACCTTGAAAGAAAAAATCAGGCTTATCCCTAACAGGGTGAGCGCCCCTGATATGAGCATCAACATCGCCTGTAATCACCGGTCTGCTGTCATCATCAGCATTCAACCCATACATCGAAGAGCGGTCTCCGTTCAGCTAGTGATAACCAAGCCTTGTCGAAGTACAAATCAAGGAGGAATTTGGTTTGTCATTGCTTTGATGACATTGCTACACAACTAATTGGCTCATGCAAGAACGATGACTGCGTTGCCATGCTTTTTCCTCACGCGCGCTGCAGTCATTTTCAGTCGTCCGTTCCTGATGCGCTATCAGTAAAGGTCTTCTCCAATCGCGCTTTGAGGGTCTCGTCCTGGCTGATCTTCGGTTGATAGGCAGCCTTGGATTGAGAGCTGACCTTTTTCCCTGCCCCGAAGTCAAACAGACCCCCTGCCTTCATTTGCCCAAGTGGACCTCTCTCGATTGGGCCGTCCTTGAACATCGCAGTTTTTGCCAAATAGCCAACACCAAGGCCAATCAACACCGCCATTGAAATCAGCGTTAATAGAGCAGTTTGAGTCTCCATCTAGATGACATGACCATCCACTATAATATAGATCCTTAAGATCGATTAAATTGAAGATTTTGCCTGATGAGGATCCTCATCTGTAACCTTCGCATACCTAAGAGTGTTTTTTATTACGCGATGAGCTATTAACACCAAAGCTGCTTCTAAGTGCCATTGGGTTAGTCGTATGCTCAAACGAAAGGTGAGCAGTGCAAGAACTAGAAGCAAGCAAAATAAGATCTCACCATACCAGCAACATTTGCTATGGGATTGGGATGTTCGACTAAATTAAATACCAGAGGAGTGGCATCAAGTTGCTGTCAAGTTCCGTAGCGCCAATGGCATTCGAGATGGTGATCTTAAGTTCAAGTGCACAGGGTTGCTTAAGGGAATAAATATATTGTTTAAAGACAAGAAGTTGTTGACTTGATTCCTAGTGGGGCGTAACTATTAGCAGCTCCTGCGCTGGCCTGATGCACGCAAATATGAATATTAAAGAGGCAAGAATATTCCAGGTATTGGATCTTGTTCTAAGCGAATATTGAGATGGTTGCAGAAACAAAAAGCGCCTTCCGGAATTAGGGGCTTTGAGTGTGTAAGCTTTTTGGCTCCCATTGATTTTTAGGCAGGTTTTCTTCTTGTTATTATTTTTCTCTAGTATTAACATCTATTTATTGATTCCGCGATTAATCCTATTCTGCTGCATGTATACTTGCTATTTGTCTGTATTTTTTCCAATTCTTGCTCCCCTTTTTTGGCCTCTTCCCATACCACAACCCCCGCTCTATATCCCCTTTCGTCATTCTCCTGCCAGCCACAGATTGCGTCTTATCTAAGTTCAGCTCTCTGTCTTCATTTACTGCTTCGAGCCCCAAAAAATAAGCTTTAATGTCTTCTTGGGTGATAGAAAATCCAGCAGCCTTGGCAGCGAATGCCTTAATTTGTTCTTCTGAATTCGCTTGTTTATCTCTTCAATATATAAACAGAGGATCAACAAAAAGGCCTCATAGTGAGATTTTTGATTTGTTTTCATCCTTCACCGCTATCGACAGATCTCACAAAGGATTTGGGATGGCAGTGTCTTGTCTCAATGCCACTGGCAAACCTGAACACAGGCTGCGCATGTGATGAGTTCTCTTTGATGGCGTGGCGACGCCAAAATCTGCCCATGAAGAAGGGCACCCGCGTTGGATGCCCTCAAGTCCAGGACAGATTTTCAGGGTGTCTACGTCCTCGGACTCCTGATCTAGGTCTAAGCAAGCAACAACAAGACGTCAGTAGGCAGAATTGCTCCTTTCTATAGCCAACGTCTAAACACTTGAACCTTTTGGCTGCTTGCTGGAAATGGCTAAGCAGCATTGCTCATGGTCACCCCGAAAGAACTCTGTATTGTTCACAAGTTGAGAGCGCTAAGCGCAGGTTGCTACATGCACTCCAAACAGTCTTTCCACTTTGGATAAGAACACAGCCCTACGAGAGGCAGAGTTGCGTCGTCTTGAGGCTTCCCTCGTTGCCATGCACCAAGCTGAGCAGGCTTTGCCAAAAGAAAAGCGCAGTGAACACTGCCGACCAACTCAGTGGCAGTCGTGACTTGCACTGAATCGTCGTCAATGCAGCAAAGCCAAGCGAGCCGATAGTGACGGATGAGGAACTGACAGGGGCAACTGGCACAGTGACAGTTCAGATCGTTAAGGTTCATTTGTGAGGAGGACTTCT
>QCLC01000025.1 GCA_003214855.1 Prochlorococcus sp. AG-412-I05 | reverse complement strand
TTTATCGAGGTCTTGAATGAGTAGTGTGTACAACTCAGACTGCACTTCCGGTGAGACTGAGGATCGGATTTGCTTGAACTGTTGGATGACTGGCATTGGTTAAAAAGGCAAGGCTATGAAGCAGGACATGCTCGACTGGTTGAATAACCTAAGGATTAGCAAGATTGTTTGTCTTCGTTTAGAGCGTTGTTCGTGAAAACTATTTCAGAATAGGTTCACCAGGAGTTTTCTCCTTCGCCAATAGGCACGCCAATAGTGCTATCACCTCCACACCTTATTTTTCTATCCCAATCAGCTTTTGTCATCCCTGAACCAGAACCTTCTGCTTTTGGTGAAAAGCAAGGCTCATCAGAAATGGCATACTTTGGATCAACTTTTCGTAACTTTAGGATTACTGATTCATCAGATATCCCACCACTAACACTTTTCAACTCGTCAGTGGATAGTTCCTCGTTGATCCCTGCGTCTTCTTTAGCGTCAGTCATTAGGTGTAAATACTCTTCTTTAAGAATAGCTAGCCTCAGAGGAGTTGCTAGGACTGTAATAATGTATGAAACTACCAGAGATTACTTAGCTTCTATTCGTTTTCACATTTATCTGCCAGGTCGAAGAGATCCATCCTCTGTAATTACCCACCAAGTACTGTCTCCAATTGCTCCAGATATCTTATTGACCCAGTCCGACAGACCCAAACGATTCACGCCTCCAGCGAAAGCCTCTAATTCCTGAGTGGATAGATTTTCCGACTGGTTTTCTGATAGTTCATTCCAAAGAGCAGCTAAGTTCTCAGCAGTAATCGAGAACCCAGCAGCTTTGGCAATAGCAACAACATCAGCACCATCAGCCTTTAACTGCTCCTGTAGTGAAGTATCGGCTTGCACCTTGGCGATGAATGCCTTGAGTTGTTCATCTGACATACGTGAATTCTAACTCTTGTTAGTATAGCTATCCTCCGAAGAAATTTCCAAAAAAATCATTCCAGAACGGGTCAGATCTCGGATGCCGTTTTAAGCGGATATGGAAGTCGTTGATGAAATAAAAAGCCCCATGAGGGCTTTGAGTGTGTAGGCTGTGGTGGCTGGTCTCAAACCAAGGTGGCCAGCAACAAGCAGCCCAAGCAGTCAGTCAACCCCCGCAAAGAAGGAAGATCGTCACAAAGCAGTCAGTCAACCAATCAGCAGTCACCGTGGCACGACATGCGCCCCCAGCCACACCTTCAAGCTCGTCATCAGACAGGTTTTGGCGATGAGTTGTTAGGTCTTCAGTGGTAATCGCGAACCCAGCAGCCTTCGCAATAGCAACTACTGTTTCAGCATCAGCAGCGGCTTTGAGCTTTTCCTGCAATGAGGTGTCTGCTTGAACTTTGGCGATGAATGCCTTGAGTTGTTCCTCTGACATTAGATTTTAGGTTTATGTATAGCAGTCAGCAGGAGACAGAGAGAAGAATCAAACAAATCTTTCACGCCAGTTAACGATCGGGAGCGGGCCTGATGGTCCCCATAGCCCCCTGCAACGCACGTCTCGGCTATTTCTTGGAGAGGTGATCTGTTAGGGCAAGCAGTGTACGTTGAGCCGTGACAACCAGAGCAAAGCAACCTGCTTGATATTCACAAACTCCTTGCCCTCATGGATTTTTTTTGTAGGGATTACTTTTGATATCTGCGGATAACGTTGGTATAGCTGTTGGTATAGGTCTGATTTTCTATTCCTGAAAAGCATTGCACTGCAAGAGATCTTAGAGACTGTTTGGGTAGTGCTCTCTAGTTGAAGTTATGTCTTGTCAGCGAGTGCTGGGCAGAGATCTCTAAACATCACTAGAATAGCAGATTATTGGTGAGCTTTTGAGAATTTATGATTAGAGGCCTTTCTTGTGCTGATGTTGATGTATATTGAAGAAATCCTTGAATACTGTACGCACTACTGCTAAAGAAAAGCTCTGCCGACGCATGCTCGGCAAAGTCAGCATCTACGAAAAGATGTTGCTAGCAGCACAAGAAGAGAAAGACACAGAGACAATCAAACACCTCTGCCAACAGAATACTCAGCAAATGAAAGTAATAGCAAGCATCAAACGCACATGCCAAGGGAAATCGTGAAGTTTGATCGTCATTTCGAAGGCTTTTCTGTGAGCGCCAAACGTTGAGCCAGCTGAGCAAGCAAACCCCTATTAAACGCCCATGATCGATGCAAAAGATCTTCAAATGTATGTGAGGGCAAAATGAACAACCGAGCACCATTTGGCCCAGCGATCACCGTGGCCGCTCTCGGTTCATTTCTGATCAAACCCATCTCGCCAACAGTTGCACCGATGCCAAGCACCACTTCATTGCCTGTAAGCGTGCGTAGCTGTAAGTCTCCATCAATCACAAGCGCAAGACAATCACTTTCAGCACCCTTCTCCATTACGAGATCCCCCTCCGAAAAACTATGCATGAAACCGTGCTGGGCCACCCACAAGAGGCCAGCAGGCAAAAGGTCGGCAAACAAGCTGGAGCTGGCAAGAACTGAATATTCATCGCGATTCGGATCCGCCTCGCCGAGTCTTTGACTGGTTAGAAAAGCAGAGTTACTCAACCCCTCCCTAGGATCCTGAAGACGTCTCGCAACCTGATGGGGATAACGTTCCCGCTCCAACATCAACACCCAACCAGCCGTATCAGGATCAGGATCCCGCCACAACAATTCAAATGTTGCCTGTAGGTCACCTGCTGCTGCCACCTGCACCGGCAAAGCGTCCATACCGGCAGCGAGCAATCGTGGTTGCAATAACTGACGCCGATCATCTAATCGCAGAGTCAAGGCTCGTTTCAGCGGCCGTAACATGGGATCCATATCAGCCAATTGTTTGAGGCTGGCTTCAAGAGCAGCTTCTTCGATCCACAAGTTCCTTTGTTGAGTTAGCCGTTCCCTTTCAAATTCTCCCTTCGGCCCAAAACGCTTCAACATCATCTGCCAATCATTATCGTCCAGACCACAATCAAGCCGCAGCCGGTCAATCCGTTCCAAAAGATTTGGCTGCAATTTTGGAAGGTCTAACACCTCCAAACCTGTGATGCGTAGCAAATCCTCCAAACCCTCAGTAACTGCTTCTCTACGCAAATCATCGGTTTGGCGTTGAAAATTGTCGTGATCTAGTAAATCAGGTTGATCCTCAGCCAGCTCACGAATCACAGCATGGTGATCAACATCTTCAAGCTGAAGCGTTTGACGAAGTTCTTGCAATTCCAGCAATGCAGAGGCCGTTTCAAGCCGACCGGTGCGCAACATTTCTACCATCACTTCTCGGTAAAAAACACGGCCTTGCTGAATCCCGACAGCTGGCAGAGCCTTCACTAGGGTAAAAACCTCATCAGGCGATAACGCATCAAGTGAACGGCCATCCAGGGCAAGCTCCAATCCAGGAAGATCATGCAACTGGCGGCGCAAGCTGTCACTAGCACTCTCACGGCGGTAGGTGGACTGATCACGTCGCCAGCTCCTGAAGAGCCAAATCGACATAAACATCAGAACCAATGAGCGGATCAATTGGCCTCCATGAGCACCCAAAGCCCCCTGCAATGGATCCACAAACCAGAAGAAGCCATTGATCGCTACAAAAGTTGCGATCAGTCGTGCATGCTGAATTGCACGGTCAGCATGCTGAGTATCTTTTTCTCGTTGATAACGATCAGACAAGGCCCATTCCAACCCACGAAATAGCCATACAGAAGCAGTGGCTGCCAAAGTGAGGCTCAGGGGGATTAACAAAATTCTTGGCATCGGCACCGCATCAATAAGAGGTAGCCAGGCTCGATTCGGCAGGCCTGCATCAAAAGCCCAAGCCCCAGAACGAAGATAACCAAGCTGATTGTTTTCAAAGCCAGCGCCATTTAAAGTTGACTCCATCAAGAGGAAAAAACCAAACACCAAACCTGGGTAGGAATACCAAGCCCACGCGAGCCCTCGCTTACCCCTCAATGTTTGCCAAAAGGAGCGCTCTAGATCGATATCGATGCACGGAGCCTGACAACCAACACAAGCCTTCAGCTCCTTCCCATCACTGGAAATTGTGCGACATGTTGACTGAGTGAGCATTGAACTTTTGCCCACATGAGCCGGAGTGCCTAGGCAGCCACGCATACCGTTGATGACTGTCTCAACAGGACCTAATGGACAGATGTATTGACACCATGCCTTGCCATTAAAAGCCCAGCCAACAATCATTGCAGCCAAAAAGGTAATGATCATCAGAATGGCTAGCCAAAAAGGACTTCCATTCACCACTAACAAGCGCAGACAGAGCCCCGAGATAAAAAGAGACCACTGGAGTTGAAGATGATGACGACCGAGCCAAGACTTTTGCTCAACTTTCGCGACTGACAAGCGACCCCCTTTACCAATCACGGTGCGTTGATAACCGAGAGCTCGCCCTAGCTGTGAGACAAATGAAAGTGGACAAATGCGGCGCCATATTTGATGACTTAGCGCGATCAAAAGTAGTGCTATTGGAACGACTGTTCCCCAGATCAGTCGAATACCTGGCTGTCGATGAATCTGACAAGTTAGATCTCCTGAATTCGCACAAATTGGTACAAAGTTAGCCGGGAGATTTAACCCTGGAATTAGCAGCGATCCGACCAATAATACGCTGAGGAGTAGCATCAACCAGCGCATCACACGCGCTTGCGGCTCAGAGAAGTTAGTTAAAGGTGACATCAGCTCAAAACCACTGGTAAAACCTTTCTAGCATAATACTAACCAGCAAATTGTGGGACAAAACGATAGGAAGCAATGTGATACTTCTGTCGAAGTTCGAACGCTTCTATTGTTGGCTTCTTTGATTGACGTACTGTAACTGCTGTGAATATAGTTTAAAACACGCAGAATAAATAGAGCTCAAATGACAAAAGAAATGTTGGCAAGGCCTAGCCATCCCGCTTGGGTTAGCATTTCTCTAGAACATAATACGAAGACAGAGAGGCCCAATGGAAATATCCTCTAAGTACGGGCAAGATAAGAAACTCATACAGGTTTCTTGCATGATCTGACACTGTCTAAAACCATGTTCCCATTGCTGCAATACAACTTATCCTTGGGAGATTATTTGCATATATTGAAGATATTGAGAAAGGTCCGGCATCTTGAGGCAGGATGCAAGCTGATTTTAAATCATTGAAAATGTTTTTAATGATTATAGACTGAAATAATCTTGCCGAGCAGAACTATCTCTTGCATGGCATCTCACTCTGCTTCGAGATGTCACCCTGAAGGGATTATTCAGGGTGACTTGCGGGTCAAAGGATTTCCATATGGGAACACTTTTTTGTATTTTTGATGCTTGAATTAGATCTGAATAAGTCTAAAATAATAAGGCCATATTTTTAGTATTTTATGAGCATCTAAAAGAAAAAAGTATTCTCTTGTACTTTCTAAAATCATAGTCATTATCCAGCTCTGCATAATGGGCAGGCTATATTCACTTCGCTAGACTTATCACTACAAAAGCATTCTCATCTAACTGGTTTAGTGCGATGACTTATTGCGACGAACACGCTAAGCTGTAATTTTATTAATTACTCTAGTCATGTCTTTCGATAATTTTACAGATACCTTGTTTTTAGCTCCTGCAAGTGGAATTACGCTAAGCAGCCTTGATTTACATCCTTCTTCTCACTTTGGCGATGACTTTTGTCTTATGTCTGCTGAGGTAGACGCGTTTTCGGACGTTATGTGGTTTACAGACCGTGAACGACTACTTCAGGATACAGAAACGCTGACTTTTGAAAAATTGAGTAGAAGAAGTACATGGGAGACAGTTTTTGGAAACGATAGCCCATCTGCATTACTTTCTTGGTTTGATGATAAGGATCAATATCAACGTATGATTTTTGAAATGGAGAGACCATTCTTGAATAAAAATTCTGGTAGATATTTCATAAAGGTTAAGCCGCATGACCCATTGCTGGATTTCTCAAGAATGACCATTGGTGAATCTGTACTTAATATCGTGCCAAGCCAATCCCTAGATGATTTGAATTCACTGCATTTGGCTTGGCCTTTTAACTCAGCGAACGCTGCTGCTAAAGGAGTGTCCAAATCAGCTGAACTATTGAATGATTCTCCTTTTTTACCTCCTTGGAATCAGGCTGAAATTGATGCAGAGTCTGCTTGGTCTAGTGTAACGACCAAGACCATGAAAAATAAAGAATTGGGCCCCTGGGAAATTGAAACATTGGCTAGTTATGATCAACCTCTTGCACACGAAGGTATTCTGCACCTGCGAGAGCGAGATGCTCTGTTTTTTACATCGAACCGCCTCATTAGAAAGGACGGATCTCAATATGTCACTGTGTCGATGTTTGATCTAAAGACTCAGCAAATTAAAAATCTCGATTTGAGTGATGTGATCCCGATGGCAAACGGTGCCTTCCTACTTGAGGATGGATTAATTGCTATAGCAATGCAGGGGAACAAACAGAAGCCAGCAGGAGTTGCGAGTTACAACCTTGATAGCGGTGAGGTCAAAGTGCTTACAGATGGTCTCTCCAATTATCAGTTCAATAGCCCCAATGATATTGTTCAGTCTAACGATACTTCCTTGTGGTTTACAGACCCACAATATGGCTACGAACAGGGCTTCAGACCCAAGCCTGACTTGGGAAACTGGGTATGGCGCATTTCTAGAGAGGGCAAGATTGAACGACTGCTAATGGATGGGTTTTCCAAGCCCAACGGCATAGCTTTTAATAAAGATGAAACGAAGCTATTTATAACTGATACTGGCGATATCGAAGATAAGGGTTTGCTTGATAATCTTAAGACTCGCACGATTTATCGGTTCAGTGTTATCAAATCTCCACAGGGCTACCTTGTCTCTAACGGCACTGCATTTGCAGTAGCAAGTAAAGGAGTCCCTGATGGAATTAAGGTTGACAGTGCTGGTCGAGTGTGGACTGGGACTGGAGCTGGATTAGAGATTTTTAGCAGTGAAGGAGAACTACTTCAGATTATTCCCTTTGAAGATGGAGTTAGCAACTTCGCCTTGAATGAGGAGGAAAGTGGTGCATTTGTGATGGGTGAAAATAAGATTTATCGAGTCTACTCAGAACAATAACCCCCTATTTGAGCGGCCATACAAGTAGATGGAAGGTCTGATATCTTCCCATAGCCCTCTGCAACCCACGCCTATTCCTTTGAGACATGATCTGTTAGTGCCAACAAAGTGCGTTTAGTCTGGATCAGTTGAGAGGCTGAGTCTGATTGATATCCAACATCTATCTACCTCACACGGCTTTTTTTCTCATCGATATTACTGCTGATTTTTGCGGATGACGTTGGTATAGCTGTTGGTATAGGTCTGATTCTCTATTTCTGAAAAGCTTTGCCCTGCAATAGATTTTAGAGTCTGTTGGGGTAGTGCTCTCTAGCTGAAGTAGGTCTTGTTGGCGACTGCTGGGCAGAGATCTCTAAGCATTATTGGATTGGTGTTGATAGTTCTGTTGGTCCAGGTGTCGTACAGGAAGGTTCTGCACTCCATCACTAAGCCCTGTCAACTCTAGTTGCTGCAACGTGCTATCTACATGGATGTGAGGGGCCACAATCGGAGAAACATCGTTTCAAGGGCCCCATAGGGAAGTCTTTTCAAGTAGAGATAGTCATTGAAGCTTTTGATCTCGATGGGTAATCTAATCTCACATTATCTACAGATGTCCTATTACTTTAAATTAAATAAATTAACTTAGATCTAGATTACTGATCGTGCCTCGAAGCAAGCAGCGTACTGGCTCATAAGCTAAGGAAGATGATTTGGCTTCATCTTGAGTTGCCCATAAAGGGGCAGCCAGTGATTTTATCAATTATCGTACCCAATGTGCCCTTTCTAATCATAGGCATTGAAAGATCATTCAGACAGTCATGAAAAAACAATTTTTAGACAAAAAGCTGCTAACGATGTCATGATGTCTGGCCTCAATGGGAAGGCGCTTCAGGTTTCCAAAGCCGATATACCTGATCTGGCTGCAATTAAGGCTGTTTTGCCTGATCAATGCTTGAATTGCAGCACCAATACTTCCCTTGCTTATCTAGCGCAATCTCTGATTATACAGGCCATTGTAATTGTTATAGGGTTCTCCATTCCTCTTCGTGTGGAACTATTGCCTGTTTGGGCTCTCTACTGGCTTGTATCTGGCACAACAGCAATGGGCTTATGGGTCATCGCCCATGAATGCGGCCATGGTGCTTTTTCGAAAAATAGGAAATTAGAAACATTCGTTGGATATGTGTTGCATTCGATGCTTCTTGTTCCATATTTCTCATGGCAGCGTTCACATTTAGTTCACCATACTTATACAAACCATATCGCCAATGGTGAGACCCACGTGCCTTTGGTTATTCGTGGAAATGGAATTGATGAGCAAGCTGGTGGTGAAAAAGATCTTGCCATAGCAGGCAAATTAGGAAAAGTTCAATATGGTGTATTTCAGCTTGTGCTTCATCTGATTTTTGGCTGGCCAGCCTATTTGCTTACGGGGAAGACGGGAGGCCCAAAATATGGCCTATCGAATCACTTCTGGCCGATCGCACCTTTCTCTAACAAATTGTGGACAAAAAAATGGATAAATAAAGTATGGCTTTCCGATTGGGGGATAGGCCTGACTTTGTTTGCTTTGATTGTCTGGAGCCTGCATGATGGCTTTTTTGCTGTTTTCGCAATTTATATAGCTCCTCTGTTAGTAGTTAACATCTGGCTAGTGACCTACACTTGGCTTCATCATACTGATACTGATGTTCCCCACCTTGGTAGTTCAGAATTTTCCCAATTGCGAGGTGCATTCCTATCGATCGATAGGCCATATGGAAAAGTAATTGATTTCCTCCATCACAAGATAGGCTCTACTCATGCCATTCATCACATCGCACCTTGGATGCCTCATTACCATGCGGGCAAGGCTACTGTTGCCTTAAAACATGCTTTCCCAAAGGTATACCTTTACAATCCCACGCCAGTTCTTCAGGCGCTTTGGCTTGTTTCTACTAACTGCATAGCTGTCACTCGCCAAGAGAGCAGTGGGCGCTATCTATGGAAAAATCCTTGGTGAGAGGATGTGGATCGAAGAAGATCCATTGACTGGCTTAATATATATCTAGTCAGTTGTTTGCTGAGTCTCTATAGTCAATAGATACTCATGCTCCAAGGATTTTTTATAAAAATTACTCTTTGCATCTGTGGATCATTTTTGTAAACCTGTTGCTATGGGCTTGATACTCTATTTCTGAAAAGGATTGCACTGTAAGAGATTTCTTATGCTGTTGAAGTAAAGCCCACTTGTTAAATCAGATCTTGTTAGTGAGTGCGGGGAAGATGTCTCTATGAATCACATCAAGACATGTATTGGTTTGTAGTGCATGTCAGCGAATAAAATTCGATATAACATCCGATCATTGGATTCTCCATAGTTAGGGATATGAATATTCATATGGAGTGGCAATCAGTCATCTACGGAGACGTAACGCGTCCATTCCTCCTTCCTGTGTTGTTGATGGTAGAAAACAACAAAGGGAAAGTTGAATTTATAGTGAGTGTCGTTCAGGCTTTTGTCCACCCAGTAACAACCTATTTGATAATTATTCCTAAACATCTGATCATTATTTGAATAAATATCTACTATTGACGTATCTCCATTCAGGTGTTCATCTATGAAGGATTGTTTGTCTTTGAAGACGTCAATTAGAAAAATCTCATAGGTCTGTTTGGTGATGCCAACTCTCATCAGTTCTTCGATAACATTATCATCCATATAGTCAAATCTCCAGCTACCATCATCTTCATCAGGAGGTTCAATATCTTCTTCCTTAGATAAAAGAATTTCCAAGTCAGTTTTGTCCTTAGTCATGACTCGTTAAGGGGGAGAATGAAAGTGTTTGTTCTAAGGGTTTGGTTTCTCATGATATCAAACTATTTGACACCACCATAAACCACTTCTAGGTCATCATCAGAGAATAATTCAGTCAACTCCCTGAGATGGACTTGTCTTAGGGCTGGGGTGGTTGTCACGATTGGAAATAGTCCCCAGCCCGCCATCTTCGAACCATTTATTTTCGTTGGTTTCTTTATCGTTAGTTATCAATCTATAGCTAATCGAATGGTCTCCTCATTGTTCTACATGGTTTGCTCCAGTGATATAGACCCTAGTTGACCTCATAGTGCTTTTCATAATCCTTTTTGGTTAAACCAGAACCTGACCCTTGAGGATTTTTATTCTTTAACTTATGTTGTGTTGATTTTGAGTGTGATTTAAGTTCATTTCTCAGTTGATCTAGCTGGTCACCTTTTAGATACTCATAACCACCATTACATTTCACTTTGACCCAAGATTCACCATCTAAGCAAATGACCTTGCTTCTCGAATGATCCTTTCTCATAGGTGTTTGTACTTCGAAGATATTCTAGTACTTCGCAAGTATGTCTTGGTAAAAATAGAAAAATGCTTGAAGGCAAGCATGGTGGTTAGAAGTGCTCCTTTCCCCTTTAACACCTCCTTTAACGAACGATGTACAGGTCGAAAAGCTTAATGAAAAAAATGAATATTTGTTCGCCATGCTTCTCTGCTTGTTTTATAAACCGAATTTTGGCACTATACCTCCCATGCCAATTAGATAGGATAATGCGGCTAAAATTATAAACGAAACTACTATTTGCAGAGGAAGCTGTAGCAATTCTTTTGAGCTCGGTAGCGGAGAGAGGTTGGGCATTTGGTCACGGGGATCCTCTTCTTCGTTGGGCATGGAATGTTTTTCTCTGAACGGTAATTATTCATCCTAACCAATCAAGGCTCCAGCCCAATGACTTCTTACAATTCTTCTAGCTTTTCACTTTTTTTCTTGCCCTCCTAGGCTATCGATGTTAATACGAAAATAGTTGTCTTTTTCTTTTGTCTTTACCTAGCGCTGTCCTCTTCCTATTGGCAATCTTGCTAATATTTGTTGTAGTGGTAGTGATGTTTAATTCACTAGTCGCTAAAAAGAACCGAGTTAAAAACGCCTTTGCATCTGTAGATGTTCAGCTCAAGAAGCGATATGACCTTGTCCCGAACCTCATTGCAACAGTTAATCAGTATATGCAGCATGAACAAGCTACCCTCACCAAGCTCACTGAGCTTCGAGGCTTGGCCCAGAGTGGAAGGATGGGCACACGTGGCCGGGTTGAGCTGGAAAATAAATTCTCCCAGGCCATGGAGTCAATCATGGTTGCCGTAGAGAATTATCCAGATCTTAAGGCAAGCCAGAATTTTCTGTCTCTTCAGGGCTCGTTTAATGAGATTGAGGAGCAGCTTTCTGCTGCTCGACGTACCTTTAATGCTGTAACCACAGACTACAATGATGCTGTTGAAATGTTGCCCACTAACGTTTTGGCTGGGCTGATCGGCTATCGTCTGCGCCCTCTTTTCGAAATCCCTGCTATCGAAAGAGAGAACCCAAACGCAGCTAACCTCTTCGCTGGTTAATGGTGAATAAAAGATCCTTTTTTGGCGGTCATCCTTCTTATTTCCGTCAAGAAATCATACCTATTTTAAGGATATTTGAAATAAGAAGGAAGCGCATTCTTCGGAAAATAATTAAGATCGTATTTTTTATCTCCTTGCTGACGATTACTATCTTCATTTTGTTGTCTTTTGAGCTAATCTACCCGACCTTGGCAGTTGTCTTGTTGCCCGTAGTCGTAGCTATCTTTGCTTTCGCCTACAGGCAACTTACTAAAGAATATAAGGAGGAGTTCAAAAAGCAGGTTATTACGGCGGTCGTCAACTTCTTTGATTCAACTCTTCAATATGATCCTCACGGCCTAGTCTCTGAGTCTCAGTTTTTGCAAAGCGGGCTATTTGATGCTTCTCCTGATCGCTATCGTGGAGAGGATAGGGTTTCTGGAGTTTTGGATAAAACCCGTATCGAGTTCAGCGAGATACATGCCGAATACAAGTCTCAGAGAGTCGACTCTGATGGATCCACGCACACCTCATGGCACACGATTTTCAAAGGCTTGTTTTTTGTCGCAGACTTCAATAAGCAAATTAAAGGCACCACGGTGGTGCTTCCAGATGTAGCCGAACGCCTTTTTGGTGGGCTGGGAAAATTTCTTCAAAATATTCAAAAGATTGGCCGACATCCCGAGCTCATCACCCTTGAAGATCCTGCTTTCGAAAAGTATTTTGTTGTTTACGGGGATGATCAAAATGAAGCAAGATACATTCTCACCCCGAACCTTATGGAGCGAATCGTTTCTTTTCGCGAGCGAACCGGTCAAAAAATTCGTCTTTCTTTTTGTGGTCAGAACGTTTATCTGGCTATCCCCAGCGACCATGACATGTTCGAGGCCAGCGTCTTTCGCACGCTTTGGAGCAAGTCTCTCATTAAGAGCTATGTAGACGATATGGCGATGGCGATAGGTGTTGTTGAGGAGCTCAATCTCAACCGTCGCGTTTGGACCAAAGGCTGAATTGACTGAGCTCGACGTCGAATAGTTTTTATGCTGAAGGTTGTTTACAGCACCTGCACCACTTCACTGACTTCTGGAATCATTTCTTTCAACTTGCGCTCGATACCCATTTTTAGGGTCATAGTGCTACTGGGGCAGCTGCCGCAAGCACCTTGAAGACGCACTTTAACTACAGGCCCATCAATTTCGACGATCTCGACATTGCCACCATCTGCCATAAGAAAGGGCCGTAATTCATCGAGAACGGTTTCTACGTTCTCGTTGGTGAGGGCCATGGCTTCTGTACTCATGGATGTTCTATACGTTTGGATTTAGTCAGCCTAGGGGGTTCGCTCATAACCTGGCCAGCAGGGTTGCTTTCAAGTTGTGGCGGTCTCTGATGTTGCTGGATCCCAGTCTCGCTACGACGCGGTGCTTGTCGGGGCTGGAATTATGAGTGCCACTTTGGCGGCCCTCCTTCATGAGCTCGATCCCGAGCTGCGCTTGTTGATGGTCGAGCGTTTGCAGGCGCCGGGTCTTGAGAGCAGTGCGGCTCAAAACAATGCAGGCACTGGTCATGCGGCTAATTGCGAACTGAATTACACACCTCGTCAGCCTGATGGCAGCGTGGCTACGGCTAAGGCGTTGGCCATTAATGCCGCCTTTGAGCGTTCTTTGGAGTTCTGGGCTTCGTTGACAGAAAAGGGCAAGTTGCTACCGCAGCAATTTCTACATCTGGTTCCTCATATCAGTGTGGTTTTTGGTGATGCTGATTTGCCTTTCTTGCATCAGCGCTTTCAGCAATTGAGTGCGCTACCTGCCTTCGCCTCCATGCAATGGAGTACTGATTCCGCTGAGCTTGCCGAATGGATGCCATTGGTGATGGAAGGGCGAGCCAATGCAGAGTCTGTTGCTGCAACCTGCATTAAGCGGGGTACGGATGTGGATTTCGGGTTGTTGACACGGGCCTATTTGGAGTCATTGCAGGCAAGCGGAGCTTTGGAATTGAGTTGCGGCTGCGAAGTCGTTCATTTGCACCGGCTCGGCAAGCACCAGTGGAATCTTGATCTCAAGCACTCTTCTGGAAGTCGCTCTGTGCAGACATCTTTTGTGTTTCTTGGTGCAGGAGGGGGCGCGTTGCCTTTGTTGCAGCGATCGGGCATTCCAGAGGCAGCTGCCTATGCAGGCTTTCCAGTAAGCGGTCAGTGGTTGGTTTGCTCTGAGCCAGTTTTAACTACAAGGCATCACGCCAAGGTGTATGGCAAGGCCAAGGTGGGTGCTCCGCCAATGTCTGTGCCCCATCTTGATAGTCGTTGGATTGATGGATGCCGTTCGTTGCTTTTCGGGCCTTATGCGGGTTTCAGTAGCAAATTCCTCAAGCAAGGTTCCCGCTTGGATCTATTGCGTTCGGTAAGGCGCAGCAATTTTCGCTCAATGTTGGAGGTGGGTTTTAAAAACTTTGATTTAGTGACTTATCTCATCTCAGAGCTACAGCAGAGTGAGAAAGATCGTTTTGAAACCTTAAAGGAATTTCTTCCCAATGCGCAGTTGAATGATTGGAAGCTTTCAGTTGCTGGTCAAAGAGTACAGATCATCAAACGCACAGCCGAGGGGGGGCGGTTGCAGATGGGTACAGAGGTGGTATCCGCTCAAGATGGCTCCTTGGCTGCCTTATTAGGGGCTTCGCCTGGGGCCAGTACGGCCGTAACGATCATGTTGGAAGTGTTGCAGCGATGCTGGAGCAAGCGTATGGCGAGTGAATCGTGGCAACAACGCTTACGCAAGTTGTTGCCAAGTTATGGCCGGGATCCTAATTTTGACCCTTTACTACTGCTTGATATGCGTCAGCGCAGTAATACTCTTCTAGGACTTGGCTAAAAAAAACTGGGCCTGTAATTAAGAGCAGCTCCATGATTATTAAAGTTATTTTAAAAGCAACTTGATTGGAAGTTTGGGCTGATTTCTAATACTCTGCTTTCAGCAGATATGTTGCTCTCTGGTGTATTAAGATCAAAGGTAATAATTGCAATGCCGGGAATCGAATTCACATCGATCGTTCTATTGATCAACATATTATTTGACGCATCTGTTAGCTGAGGTGGTTCAATAAACAGGCTTCCGTTTTCATCTTCTAGCTGTTGTTGTAGATGAAGAGCAGGATTATCGCAGGCCTCTAACTGTAGGTCATTTTGGTTGACATCGCCTTGACCAATAGACTCATAGGTCAGGAGGGAGTCGGCTCTTTGGATTAGTTGGATGTTGTCATTGATTGCGGCCTCAATGTGTGCTCGTTCCAATTGATTACTGCTTGCTTGCATGCTGGAAATAGCAAGTCTGGCAAAAGCAGTCATTGCCGAGGCCATAAGTAAACCTGCAATAATAACTTCCACCATTGTGAATCCCACAGGAAGTATTTTGCGGTTAACTTTTTCGGCGGGATTGGATGTGCCACCGGCTACATTTGTAAGGCTTTTTAGGCTAAGTTCAAGATCATTAAGTTCTCCACTCTCATCCATCTCCCTGCGAAAAGTGTCAATCTCCTGATCGGAGATAACAACTCCGTTCTCTGAGCATATCTCAATAATTTGACCAGAGGCTTTGCCTGGTCCGGCAACTAATAGCTGGTAGATTTTGTTCTTGACCTCAGGTTTTAAATCAGTCAAAAGATCACGGAATTGTTGGAGATTAGCCATGGGATTAATTAGATAGTAGGGACTCTTTGGTCTTTAGGCGCATGCCCTTTCTTCATGAACTTTGTATAGGGATTTGATTGTGTTGCCATTAGGGATTGTTTGGATATTGATAGTTTCTCCAAGCTAAGCCTGATAAGCAGTGACTTGGATCGATAATTGATGTGATTTTGCTCACAGCGATTAAAGGGTACTTGATTTTAACTGTTGTTGCCACGTATCAGCGCTGGGAATGCATTGTTAGTTCTTGTCGCCAAAAGGATTGCGTTGTACCCACTTTGTGGGGGTAGGGTACAAATTTGGGCACTCACCAATTCCACTAACGTTGTTGGGGCCTGTCTCGATGTTGGTGATTACGCCCACCTGACTGACTTTTAAAGTTCTTCTGAAAAGTACTCGCTTTTGTGGAGAAGCAGCCTTGATCTTTTTATTAACTGCACTTCTGGCGCCAATGTGGACTAACGAATGTACGCTCAGTATAAAGTTCGTCATGCCTTTAATGTGCTATCGTGAAGCCATTGATTGCTGATCAGGCCTTTTGATTCGTCTAGGATTGCGGTTAGTGGTTCATCGAAACAGCTAGAGGCGCTAGGGATGTTCTCAGGGTTAGAGCCCCCTGTCAAAAACTAGTTCGTTCATCCCGTGTTGCAATCGCTCTTGCATGTGTACACCATTGCTAGTGGCTAGGGTTTAAGGGCGCGGCTGTTAGGTAACTAGCGCCTGTTGCCCTCGTCTGGTGACTTGGTGGTGATTAAGGATTGGTTGATGAATAGACCAAAGCTTTCTACAAATTGCCGAAAAGGCTTTGTATAGAGCTTCTACCTATTTCCAAACTTTACTTACCGAGTTGGATGTTGGCCTGCTGATGCTCACTAGATGCTTTGATGTTGATCGGTTCAGTTTGTTGCTAGGAATTGTTCATATACTTTGGCATGCTTGTCTTGGTCTGGTGCCGGCTGCTTCTATGCAAAAGCAAAAATATTTTCAAGTGACAGTGTGTACGCATGAGCTTAAAAAATAAGCCCTGCCGGTTATTCTTTTTTCCTGCTGTTCTTTATGAGTTTATAGAGAGCTTCTGCTGCAATTGATTTTTTGATTTATTATCGCAGTAGCTTGGTTAATAATAGGCTTTAGTCATGATAGGCTAGAGCGTTAACTTTTGTGCTTTTGGGTAAGTCAAGAGGCCATCTTTTGATGATTTATGCATTTTTCGCTAGGTAGCCGAAGTAGAAGTTAGCTAGTAATCCACCTGGCTGGTCAGATCAGCAGGATCCTTAGAATCTAGATTCTGACTCCAAAGCGCCCGAGAGGGGAATTCGCCAACGCATGACCGACGTTCCCGTTTCTCGCTTGAGGAACTTCTGCATCATTGCCCATATCGATCACGGCAAGTCGACTTTGGCTGACAGGCTGTTGCAGGACACTGGCACGGTGGCTGGTCGAGATATGCAGGAGCAGTTTCTCGACAACATGGATTTGGAAAGGGAGCGGGGCATCACGATCAAGCTCCAGGCTGCCCGGATGAACTACACGGCTGCCGATGGCGAAAGCTATGTGCTCAACCTGATCGATACCCCTGGCCATGTGGATTTCTCCTATGAGGTGAGCCGCTCCTTGCAGGCCTGTGAGGGGGCCCTGTTGGTGGTGGATGCCAGTCAGGGTGTTGAGGCCCAGACCCTGGCAAATGTCTATCTAGCGCTGGAAAACGATCTAGAGATTATTCCTGTTCTCAACAAGATTGATCTGCCAGGTTCTGATCCAGAACGAATTAAAGAGGAGATCGAGTCGATCATTGGTCTTGATACCTCAACAGCAATTGCTTGTTCTGCCAAAACAGGCTTAGGCGTACCAGAGATTATGCAGGCGGTGGTGGATCGCATTCCGCCCCCTGCAGATTCCCTTGATGAGCCAACGAAGGCGCTGATTTTCGATTCCTACTACGACTCTTACCGAGGAGTAATTGTGTATTTCCGGGTGATCAGTGGCCGGATTAGCACGAAGGACAAAGTGTTGCTGATGGCCAGCAAGAAGAGTTATGAGCTTGATGAAATCGGTGTGATGTCACCAGATCAGTGTGAGGTCAATGAACTTCATGCTGGGGAGGTGGGTTATCTGGCAGCCTCGATCAAGGCGGTTGCTGATGCACGGGTTGGAGACACGATTACTCTCCTCAATGCCCCAGCAGATGAGCCGCTGCCTGGCTACACCGAGGCAAAGCCGATGGTGTTTTGTGGCTTGTTCCCCACGGATGCAGATCAATATCCAGATTTAAGGGAAGCGCTTGACAAGCTGCAGCTTTCAGATGCGGCATTGAAGTATGAACCTGAAACCAGCAGTGCGATGGGCTTTGGCTTTCGTTGTGGATTTCTAGGACTCCTGCATATGGAGATTGTGCAGGAGCGGCTTGAGCGTGAATACGACTTGGATTTGATCGTTACCGCGCCTTCAGTGATCTACAAGGTGAACATGATTGATGGTGAGATGTTGATGGTGGATAACCCTGCAACATTGCCAGATCCGCAGAAGCGGGAATCAATTGAGGAGCCCTATGTACGCATGGAGATCTATGCCCCCAATGAGTACAACGGCACTCTGATGGGTTTGTGCCAGGAACGGCGTGGTGAATACATTGACATGAAGTACATCACTACTGAGCGAGTGACCTTGATTTATGAGTTGCCCTTGGCTGAGGTGGTAACGGATTTCTTTGATCAGATGAAGAGTCGCACCAAGGGTTATGCCTCAATGGAATATCACTTGATTGGCTATCGCCGCAATGATCTGGTGCGTTTGGATGTCTTAATCAATGCAGAGAAGGCTGATCCACTTACCACGATTGCACACCGTGATAAGGCTTACAATATTGGTAAGGGTCTGGTGGAGAAGCTCAAGGAGCTGATCCCAAGACAGCAGTTTAAAATTCCTTTACAGGCTTCCATTGGTAGTCGCATTATCGCCAGTGAAAGCATCAGTGCCATGCGCAAAGATGTGCTTGCTAAGTGTTATGGCGGTGATATCTCAAGAAAAAAGAAATTGCTGAAGAAGCAGGCTAAGGGTAAAAAGCGGATGAAGGCAATGGGCAAAGTAGATGTGCCTCAGGAAGCATTCATGGCGGTATTGAAACTGAATCAGTAAAGCTAAGTATGGTGAGTTTATTTACTGGAGTTTGCTGTTACGTAATCCTTGTCGATTTGTAGATGATCCCCTTTCGTCTGAGTTGATAACTTCTCCATCCAAGGTGATTCTAATCCAAGGGCTGTTGTGTTTGTTTTGAGAACCTGCTCTCGTTCGTTATTCAGGTTTGAATAGTGAGTAACTGTAGGATCGTGATCATTGGCTTGCCAGCTACCACCCATACGATCGGCACTAGGCTCCCCGTCTGACAGGAAGTAAAGTGTGTCCGTTTCGTTATCTTTGAAAGAGGCATCGAGTCCTTCCCATGGATAAGTTCCGCCCCACTTTGTGGGACGACTATCGTCTAGTGAATTAACGAATGCGATTGCGGATTCGCGCATACCATCATTTCCAATTTTTACCAAACCATCCCTTGACTCTCTCCATACTTTGTGATTACTTCGCCCTGGCGAGCTGAAGGATTGGATGCCAACTTTTGTGCTTTCAGGAAGAGCTGTTAGTAGGCTAGTTAGTTCTGACTGTAGCGATTCCATCCTCGTTAAGGCGCAGTTTCTTTTTGACGATATATAGCGATTTCCATCCCAATATGTTCTTCTTTCTCCAGATGTGCTGCCCCAAAGTATGCAAGCGCTCATCGAACCGGAGCCATCAACGAGGAAACGGACTTTTTGGCTACTTACATTGCGGAAGTAAGTGCTATTAATAACGCTGTTTTCTCCATCGCCAACGCTGTTTTCTCCATAGTTGCCTGGTCGTTTATCTGCTCGAGCGAAGGCTGCTAGGTAAAGTGGATACCTAGTAATACGCTTATTAGCAGCATCTAGGCTTTCAAGGTAACTCTCTTTTTCATTGGCGCTATCAGGGTTTGGATCTATAAATTTAATCAGCTTCCTTTGCTGGTCAGTCATGATTCGAAGTGAAGGCTCCATATAAGTGGTTACCGGTGTTGTGTCATCTGTAAAGGTGACATCAAGTTTGTCTAGGATCTCTTTTAGACTTAAATTACGATTTGGGGAGTCTGTGCAATCGCCATTTGGCTTGCTGCAATTCATAACTCCAATATCTTCAATAACTTTAGAGATAAATACGGGGATTCGAACCCCCGACTTGTCTGTGTCGCTATAACGCCCATCAAGGCTGAGTGGTGCACCACATCGTAGTAGTGCATATCCAGACGACTTTCCTCCCTCATAGTTTATCTTAGTGATGTCATAACTAGACACCTCTTCTCCCTCATAGTTTATCTTAACTGCCTTTTCCTTATTTGCCTTTGCCTTGAATATACGGTTGTTAGAGCTGAGACCTAAACCGTAGATCACGGGCTCATTTAGATCGGCCATTTTGATGCCGAAAACTGGCTTGAATACTTGAGAGCTATCCTCTGCTTTGCTTTGACACTCTTTAAGTGCTGCTTGATATTGTCTATTTTTCAGATCTGTATGCTCCATTTCACTCATCACAGCTTCACTGTTATTCACGAGGATGTGCAAGCTGCGTTCGACTTCTGATCGCAGCAACCGGATCCCATTGGTTGTGTTTTGCCTTAGGGTTGATGTGCTTTTCGACTGGCTCATCAAGTTTTGTGTTGAACGCAGCGCCAGAGTAGATGCTGCGATTAAAAGAATGCCAGCCCCTGCTGCAACAACGGTTTCTGTAGTTCCAAATCCGTTGGTTGCAAAAGGATGGGAGAAGCTTTGCTTTAAAATGGTTTTGATCTGTTTCATTGTGCTTGGGCCTTCGATGAATTGGCCTTGGTTGTTTTAATTGTGGCAGACTTGAGCACTAGTTGGCTAAAATACTAGTGAATATTTCATGAGGAATACCTGAAGACACGACTAACTGCTATTGCAGGAAGTCGTGACTTCATCCCAGGTTCCGCTGAACAAGTTGCCACTCCCTGAGATCTCTACGCATCGAGTCCTAAGCCGTGTATCTGTAGCTGCAAAACGTGATTTGATAAGGATTGTGAGAGTATCGTTGCTTGTACTGATACCAGCCGGACTTATTTCGTATTGAGATTCACGAGCAGAAACCTCCACTTGTTTAGATTCTGGCGTGCCCTCTATTTGCAGAAAACGATACCTTGGCTGTCCATTAAGCTCTGCTGCAGTGCATTGTATATTTTCAAAAGTTGCAGGGTCCTCGCAACATCTTAAACGTATAGAGCTGCTTTGAGAGCCATCAGCTTGTTGTAATTCGAGGATCTCTCCAGGTTCACCCCATGTATTAGTTGCTATGTCTGTGTCAAGATTTAAGACACAGGATCGTTTATACTGTGTCAGTCTTGCTCGCAGGTTAAATAAGCCAGATTCAACAAACTGTGTGTAGCGATCTACTTCTCCTTGGGCAATGTTTCGCCGAGTCGACATCAAGCCATAGGTAGACAAAATACCAACAATTGTTATTGCAACTAGTAGTTCTAGCAGGGTGAAGCCTGTTGATCGATTCAGACTTGTCTGAGAGCTAGAGATTTTTTTCTTAGAATTACTAATCATTCTTCATGTCCTATTGGGGAGGCAACTTGCCTGGAAGTTTGGACTCAGCTCGAGTATCCTTTGCTCTTGATGGGTTGCTTTGGTTCCAGCGATTTTGAAGCTGTAGATGAAAATAGCCATTTCTTCTGCAGACTCAGTGTCAATTATTCTATCGATTAAGGGTTCGCCGGACTTGTTTTTTAATGGAGGGGGTGGTACGTAATGGATATTACCGTTTCTGTTGACTTTTTGTTTAAGATAAGCTCCAGGATCTTCACAAGCTAATTTTTTTTCAACTTCGCTTCCAATTGATTCATATGTAAGTAGCGAATCGGCTTGCTGTATGAGTTGGATGTTGTTGCTTATTGCCCCTTCAATAAGATCTCTGTCTGCTTGTAGTTTGCTATTTGATATTCCAGCAATTAAGATCCTACTTACGCCCGTCATAATCATTGCTATTAAAACACCTGCTAATAATTGTTCGATCAAAGTAAACCCTCCATCAAGCCTGACGTACTGAAAATCTCGCTGGACCTTGCCGAAAGCCTTCGTAATAAAAGTTCCTTTCATTGGCTATCCTTCTTGATAATTATATTGTCCTACCCTGCCAGCAATTATGTTTTGATTCGGATCAAGAACAGCTGTGATTTTACTCACTTTGGCCAAACAGGTATTTTTATTGCTTTTGCAGTAAGTCTTTGCTTGTATGATCTTTTTAAAAGAGATGACTTCTCTTTGTGACTTTCCTAGCCATACCCAATTGATTCTTTGCTGACACTCCATGAATGAATGATGCCAATTTGATCGCAAGATTTTTATCAAGGGCATGTCTTTACTTACCATCTTCTGAACATATCCAGACCACTGCCGCGGATTCCGCGGGCTATCGTGCGGCCAATCATCGCTGCATTACCATCTAAGATCCCATTCTTACTCCACCGCCAAAGTTCATCAGCGGCTTTCACAATAGAACCTTCACCACCATCAACCCGTTGCGTGCTTAGAGAGAGCTGATGGTTTTGTGAACAGAAACTATTTGCCCAAATTAATCCAGTTAATTGTGCATCACTGCTGAGGGTGAATGTTCCTGTGTGTAGATAAACCCATGCTGCTGGTAGGCTTGTGCCTTCAATACTTACAATTGGCTGTAGCTGGGCTCTATTCTGTAGAGCTGCTTGTAATTGGTTTAGATCGCAGCCTGAGCTTTCATTGCCTCTTACTTGACTGATAATAAACCTTTCAGGTTTGTTGTTGCATTTAGTCTCCCCAGAGTTGACGCCACAGAGGAGGCTATTGTTAGACAATTCGATCCGTCCACTGCTTAGACCTGTAATAAACTTGGAATCTGTAGGAGGTAGTTCAAGGTGAATTACAACAGGCCTCTTGTCATTTTCAATGAGTATTTTTGTGTTTTCTAAATCCATGTGCTCTATATACATATGGCAGGCAGTGTTTTGATTGCTTTGCTCTTTGCATATATCCTTTTGCTTGATTTGTATGGTCCATTGTTTCGGGGTTGTTTCTATCCAAACTTTCCAACTAGTAT
This sequence comes from Prochlorococcus sp. AG-412-I05, assembly GCA_003214855.1. GTDB lineage: Bacteria > Cyanobacteriota > Cyanobacteriia > PCC-6307 > Cyanobiaceae > Prochlorococcus. The sequence goes on along the minus strand of QCLC01000025.1, from coordinate 2,357 downwards.
TTACAATCTCTTTTGAGTAATATCCCCAGTATCCATCATTAAGTGTTGGTTTACCCTCAAAACACACACTTACATATCCATAACGTTTGTATCTAGAGTTTGGCCTACAGGCTTTTTTTGCTTTCCAAAACTTCTGATCATAGGGAGTCAAATTCTCGAATAATTTCAGTGATCCCCCTTTTAACAAGCTTTTCGACATCTCGATGCCTTCGGGCTTAATGAGCCGCGTCCTATTCTTGGCTCTAGTACATACCACATCTTCTTCACCACAGTAAAACTCTCCCTGCCGATTTCCTGTATCATCAAAACTCCACACACGCTCAATCTTTGAACTGCCTGGAACGTAATCATTACTATTCTTCTCATTTGTATTTTCGCTAAACAATGTAGTCGATAGAGAACTTTTCTTATCTCTACCCAAAACAGGCCAAATGCGCTTTGCATTTGACTTCGTAGTGCCATTTATCCTGCTGAGAAGATCATCTTTACAACCACTACGATCAGCTTTAAGGATTTCAGCGGCCTCACGTTCATTTATGTGCCAGAGGATTTTACCCTCTCCGGTTATTTGCGTAGGCCCTAGGTCAAAATGTTTTGCAGCAATTACTCCCCAGTCGTCATCACTTTTCAGTTTCGACTTTACGTTGAATGAGCGGATCAGCAGTGACCTTGCTAAAAGCTCATCATTTTCAGCTTCTTGCCTTTTAACCATACCCTCAATTTCGACAACACCATCACCAACACCAGACGCAAAGTTTACGGAATAGCTCCTCAAACGGTAGTAACTTTGGATATCTCCCCTACCGTCTTCACGTTCAGTCCTAGCATCTGCACCTTTAAGAGTAAATGGTAATGGAGTTTTCGTTGTTGAATTGCCAGCTTTAGTATGACCGGTAGGCCATTTTGCTCCATCTGTGAGAATGGGTAGGCCCTTAGATGTATCGATGCAAATTTGTTCGAGTAATTGAGACCTAGAAGAATGATCAAGCTCCCAGTTGAAGTCTTCATCTTCGTTGTTGACCAGGTTGTATAGATACCCTCTGTATTCGCTCGGATTGTTTTTGTTGAGTACACTTAGAATGCGATTGAAGCCATTTACAGATGCAGCCTCAGCCATTTGTTGATAGCTTTGTGAAGATCCCAGCTTCCTGGCCATCAGTTGACGGACGAGTAGGCCGCTAGCTCCTGCAAATAAGGTTACACCCATAAGCAATGTCAATAGAATTGCCAAGCCATCATCGCCATTGCCTCGTTTCCTTTTTTGCGGAAATTTTTTGAATGAGTCATGCCAATTTGATCGCACGATTTTTCTCAATTTCAGGTCTTTACTTACCATCTTCTGAACATATCCAGACTACTACCGCGGATTCCGCGGGCTACTGTGCGGCCAAGCATACCGGCATTAACATCTAAGACCCCTTTCTCACTCCACAGCCAAAGTTCATCAGCGGCTTTCACAACAGAACCTTCACCACCATCAACCCGTTTCGTGCTTAGAGAGAGCTGATGGTTTTGTGAACAGAAACTATTTGCCCAAATCACCCCATTCACTTGTGCATCATTGTTTAGAGTGAATGTTCCTGTGTGTAGATAAACCCATGCTGCTGGTAGGCTTGTGCCTTCAATACTTAAAATTGACTGTAGCTTGTCGCTATTCTGTTGAGCTGCTTGTAATTGGTTTAGATCGCAGCCTGAGCTTTCATTGCCTCTTACTTGACTGACAACAAACCTTTCAGGTTTGTTGTTGCATTTAGTCTCCCCAGAGTTAACGCCACAGAGGAGGCTATTGTTAGACAATTCGATCCGTCCACTACTTAGCCCTGTAACATGCTTGGAATCTGTAGGAGGTAGTTCAAGATGAATTACAACAGGCCTCTTGTCATTTTCAATTAATATTTTCGTGTTTTCCAAATCCATGTGCTCTATATACATATGGCAAGCAGTGTTTTGATTGCTTTGCTCTTTGCATATATCCTCTTGCTTGATTCGTACAGTCCAGCTCTTTATTTCATTGTTTGTATCCGCGTCATCCTTTTGATCATTTTGAATGCTTTTTGTAACCGCCCATCGCATTGCGGGTTTAAAATAATCTTTTTCGCTAAACTCCCATGTTTGTTTTCTACCCCTTTTACGATTCAGTAGCACCCATCCACTTCCCCTTCTGTGAGTCTTGCTTAAATCTCTCTCAAAGCAATTAGCTTTATAACAATAGAGATTATATTTATCAATGTTGGCTCTCAAAGCTTTGTATGGAGTTATATTCAGATAAGACTTAGATATGCCCTGTGCAGAAACCAGGGCAGGCTGTCCAGTCGAACCTTGTTGTCCAGTCGCACCTTGCTGTCCAGTCGCACCTT
>QCLC01000024.1 GCA_003214855.1 Prochlorococcus sp. AG-412-I05 | reverse complement strand
ATGAATTTATTCAACACTCAACTTCGCGGTTCTGATGGTCAACTAACAACTCTGCCTAATAGCCAGATTCGCACCGTATAGAACCTTACTAAGGATTGGTCTCGAGTTAATTTTGATATCGAGGTATCAGCTCGCGAGAATCTTCGCCATGTGCTCGAAGTGGTTCGGCTTGTAGCCAATACCATGAGAGATGACAAGCAATGGAGTAATTATTTTCTTGATTCTCCCGAGATCCTTGGGATTGATCAGGTGCAATCATCAGGTTGTTTAATTCGTGTTTGGATAAAAACTCAACCCTTGGCTCAGTGGAGTGTAGGCCGTGAGCTTAGGTTGCTGATTAAAGAAGCTTTTGACCGGGAGGGAATTACACTTGGGGCTCCTATTCAACATGTGTTGTTTTCTCGTCAAAAATGATTGACTTTAACCAAATGATGAAAATTCTCCAACAAGCAATGTTAATTCTGCTGTATCACTTGCATATATGAAGGTTTGATTTTTTATATGCTTCAACGCTCATTCCTAACTTTCTAGGATAAGATATTAATTACTTAAGGGTCTCTTTGTACTGATGAACTCGTGAAGGAACGATTCTTGTATCTACATCAAGTTGTCGAACCCCAAACTGTTTTATTGAATCAAACAGCATTCGATTAATAGAGGCTACTTTTTCCTCAGTCAGTGTGCCTTCTGGGACATTGAGCACCAGGTCTAGAACAGCACGATCTTCTTTTAGATTCACATACATATAGCGGATCTGCATCTTTTGTTTAATTCCTGGCATTTTGATATTTGTTGCTCCTGGCTCTTGTTGATTTGCGCCGATCGTAGAGAGTTCTATCTCAATCTTCTTTGTAATGAAGAACTTTCGTAAGGATGAATTTAGAGGTACGCAAATTAATAAAATCAAGGCTAACCATGCTAATAATGCAAGCCATGAGCGCTTGATCGATCCATAGGACTGACTTAGAAAGGTCAGTGAAGCGGCAAAGGTGATGCCTATAAGGTTGGCCAGAAAAAGTATGAACGACCCTGTAGCAACCTCATGGTTGAGCCCCCTTATTACCCCTCTAGCAAATCTGGCACTGATCTCCGGATCAAGCGTCAACCCAATACCGCTAACGCAAAGTGGTGGCACAAGCGCAACGGCGATTGCGACCCCAGCAATAGAACTAGCAATACGCTTGCGGGTTAGAGAAAATGCACCAGCGATTCCGGCCGCAATAGCCACTAGCAGGTCGATCAGATTTGGTGATGTACGAGCCAGTATTTCAGACCCTAAGACTCTTACTGGCATGCACGCTGTTATCACAGCTGCTGTGATAACAACGACGCCCGTACCTACGATCAAGGTCACTAAAGATCGTCTTATCAAGAGGCTGCTTGCAATTGATATCCCATACGCCATGCTCAAGATAGGATTCATTAATGGAGCAACAATCATGGCTCCAATTACAACGGCAGTGTTGTTACCAATGAGTCCAAAGGTTGCGATTATTGTTGATGTGATAAGTAAAACAAAGAAGCCAAAGGAAGGCAAGGAATTAGCAATGCGTTCCTCATCAAGCACTTCAATTGGAACAGGTTGTTCTAAAAAAAACAGACCATTGCCCTGTTAGTAAATCGAAGGCGCGATGCAAGGGATTCTTACTCACTTTGTAATTAACTCGAACCTGACTCATAAGGATATGTTATCCCTGCTCAAATTTCACCTTCCAGAAACTTTTCACAATATTTGTCCCATTTACTTGTTTTATCGTTTTATTAATCTATCCATCCCCATTTTCTTTTCCGCATCATAGACCTTGAGTTCTTCTTCGCTTTACGAGCCTGGTATTTCGACCGACTCTTTCTTTCTTTTGCTAAGGAATGATTATGATTTTGCGCCCTATCATTGTTAGGTGTTGAAGTCAGGTTATTTAATATTTGAGTTGACCGATTAAATTTAATTTTACCATCTCTCTGCATTTGAACCAATCTACCCTTTCAGCCTGTTAATACATGCATCAACATCTCCAGTTACAGAGTTACAAGCATTGATCAGGCGCATGGCGTTGGTGATGAAGGCGATTGAACTTCTCACTGTCACAATTCTATTGGCGGCACTGGTTGTAGCTGTTGTCTTTTTCAGATTGGTCACTCAACTTGACCTTGCCTTATTTGTGGTGCCTTTGTTTGTTATGGCGATGGTATGCCTAATGGCAGCAGCTCTTCTCTTTCATCGCGAGCTGCAGTTGGCCACTGCTCAGTGTTAGACGATGGTTTTAAGCCTTTTCTTAATTACGCTTTCACCGAAGGCTTCATTTTGTTGGCTGTTGATTTGTTGCTGAGGTTGATTCTGGTTGGGCGCAGGTCAAGCCTTGGGCCAACGCTTGGTTGCAATGAACTGGGCAGTATTTGTTCTGGTAAGACTTGCAAGCCATCGAGTTCAATAGTGGTCTCTACAAGTTCGCCCTGTTGGCTGAAAAGGTCGAGCAAGGTGACGGTCTGTTGTGGGGGGATTCTGTCGTTCAGTCTTTGACGGGGTCCACTACCCATGGCACCGAGACTAAGCAGATTAGCGAAACCCACATGGCTCGGATACCAGGCGTGATGGTGGCCGCTAATGTATAGATGTACATTTTTGCGCAGAAGTAGTTGCTGCAAACGTTTTGGTTCGTGTAGCACTTCGCCTGCACGATCGCGTCCCTTTGCAATCGCATAAGGCGGCAGATGGCCCATCATCAAGCGCAACGTCGCCTGGCGAGATTCTGATCCGTCTAGCTGGCTCTCGGCCCAGGTCCAGTCATCTGCTGAGACATTGGCTGAAGAGGCATCTACAACTAGCACGAAGATTTCTCCATGACGAATGCTGTATCTGAAAGGGAATTGATCGGCATCAACAAATGTGAGACCAAGTGATCCTTGGCGAGCACGCCAGAACTTCTGAGCATGCAGTCGATCGAGCTCAAACACATATCCTGAATGTCCGCGGCTATTTGATGCGTCATGGTTGCCCATGGTTGGAGCGAAAGACTCTTTTACAGCTCTTAGGGGCTGCAGTATCTGCTCATCAAAGGCAGACCACATGGCATCGAGCTGGTTTGGAGTAAGCCCGAGTTTCTGACCTGCAACCATATCGCCTGCGCAAAGGACAAGATCGGGCTGCAGTTTGATTAAAAGCTCTAGGCCACGACGAACTTGAGACACGTAGCTGGTTGATCCGTAACTTGAGTTGAGGTCGCTGATCAGAGCGATTCGCTGATCTCCCCTTGGCAGTTCAGAGAAGAGAGACTGTGACGGATCATTGATCAGGTTTGCGCCAAGGGCCCTATGCAGAAACAAGCTCGCCACTCCTACTCCGCTAAGGCCTAGGAAGTCTCGGCGGTTAAGGGACATAGTCTTGAGGATCAGTCCGTTGTTTAGTCATTCTGGCTTGATAGCGCCATCTTGTAGTTGCCGATCATCCTTCGCTTCTCTCCCTAGTTAGCCCTTTTGCTCCAACTTGCCCCGGTGTCGAGCATGATCGGCTAGTTAGTGTGGAGCTGCCGGCGATTTTTCTACAGATAAATATGATATTACTATCGATTTTTTTGCTCGATTTAGAGGTAGATTTTTGTTGCCTTATTTCCACTCCTGCTCAAATCACACGAGTGGATTACACGTATTCGCATAGACACTTGCTTCGTTATTGATCGTTCTGCTGGAGTCTACTTTGAGGAGCTTTCTTGCCCATTGGGTCTTTTTTAAAACTGTTTGGTGAACGACTATGACTATTGCCAGGATTGTGGAGTAGCTGGTAATTTAGAAGTTTATCTTGTTGAAGTCGTGGAGATAATGGTTTTCTATTGATCCCTTTTGGGGTGATCAACTGTTCATCTTTTGCCTGTCTTTTCTAACTATCCAAGATGAGTTTATTGCTAGCTAGGATTTGGAGTATGGGTCGCTGTTTCTAAACCAAGCCTTGTAAGTCGGAGCTTCAATTCCTGTATGCTGATCTTTTCACGGATTGATTGGATACGGGGTGTGGCCAAAGGCTGTACTGCACCAGTCGTACCAGCAAAAGATTGGCTCATCGAAAGCATTTTTGGTAACTATGGCTTCAAATCCTATACTTATTTGCATCTTATTTGAGCAAATTCATCTTAAGCAAATATTAACATCGTAGCTCTGCTTGGGATAAGGCTATCTCCCCCCAAGCCTTATGACAGTGGCAGTCTATGGTCTGGCCGTGAAGTCTGAACAGCTTCTTGTTGTTTTCTTTGGATAGGTTTGTTGATCACATTGCGATTGAATGCTTCTAATGGCTTAAGGAGTAAGGGCTTTTGTGTGTGCTAGCGATAGGGGAGTAAGAGCACCAAAATTCAGATCAAATCGACCTATCCATAGCGATTATGGCCACTTAAGCCCCAAACCTAACTAGGAATGATTTGCTTGAAGCTGGTTCCAACGCTTTTAATCGCATGCTTGGGCTGCTGAGCAAAAATACGTAGCTTATTGGCTGCCCAATGCTTGGGTCGCTTCAGTTGTCTCTGCAGTTCGGCGATTCGTCGTCGACTTCATCGGGTTTTAGGAGAGTGAAGTCGTCGATTGCAGTCGGCAATCGTCATTCGAGAGCCTCTATGCGTTAAATCCTTTGCGTTGAGGCCATTGTGCAGGGGGCCAACAGCACTGTGCTCTGCTGTTGGCTCTATCCCCTAAAGAACTGCTGCAGAGTGTTCTTTTTCTTAAAGCTGACAGTGGAGGTTGAGACAGTCGTCCAGTTGCTTCTCTCGATGGTCCATCAAGGTGGCAAGCCATCTCGCTGCTTCGACGGGAGCAACCGTGCGATCTCGCAGGAAGTTACAGATCACGCGATAAAGGGGGCCTGCATCGGTCTCGACTCTTATTTGCTCATCTAGGGCTAGAAGCTGCTCAGGTGTAGTGCAAGCACGAAGTTGATCCACGATGGCTTCGCGCATTCTGTTGATCATCATTGCCGGCAAAGTTACGCCTGTCCTCATCCTGCCATCTCATGCCGCTTTCTTTGCACCGATAACGCCTGCCTAAGGGGCTCTGAATTGTTCCTTGTTATGGCAGCTCGCTGATATGGCTTGATTCTCGGCTAATAGGCTTTCCATTGCAAGACATACAGAAACGATGAATAGCCTCTACATTTATCCGCCGGCTTCTGTTTCCTGCTTTAGCATCGACATTGAAAGATCATCTGAGTATTGCGGTGGATGCAACGCCAAAGGACAATTCAGAAGCCAACGCTCGGATCTCTCCACGCGAGAAAAAGCTTGGCATAGCCGTTTCTGTCTCAGTATTTGCTTTGAATGCTTTAGTGGTACTGATCTTGATACTGGATCGCACGGTGCCCTCGTTTCACCAGCTTTTGATGGGTATTTTGGATTGGATTAACTCACTGTGATTCAGAATCGTGTTGGATATTCCGCTGATTTCCTTCAGGCTTGACTGAATTCTTATGCAGTCGATGTGCCTTTTCATCGTCTTGGCCTCATGTCCAAACGCTAAGGATCTATTTGGCGACTTGCTCAGGCTTAGCTATCAACATGGAAACTCGTCCTATTCGTGATGGATGAAATTCTTCCAATTTCCATGTTTGCTGTCTTCGACCTACTTTGCTTTGTTGGACTTGAGGATCTGACAAAAGAACTCGCAACTTCTAAAATCACTAAATTCGGCTAATGCCTTTACCTTCTGAACTCGCTTGGTTAATTCCAGTGCTGCCTTTGGCAGGTGCATGCTTTGTAGGATTTTTGTTGATCAGTTTCAAGCTCACCATGAACCGGTTGAGTAAGCCGGTTTCATTCCTGTTAGTTAGCTGTGTTGGTGCAGCAGTTGTACTCAGTTACGCTCTTCTGGCGGAACAAAGGGCTGGAAATGCTGCCAGTAAGGTGGTCTTCGACTTGCCAGGCTTAACTGATCTCAATTTACAGATCGGTTTTGTTGTAGATGGCATTGGTGCCGAGATGCTTGCGCTGATCAGCACTGCAGCGATGTTGTTGATGTTGTCCGCACATAGTTATATGGTTGGCAAAAAAAACTACGTGAGTTTTTTTACTTGTCTAGGCTTTTTTACTAGTGCCTTGTTAGGTCTAGCCCTAAGTCCAAACCTAGTAGAGATGTTTGTCTTTTGGCTGCTGGTTGGGATCTCATCATACCTTCTAGTTGGTTTTTGGTACGACACCAATGGCTCTTCCAAAACAACCCAAAAGATTTTCCTGGTTGATCGTCTTGGTGATGTTGGATTTCTACTTGGTAGTCTTGGTTTGTTCTGGGTGACCAGAAGTTTTGGATTTGATGAATGTGGATCCCTCCTCGAAGAAGCGATGATTAGCGGTAAGCTTTCAAGTCCAACGACTCTTCTCCTTTGCTTCCTAATAATTATGGGACCAATTGCAAAATTAATAGAGTTTCCATTGTATCTCTGGCGGCCTGATGTATTGAAAACACCCGTTCCTGCCTCGGCTCTCATTCATGCAACAACCTTAGTTGCTGCAGGTGTTTTTGTCGTTGCCAGGCTTGAACCAGTTTTGGCTGCAGGAGCTAGGGCCTTGCCTGGAACGGTTTTGGCCAATTTATTTGCTTGAGTCATTATATTTAGTTTGGCAGGGAGAGAGTAATCATAGTATTTAAGGTTATCCGCAAGAAAGATGCTCACGTCTTTCGGATAGGACTTAGAGAATAGTAGATGTTGCAATCTCGATGTTTTAATCGAATGCATTTGCAGCTAATAACCTTATAGATATTGTCGCTTAGAAGAGTGCATCTATTTGCGAATCTTGTTTTTAATACTACGCACCTTTTTACTTTGCCTATTAGCTAGCGATTGGCTGTGTTTAGTTATTTCGTTTGATCGATTGGGGCCATGGAGATCCTACGCCAGCACCATTCATGCCTGAGACTGTAACGCAAATTGTGTGAGAATTGTTAAAACTAGTGCTTTATCAAATGAGCCTGTTCTGCTTTTGCAAACAAGCTCAATATATATACTGGGCAATTATTGAATAAGCCAATCAAGCATTATTGTAATTTTATTATGTTTTGAAAGCATTCTTGCCTAGAGATATATTCTTTTACTGCCTTGTCCAGATGTAAGTGATCAACCAGGCCAGCCCCGCTGCTGTGAAAATAGGCGTTACAACGCTGGTAAGTGCTCCAAGGAATCCAGGAAGCACTGTAAACATCAGATGTATAATGTAAGGCAGAATCATGATGACAGCTGTTGCAATTCCAGCTGTTAGGGCAGTTTTTGCCGGGAGTTTCATGTCGTTGATTTTTGGCAATAGTGATAGGATCTGTGGCATAAGCTTAATGGCGGTTACTGGTTTTTGCTTTACATCCATAGCACCAATATATTTGCATTTGTCGAAGTTATCACTATTTGAGCCGCTTTAAAGGGATTTCGCCTAAGGCCTAAGGCAATAATGACTCTTGTCTGCTGAGGATTCATCCAAGTCTATTGGTGAAGATTATCCCGATTGGGGGTTGTGTAGAGGGGGGCGGCCTGTGATGGTGAGCAAGTCAATGTCAAGGTCCTTGGACACCTGTTTTATACAAAGAACAATGATGACAACACTAAAATCCTCCCACATGACAGATCCTCGCTTTCTCAACGCTTCAAATACTAAGAGTTCATCCGTATGCTTACGTTGTGGTGGTGTTGGCTATTTGAAGTCTTCGCCTGTTACATATCACACTTGCTTGACTTGCCTTGGCCGAGGCGTAAAATCCATACATAATTAGCCTTCGCTTCGATTTAAATTATTAGAATGAATGATAGCAATCAACAATTAATTCCTTGAATAACTAACTCCTTGACATTATCCAAAGGCATTTTTGATTGATTAGAATCCTCAATTTACTTCTCTCTCTTCATTAGACATAAGCGCAAAAATACTATTATTGAAAATAGCCATAACTAAGTTTAGGCAATATCAAAGGGAGCGAAGTGGATCTTTTTTTTCAGTTGAGTAAATAACGAATCACTGGCGGTCCTCAATAGATCACTATAAGAAGTAGTAATATTGATTCATGACCTTAGTCCAATCCTTGCTTACCGGTCGCATAGTTGGTGTTAATGAACTCATCCAACTTCACTCTCACGTGCTTGACGGCGAGCCTGCAGGCACTCTTCACACAACCATGGAGGTCCTTCTAGCCCGTGGCTGTGAATTGTCCACGGGAAAAGCTTAGCAAGCTCTATATCTAGCAATTGTTGAGTCATCTGCAGGGACAAGCTCATGGGCTTTAACGTTGTAGTCGTTGGGTTAGTAATTGAGATTCAAGAATGTCAATAGATTCATGGGCTACGCTGACTTTACGGGCTGGAAAGGCCAGGTACTTCTTCAGTACAATTTGGTCATGACTTAGCTTTTGGAAAAAGAATGTTTATAAAGGCACTTCTTCAGTACAATTTGGTAATGACCTATGGTTGTCTCAGATTTATCAACACATGCTTTTTCTGAGCCAGCCCGGATCTTGTAGCAGAAGCTAGGATATCTAATCGCCTAGCCCTTCACTCAGCCAACTCAATATCTAGCCTTAGTGTCTGATGGGCTATCCAACCAATATCATAGATACACGCAAACATTTATGATTCTCGTCAACTCAGAATCCCCCTAATCTGATACCAGCACCGACAATCACAAAGGCAATTGACACTGTTGTAATGCTACGAATATGCCAAGATAATTCAATAAGATTATCGTCGTTGAGATTAGGGATGAGTCTTATTTGTGCATGGAGAGCTAATGCAAAGGCGATAGCCAATAGGATCAACTTTGTTGTTAGCAGAGAGGTAATTGGTGTCTGAAATGAAAAAAGTCCTCGGCCTCCGGGTAGATAGATCCATGTTAACCAGAGACCACTAATGACTTGAATTGCTAGTGATGTCACCCTTAAAGGCTCGAACATCTTTTCAAATGAGCGCACCTGAGCCACACTTTTTTCCTTGAGAGCATCTGGCAGGACCCTTAGATTTAAAAGCAACTGTCCTCCAGTCCAAACCGTAGCTGCAAGGATGTGGAGTATAACCAGGACTGAGAACAACATTGATGCCCGAGCGTGTAACCATCAAAAATGGCTTGAATCCCAATCATTCTTGCAGGGATTAATGCAAATGTCTACTTTTCACCCAATATTACTTTTTTCGTTTTGTTTATCTGTCCAGACCTTTACACGCTTTGATTAAAATAGGCTTTCAATTGATAGAATCAAAGGTTTTATAATGAATAGATTATTCGTGCCGATATCTATCCCATTTAGATGAAGCACCATCAAGCGCATCATTCTTGCCTTCTCCAGGTCACTATTTTTTTTCTTAGTCCTAATTATTTTAGTTCACCAATAGATTACTGCAAAGGCTTTATTGATTAGCATTTGCCATCTATTGGTGGTTGTATTGAGTAGAAACTTTTGTATTGATTGATTCAAGGCCTATCACTAATTACCTACGAATTATTTTGTCCCCTTCCTGCTCTGGATTAAACCTATTGCCAAATTACTTTGCTTCCTGTCGTTCTTCTTAATTCAGACCTACGCCTTGATTGTTTCTTTTGTAGAATCAGAAGAATTAGAGACTTTCTTCGTAATTAGAGATAGGAGTGCGACAACGATAGTCTTTAAATAGCGATGGATATATGATCTGTAAAATTTACCCAATGAGTAGCCAGCGGCATAGGTGTTACGGATGAGTCCTGCAACGAAGTTTAGAATCCAAAGGATCGCTAAAACAGTAATAATCCCGCCTCCTACCTCGTAGATACGCCCAACAGAGTTAAGAAAAGGCTCTAAATTGTCGAGAATGTGAATAGTTGTCATTGGAATGAGCTAGAGATTCAGGGTGCTTGGTTGTATGCTCGTTAATCTTGAGTTGTTTTGAGCCGATGGGGTTAGCCTCTGACACCAGTGTAGACGATATTGCTTTAGCTCATTCGTTTTCGCCTGGATTTTGCTGAAACAATCTTTTAGTACATATAAATGTTCTGATTAAATGCTATTAAACTTTAAAACTTCGAGATGTGTACAATTGTATTTCATTTGTTCTAATCGCATGGAATCCTTATTTATCGCAGAGAATTTGTTGGTAGATCCCTTATAAGCTATCAAATCTATCTATAAGTTAGACTTTGCTTTATAAGATGTATAGCCCTCAACTATTTATCAAAAATTATTCAACTAGATTTACTTTCTTGCGATTGAGTATGCTTTTGGGCTTTCTGCTGATCTTTAATTTACCTTTAAGGCGTTTCATTCGATGTCTATCATTTCTATTCTATAGACTCTTCTTGTGATTGCACTATAAGCAATTACATGCCACTCATAAGAGAGTCAAAGATGTCTATAAGAACTGAGCTGTTCATTGACGCGTTACTTTCGTTTAAGACTGATCATTAGGACTATGATTCTCCTCGTAAGGCGGTACGTAAGATATTTACTTATTCTATCCGCTCTTTACAAGAGTCTAATCTAATCCATCTTTTTATTTGCAGATAAGGTTCTCTATTACTTTCTTTTACATCTCATTTTACTTGCTCGACTTTCTTTTCCATAATTGATGTCGAATAGACCTGATTATGTGCTAATGTTTTACCGTGTATATGTTGTTACGTCATCCCTTCTGCTGGCTTTCGCTTCATTCCTGGCCTCACGTTGATATTCATTGTGTCTTGAAAGCTATTTTGGGATGATCAAATGCCTACTATCAATGAGAAAGACAACGGAATGAAGCTTCTTGCGGTTGCTTGGATGTAGCGTCCGACTACCTAGATTCGTTGATCTGATGCAGATGCTCGCTTATTTCATTGCAACAGCAGCAGCAATTTCATTGATAGTTTCTTGGCTATATCTAGCAACATTCAAGGCTAGTGATAGCACTTATCCCCCCAGACGCGATAGTTTTGAAAATGTACCTTGAAAAGCCATTTCTGCAGATTCATACTTGAGACCGAAGCCAAGATGAACCTACCCATTCACCGACCGATTTCCTGAAAAAACTTGATTCGATGGTCTCTGTAAAGCAATGGTTTGCTTGTGTTTCATTCTTAAATTAATTTCTTGGTCGAGAACTCTTTGTTAGCTGTATCCAAGTGCTTCGTTACGAAGTCTCATGCCATCCATTTAACTTGGGGTTGTTGACTAGAGATATTGGCCTTAATAGCGCCAACTCTGCTAGAGCGCTAGAGCAAACAGCTTCTATGATTCCAGCTTTGCGTGCGCCTTTTCGGCTTTGCGTATGAGCTTTTGAGCTTCTTCTCGTGTCGCGCATAGCTCGGCTTTTTCAGCCAACCTTACGAGTTTTTTATGTTGCTTGGTCTTACCCATCATTAAAATCAAACTCATTTCATTATAACGTATTGACCAGCCAGCACATGTTGTCTTGACTTTATTTTGATTAGAACTGCTAAACAGTGCAGTTAGCTAGCCTTATTTCTGCTCAATTTGCATGGTTACTACTATCTTGACTGCTTTATCACTTGTGTAATTAATAATATTGTGGTCCTTTCTTCTTTTTAGTAGTCTTTGCTCGCACAATCCATATGTTTCTAGTTCTTGTGCACATCTATCATTGTTTTCTTCTCCTTCATGGTGTCAATACATTCTTTTTTTCCCAGTTTGACAAAGGTTATCCTTCTTGTAATTGCTTTATATGAGCTTTCAATAATGCATTCACCTGCAAAACTTCAGAATCGTTAGATGTTGACAAGCTAATGTTTTTGGTAGGATCATACGTGCGTTAGAAACCACAGATCTTTCTCCAGATGTTCACTCATTGACTAATCTTCAGCTACTGATGACTAGTGCTTGAGTTCGATGGGGTGCACCTTCGACATCTCCCTAGTCCTCTCGTTCCACGGGGTTGTCTCGTATGCTGATTTAATCCCTTAGCAAAATAAAATTGCCGTCTTGAAGAATTAATCAAGGTTGCCTTGTAAATGGAATAAAGAAGTTAACTCTCCGATATTAATGAGTTCTTGCCTTTATAGTTTTTGCGTATGATTAGCTTCGCTATTTATTAATTTGATCGACTAAATCTATATGATCTAAATTGATCTCTTGGTAACGTTTTGTTTGCAGCGATTTCGCTTAATTAAGTGAATTCGCTGAATTAATTTACGTATGGATAGTGAAGTTTTAGGCCTTTTGTGTTGATCGCAGCAGGATAACCTTGTGCTATTCTGAATCCATATGCATCGCTTTTCTGAAGCTTATAATGATACCCTCTACAGTATCAATTACATTGATAATCACTGGTTGTATTCTTTGAGCAAGTTTATTTAGATCGTTTGCCAGTAATCCGATTTCATAATTGTTTATTTTTAACCGATTCCTAAAGTCGTTCCATAGATCCTTCCTTGCGATTACTTTTATGCCCGGGAGGCTTGTATTCACGAGTCTCACCTGCTCTGAATGAGAGCTTCTGGGTATCAGCTGGACTTTGCGGATGCTGTTTTTATTGGCTGGACTGGATTTGGTTACAGTCATGACTCATTCCATGGATAAATGCAACTCCCCTCAGGAAGAGGGCAATTGTTACACTATAGCATTATTATAGCCTGGATTGTCAAATCCTTGTCCATAGCGCATCCAATTGCCGATTTTTGCGTATCGAAAACAATAATAACCTTCGCAATTTAATTGCTTATCCCTCTATACAGCAATGTTTATCCATTATTTACTGGCTAGGCTGTTGAATGAGTATCTTTTGATTGGCCCTCAGTCATCGTAGAAGCGTTTGGGCTAATGCGAAACGATGGGATTGAGCTTTTTTATGCCTAGATTGAACAGAAGCGAATCTAAAATTTTCAAATCTTTTAATTCTCCTACGCATGTTCTAACGATCTTCTTAATGTAGCTAAGCCAATTTTTCTTGATAGCGACCCATCTCCGCGATCTAGCTTAATTAAGTCTTCAGATGGGTGTGTCTAGTGTTCAGATGCTCACAGTTCACACAAGTTCTTGTTCAGGGCTTTATTAATAGTAATGATTACCAGTTCAACCTCAGGCAATGGGGATCCCAATTTCAGAAGGATCTGAGCAACTTCCAGCAATGAGGCTTCTAGCAGTAGAAGGAGCGCAGGCTCAGATTGACACTACTGATGACCCTGATGAACTTCGCCTGATTGTTCGGGAGTTGCTTAGTGGCTTCGATTTTGCGCCACCTATAGACAACACCAATATTGGCGAAATCGACACGAGCAACAGCGAGGAGATCTTCGCAGAGATATATTGCTCTGGATGTGGTGAAGTCGAGACCTGCGAGTGCCCGGATCCCAGTGAACCGGATTTGCCCAGAACCCCCAGGCCTCTGTGATGAGTTCTAAGCAGGTCGTTGTTATCATTGCCCAACTTCTGAGCGCAATCGTTGCCGGTGCTGCTCCTTTGGTTTGGGCAATCGCTGCTCATCCAGGGCTCTAACTTCATCACCCCCCGCACAACTTTTTTCAGCTGAGATCAACAGTACAACTTTGCTTAAACGAGCTTTGGCCAGCTTCGAGATCCTCCTCCG
The DNA here is from genome assembly GCA_003214855.1 of Prochlorococcus sp. AG-412-I05. GTDB lineage: Bacteria > Cyanobacteriota > Cyanobacteriia > PCC-6307 > Cyanobiaceae > Prochlorococcus. Next base: position 12,378 of record QCLC01000024.1, on the reverse strand, counting down.
ACGTTGCCAATCCCTAATCACTGCCTTAGAAATCTCCTTTCGATTGGCTGAGCATGCTCTCACCCCATTGATCTAGCGACCAATCACAGGCCTAATCGATGCAATGAAGCTTTCTCCTGACTTGTTTGTTTGCGTGGATCTCAGCGCTGTAGACTAGAGTCATATACCATCAGAGTTTGATGAGGTAGTTATCTCTCACTACCTTCAGCACTAAGCTCATCTGATGTGATCACGCCCATGGTTCAGTTTAGAATGGTTATGTTTTGGATGTGATCCACAATGGAGCTGATCTATTGCTGAGGAACTATCAGGAGGTCTAACTCTGCTGGGAAGTTTTTAGTGTATAAACAACTGTAATCATGCTTTATTTGATCTCATCAGGCCTCGATTTGAACTTGTTTCATTTTAAAAATAGTATTTGATTCTACTTATGCAAAATTGTGGAGTCTGTGACCACCATCGCAGCGCAAGTGATCAATTTAACTATGAAATTGTTCGCACAACTCATTGGGTTTTTCGCCATCATCCAGCACCAGCTCCTTTGCTTGGTTGGCTACTGCTCGATTCCCGTCGTCACTTGTCAGGACCTATTGATTTCCAACCCGATGAAGCAGCCTCTTGGGGGAAGGCAATGCAAATTGGCAGTGGGCTTGTATAACGGCTTACCAAGTGCGACAGGGTTTATGCCATTGCTTTTGGAGAAGGAGCTCATCATTTGCATTTGCATCTGATCCCACGCTTTCAGCTTGATCTTCATACCACTGCTTGGGCTGTCGCCGATCATTACCGTGCAGTCAGTAATGGGCAGCGAGCAGCAGTTGCTCAAATCCAGATTGCTGAATTTGTCAACCAGGCTCGACTTCTTGCGCAATCATTCGAACTCTAGGCTTGATCCTAAAACACACAATGAGGCTTCTCTTTGGATCGTGGCTTTTTCAAGCGAAAGAACTTTTTAATCATTGGTAGTCTTCTGCATCTCTATTGCACATGCTCAATTTCATCACTGAAAAAAAGAAGACTCCTACGACGAGAGGCGAATACAAGCTTTGATCAGGTTGCAGTGGATTGGCAATCAATCCGTGCCATGCATCATTCCACAAACCGGTTCTAATCACTTGTGCCAACACAACATGCTTATGTCACTTTCATCTCATTCACTCACTTTGAGAGCTTCTGGCCTGCCTAGCTGAGTAACTCGAAAGGCGTTTTTTGGGCTTTGTCAGGATGATGGCACCTGCCTTAGGTGTTTGCCCTTTCATCTGCCCAGCTATAAGCGGATCCCCAGTGCTGATGAAGGCTTTGAGCTTTTTGAGGTTTGCGTGGCTCAACTCCAGCCCACCCAGTGGTGCGTGGGCTTAGCGGAAGTGGAGAGTCGTCAGCTCGATTTCCGTGGAAAAAGCCTAAATGGTCAAAAAAAATATTTGAAGGGCAAACCCGTCCCTCTTGTACGTAATCGTTCAGGCTCACTGTGGATGATTGATCGTCATCACCGTCTACGAGCACTATTGGATCTTGATCAAGACGCCACCACCTACGGATATCTGATCGAAAATTGTCCTGCTGAGGATGATTTAGAGAGCCTTCGCCTTTTGGCCGACCGTGGTTGGTTGTATCTCTACAACGGACGAGGCCATGGCCCCCTTTTGCCACAGGGTTTACCTAAGAGCTTGTTGAAGCTTGAGGACGACCCCTACCGAAGCCTGGCTTGGAAGCTCAAAAGTGAAGGGCTGATACGCCCTGAATCATTGATCCCCTATCACGAATTCCGCTGGGGAACCTGGCTGCGCAGCCGTGCGTTACCGCCTTTTTCTAGTCATTGCCTTGAACCGGCATTACCGGCTGCTCGCAGTTTGGTGCGTTCCAATGCTGCCTCCCACCTAGCTGGCTGGATTGGTTGAGTTCACTTTGTATCAGACCCAGGTTGTGTAGAAGATGGGAGTGCTCTAGTAGTCAAAAAGCTTCTCGAGCTGCTCAAGTTTTTGCGTTTTGCCTGAACGTCATCAGGACGTTCTAGAGCTTTGGGGGGCATTCTTTTGAGCCGAAGTGATCGAACCTTTTGTAGATCGCTTCTTTCACTTTTGCCTGCGGCATCTACTTCAAGGGGGTGCGCCGATGAACTCCAACCCCGTGGAACACTTCAGCACCTTTTTAGGCTTCAGCGCAAGAACAGACCCTGATCACACTCATGCCACAAGTAGGCGTAAATACGGGAAAATCGGCAAGTTTGTCCTCTCCTGTTGATTGTCGACCTCATATGTAGGGTCAACATAACCTCCTCTCCTGGCTGTTAAGTGCTGGCGGGGGTGGAGATTTGCCCCCCCCCCCACCTTCGGGTTGTGAGCTCAGTAGATAGGGCTATTTTTCCTTGCATTCACAAGAGTTTTTAAACTTCCCATCAATCCTTGACTTGCACGACAAATCCCCCTCCCCACTCTGGGCCGGGGATCAGCTCTCTCGCCTTAGCTATTTCGTGGCTCTTGCTTTTGGATCTAAGTACTGATTCTTGACTCTCGATGATCCGTGCTGAACTAGATGGCAAGACGCACTGGCTATCTGACCCTTAGGGGTATGGGCATCTCAAGTTCAAAGATGTCCTTGGTCGCAGTTACCTGTATCGCCATATTGAATGATCAAAGGTCGACTGACATAAGCCATTGACGACCACGGTTTTAAAAATACTTGATCGCTAAGGATTGAAGCATAACCAGTAATACTATGAACATATTGCTTGTGGGCTTATGAAATCGCCTTGGCTTGCTGTATTACGTGTCCAGTCAAAAGGCTTTGTCACCCCAATATAAACGGAATAAGCCAATCACTGGATATTTACCGTCAGGCCCGCAGTGTAATAAGACTTCTTTTACTACTTCCACACCAACGGAATGTCTAAATTTAAGCTATTTGGAAAAGCACTGCCTTTGGCGACACCAGATCAAGAAGCTATCCTACAGATCCGCTGTGTGGTTCTATGAGCGTACTAATATAACAAAAATCCAGACAACTCCATCAACCCGTAAAGAGTTCACTCTTACAGTTCTATAACGATGAAAAGAAGAGAAGTTCTTGCACTTTCTGTTCTCGGCGCAGCTGCTGCGATTGCGCCTTCAAGACCGTCATTAAGCCGTAATGATCGAATCACAAACAAAACCGGAGCAATCGCAAGTCTTCGTATTTATCCAGCTATAGGAATCTGTAGAGTTGGTGGAAGCCATAAATGGTTCCTATCCCCTGAGATTCCGGGCTTAGCACCAGAAGATCCAGACAATTATAAAGACGGAGATTCTCTTATCAAAAAGCAAGTTCAACGTTTTCGCATTTACGCATTTGATCAAGAAAATCGAGTTATTGGCGAGATTACCTCAGAGGATGCAGATATCAGCTGGAACGCTCATCTAGCTAATACCAAAGCTGCATGGTACGAATTCTTTAATCCATTGGATAATGGTGAACTCGCTCCTCCAATGGACGGAGGCAGGAGAAATCCACAGATAAAGTCTCCTCAAGAGCGAAAAAATCAACTTATAGTTGATAGCGGAATTATTTCAATCACAGGATCAAATACAAACAGAAATGGTGGTTTGTCTCAATACCAGTGTGGAGGCAAATTTATGAATCAAACGAACGTAGAATTAGGAGAGCTTAGAACAGACGCAAAAGGGCGCCTACTTGTGTTTCCAGGACCAGGGAAGTCATCAAGTCCTACTGGTCACAAAATCACCAGTTATGCAGATAATCCCGAATGGATTGATGATTGGTGTGATGGTCCTATTAAGGCTTTAGTTAAGCTAAAAGGGGACTCAGAGGTTATTGAGGCTGAATCGGCATGGGTTGCAGCAGTGGGTCCAAATTATGCACCTGAAATAACACCATTGGTGACAATGTACGATGTAATAGAGCATGTGAATTACACACAAAGTTGGAGTTCAAAAAATAAATTAGTTTCTTTTAGGCAAGATATATACCCAATATTACGCCGACTCGATTTAATGCGTTGGGTATCAGAAGCTGCATTGCTCAGATCTGGATGGGCTGATCTAGGCCCTCTCCACAAAGAAAGCTATATCTTAAAATTATCAGATAATAGCCCCAAGCACTTTAAAGAGCGAAACTCTATTTTAGAGAAAATAAGACCACCTAGAGATTACATCCAAAAGGCTAAAGAAGACTCGAAGAATGATCTGATGGTGCCAATGATGGCAGGAGATGGCATCAATTATGAGGATAGCCCCTTGCACATGTTTAGATTGACGAATACACAATATCAGAATTTGAAAAGATGGGCTAAAGGTGAATTTATAGCTGACTTCATAGATCAACAATCAGAGACAATTCAAAGGTTTGAAGACATACCACTTTCCCAACAGCCAAATGCCTTAACAAGATCGGCCCTTGAATCTTGCTCAGGAGGTGCCTTTCACCCGGGGGTTGAATTAACTTATAACTTACGTCATCCTACTTTATTCAGCAAGTATTACGATAACAACAAGGAAGCCTTCCGAATAGCAATCGGAGATAGAAAATCACTTTACCAAGATTTAGGCTCTAAGCTCACAGCAAGTGATTTCGTCATGACTGAAAAGATGACGAATTCACCTATCGGTAAACAGATGGCAGGAGACCTTACACGGTGGATGGGAATACCTTGGCAATGCGATGTATTCAGCTGTCAAGATGTTCCTCAAGAACGTGACTTTCCAACAGCAACATGGTGGCCAGCGCAGATTCCTATCAATGTATTACCTGAAGAATTTTATCAACAAGCAATCGATGAGAGTTTAAGTGAACAAGAACGAATTTTGTTTGCCAATCAACGAAAGCGCTGGACGAGGCAAGTAGCTGGCATTGGTTATCACTCCAATCAAAGTTATTGGGATGGAATTGAAAATATGATTTCACTATGGCAGACGATGGGATTTGTCATAAGACGTGGAGAGAAGTCAACAGATATTGATAACGGCAGCTTCTTAAATGATGAGTTTTTTGTCGAAACAGGTCGTGGTTTGATTGACCTACCCTCACCATTCGATCAAAGACGTAGTGAAACTTAGAGAAAAAGAAAGAAACAAGTCTCCAACTGTAGGAATTATTGGTGGAGGTATCTCTGGATGCACTGCTGCCATGGCTTTACATAAAAAAAATATTAAAGCACTGTGGTTCCAAAAAAGATCGCAACCCTCATACCCTTGGCCTGAAACGATCCAAAAAGAGGCACTAGAGAGTTTATATGATTTAGGTGTCCCTCAAGACGCCATTAAATCAACATTTCAACCAATAGATCACCATTTCTCCTGCTGGGGGTCAGACAAACTACTAATCAAGAAACAATGTCATATATATAACCAAAATCACCATCAAACCCTTGTTAATAAGCAAGAATTTCTCAAACAAATTCTAGATCATGCAACAATAAATAATCAACAAGTATTAAAAACAGTCAAGCATTTGAATATTGTTGAATCAAAGTACAAAATTACATTTGTAGACAATAGCTTTTCTTACGTTGATATCTTGATAGATGCTTCTGGAACTCAATCATTATCACAATATTTGATCGATCAAAATCAGATCAATCATGGCAACTGCTATTGTTATCATTGGATCTTAGACCAACCTTGTGCTTCAAATAAGCTCAAAATCACTGATACATTTATTGAAGAATCATTCGATGGATGGTGGTATGCAGCACCCACGCATAATCAACAGCTGTCCCTATTACATGCCTCGTATACCCCACTTAAACAGCATCAAAGAACTACAGGCTCAAATTTTCTAAAGGAGTCAATTAACAAAACAATTCACCTAAAAGACTGGATTCGTAAAATCAATACTCGCATATTTAGTAAGCCTTTTATCTTCATGGTATCGATACAGTCATGCAAAATCTTTGCTCAAGCTTTCAAATCATCATTCCCAATGGCATATTTTATTGTAGGGGATTCAGCAATAACACATGATCCACTCTCTTCATTTGGAACTTCAAGTGGCATCTGGAGTGCGCTAAAAATGGCAGAGTGCCTAGAAACTTATCTCAATGATCAAGACACCAGTTCCATTGAAAAATACAACATCGCAATGACAGAAATGCTTGAACACACTCTGAGAGAAAGGCAGTTGTTATTAAACAAAAAGCATAAGTAAACAGAAATCTACAATAATCAGGCTCTCTTTTAAGTCGGTCGTATCGAGATTTCACTAGTCTTATCTCAAACTATGCAAATGTTGCAAGAAACCAGTTCATATTTGATAAAGTACTGGATTATGATTTTGATCTGGTTACAATTGGCGAGTTTAGGGATGAGATAACTGGTCAAAATAGAGAGGAGGTTGTCACTAACATGGTTGAAGGGTTGGCTACTGGAGGTGGATTTAATGCTAAAACTTTAAAAAAGATTTCCAAAATAGCAACTAATTGGGCTCAACAAAATAGAAGAATACTTCTACCATCTCATCTCGCTGAATTCATTAATAATGAACTCGAAGATGAATATTCCCTAATTAGTAATAAACTCGATATGGGATCAACAACCTTGTTAGACAATGAGTCTGAAAACTCGATTCATAATGAGCTCGATATATTCTCTAGTGATTGCGGATGCAGAGACTAAGACACCATTTGCTTGGGTCAAGAGAGCTTCAAACTTATTAGCAGTGAAATATCAACGTTGGAGAAATCAAAAGATAAGTGCCTCTGCACAATTCTCCCCTATAATCCAGACAGGTCACTAGTACAATTCCTCAGCGAAACCTTCCACCTTTCCATTAGAGAGCTTAGAGCGATGTAGGGATAATTCTTCTTTCGATATCGATAAGCTAGCAGCTTTTTGAGATTTTTTAATTTTTTCAGAATTTTAGATTGTAGTTCCTCTTGCTTGCATCCATAACGAATGGGTTTTCTTTTTGCTTGGGTTCTGCTGGCTTGAACTGCTCGTAGCATCTCTGCGCTTGACAATCCTTTGGCGCTTTTGCGTCTCTTGTTCTGCAACGGCGATACGCTTCGGCGTGCATCCAGCGTCGACAATTGCCAACTTGAGTTCCAGCTAGCGCTCTTAGTCAGTTAGCTCGTTGATCTAGTAGAAAAGGGCTACTGAAAACTAAAAGAATGATCCATCCTCTAGCTACCATGTTTGCCGCTCTATTGCTGTGCACTCCCGTTAATGCGATGGGATGTTCTGGTGATCACTCTCACAGGCATGACGCTGATTCAACAGAAAAGACGTCTGAGTCCCCAGATACCACCAGTAAGACAAGCATTGATGCTGCTAAGGGCCAAGCAGCAGAGAACTTGAATAACTGAGACCTCTGTTTAGATAAGATTTTTATATGACAAGAATCAACTTGGTCAAGCCATGTGAATTATCTGATCAACATCTAGTAGCGGAATATAGAGAAATTTTCATGGTTGGTTCCGCACTCCAACGCTCGATAAAGTCAAAAAACTGGCAGAGAACCAAAGCAGAGCTACCAAAAGAATTCACCTTGAATCTTGGTCACGTTAAGTTCTTCTACAACAAAGGTAAGTATTTGCATAAAAGATATTTAGAGCTGATAAATGAAATGAAAAGCAGAGGCATGCATCCAGATCCAGAACGTCAATTCAAAAAAGAGCAGTGGCCAAGAGAGTTTTATAATGACTGGGAGCCTAATGCAAAAGACATTGAGCTAATACGAAAAAGAATCAAAGAAAAAATCAATCAAAAGCCCACTTGGTATCGCTGGTCAAAAAAACAAGCAGGTGATTCACCAGGCAAGACGTCTGAGTCTGGGTTTTTGTAGTAGAAGCTAGGTGCTGATTGGCGGATTTGATGCTTGGGGTTGCGTGGTGTCAACGGATGGGTTTGGGCTTGAGTACCTCAACCACGGGCCGCCTAGTGGCAGCGTGCATTCTTTCCATCTCGTGCATGCCTTCCAGCTGGCGATGGATGCAACGCAATTGATGCCTGAGAGACTCAGCGTCGTCCAGGTGAGCAACACCAACCATTGCTGCTTCGATGTGGCTCTTGGATTCGATCAGATGCAGGCAGGTCGCAGATCCCATCTCAACGCTCATAACTCTCCTTTGGTTGACCCTATTTAGCCAAACTTTTTTGGCCTATGTTGTGACAACGATCACGAAATGATGTTGCTTGTGGCAATTGTCTGGAGACCCTCATAAAGGTTGTCGTATGTGAACCTTTTGATGGCTGTGTGTTATCGCTAAAGGTAGGGGGGATTGCCTAGTCTTCATTTTGCAACCAGCAGACCTGCCAAAATCACTAGGGGGCATCCTGTGCGATTGTCAACAGATCCCTGCATCTTGATTGTTGTTTCTATTCTGCCGCCTGGACGAATCGCATAGTCATTAGTAAACAAAAAACACTTACATGCTTTTAAATCTCAAATCGATAGAGCACATCCAATCCTTTCCGGTAAACGCCCTTCGAGGCCTCAATGCTAGTAGAGCTTGATATGGGTTGCAACGTCATGCCCCATCGCTTTTGCGGCCTGTTCTGTTGTGACCTTAATGAACTGAGGCAATCTCGCCACACTAATTGCCCTGGTACCACATATTGTGGTGTGATTTAGAACAGCCAATGGAATCAGAGATGGTGATATAGAGCGAAGTCTTTAGTTGTTAGTTTGAAGAGCTAGATGTATCCGTAGAGATAAAAATTGTAGGGGTTGGCTTTTCTGCGCCTCAAGTATTATCAGTTTATTGCCTAGCTCTAAAGCGACCAAGGCAAGACAGCGAATGATCTCAATCGTGCCAGGTATCGATGGTTATTCTAAGCTAATAGAGAGCTGGTTGAAGAAATAAAAAGCCACCGCGATTGCAGGGGATTCGGAGGGCACTTCCCTATGGCTATGCCTGCTCCTTGCAGTGCCCCTTGAAAACCCCAGTTGAAGCGCACAGCGTCTTTTAGGTTGATCTCCATCATGCCTAGATCTGCTGCACTGCCGTCTTCTTCTTGAGCAGCGACTGGTTGGATGGGAGTACTAGCCAAAGCAAGAGCCGCAGCACCAGTCAGCGATAAGGAAAGACGAACAGAACGCTGCATTAAACATAACTTCAATAGAACTAGAGAATGCCTCGCTTGTGCTGCTGCTGCCCGCTGCAATAGGCAGTTTCAGCTTTGCTGCTATTCCCTAATAGTGATGACTCAGTTGGGTGGTGAACAGCTTGCAATTTTGTTTACAGCGCAAGCGAAGACTCTTCACCGGGATCAATTGGCATTTCAATTCGTTCTTGCCAGCTCAGGCCAATTCACGAGAGACTCCTAGAAACCTCACTATTTCGTTGGTCAAATCCCATCGCTATTGCGCCTTTGGGGCTCAGATCAACAGTGATTTGGTTTTACCTGAATTGTCACTCTCCGATTCAGCCAGTGACGTGTTGGTGCACATCCAACAGGGTGATCATGATCAATGGCCCAGCCTTGAGCCGAGCCCTCACAGCACGCCAATACTGCAGTTATCTCCTCAGGATTGGCGCCTAGAACTTGAAGGCATTGGCTGGTTTCGTGCCACTGGTGGCAAGCTTTTGGAATGGCAGCGCTGGGACGACAGCGTCAGCGATCGTGACATCCGCACGTTTGCTGTCACCAGTGGGCTCGGGGCCTTAGCGATCCAGCGTGGTGCATTGGTTTTGCATGGAACAGCGCTAGAGCGTGACGGAGAGGCGATTCTCCTGTTGAGCCATCCAGCTGCCGGAAAGTCGACCCTGGCCTGGTGTTTACTTCAAGAAGGTTGGCGACTACTCAGTAGTGAACTAGTTGTGCTTGGCAGTGATGGGCTGGTTCAGCCCGGAATGCATCAACTCAAGCTCTGGCATGACGCTGCTGTGGCTTTGGATTTGAATTGGGCGCAGCTACCACCTGTAAGGAAGGGACTCAAACGATATGCATTGCTAGCGCAAGATTTAACTTGCATGCCACAGCCAGCACCATTGCGAGTGATCTATGCCATAAATCGCGCAAAAGAGGATTCGGGCAACGGGGTTGATATTGAAGCAGAAGTTAAAATGGAAAAAGTATCTCTCAAGGCTTCACGCAATTTCTCACAAACAAATGCCTTAATGCGCCTGCGTAACCAAGCCTTTCACGTCAGGATGTATCGAGGCATGGATGCAGAAGCGCAGCTGTTTATGCAGGCAGCTGCTCTAGCTCGAACGGTGCCGGTGCATGCCTTGGTGGTTCCAGATGGAATCAAAGCAATGGCCGAAAGCCTGAAGGAGGTTGACCTCATGCAACCCGAATCAATGCAACAGCGCAGCGAGAGCAAACAAGAGGATACAAACGATGCCTGAAGATCAAAGCTACTGGTATCTGGCCTCTTATCCCAAATCAGGCAACACTTGGTGCCGGGTTTTTATCACTGAATTGATGAGGCTTTCAGCAAATAATCCTGGAGAAGAATTAAACCTCAATCAAGATATTGAAACTGGAGCGATTGCCTCGTCCAGGCTATGGCTTGACGATCAATTAGGAATTAACAGTTGTGATCTAAGTTTTAGTGAGCTCGATCCGTTGCGCGGACATGCGGGTGCGAGTGCATGGCTATTTGCAGAAGGAGAGCGCTTTCACAAAGTGCATGATGCATTCCACTCGCCTGATTCCCGTGGACGCCCGGTGGTGAGCACAACAGGTTGTTCTGGAGTTGTTTATATCCTTCGCCACCCAGAAGATGTGGCCGTATCACTCAGTCACTTCTTCTCATGGCCGCTGGATCGATGCGTGGATTTCCTGCTGGATCCAAATGCAGCGCTGGTGCCAGGGGAGCGCTTTGGCGGCCATCAGGTGCGCCAATATATGGGCCGCTGGGATCAACATGTGCGCTCATGGGATGATCAAACTCAGCTTCCAACCTTGATCATGCGCTATGAGGATATGTTGGCAAAAGGATCGGATACATTCACTGAACTAGCAACCTTTTTAGGACTTCCTACTGACTCTAAGCTCATTAATCAGGCTTTAGAGAATACCTCTATCGATCGACTCAAGAAGCTAGAGGAAGATGTTGATGGCTTTGCAGAAAAGCCTGCCGGTTGTGAGCGTTTCTTTCGTTCAGGGCGCACAGGAGAAGGGGCAGAGCAGCTTTCGATTGAGCAGCGAAAACGACTCGCTAAGGGATTGTCTGATGTGATGAGGCGCTTCCAATACGAGGGTCCGGAACTTGACTGATCCTCGAATTGAATTTGTATTTGGAGAGGTCAAAGATCAGCTAAAACGTGAGTTAAATGCTTTTTGGAAGCAGCATGGCAAGGCATATCAAGATGAACTGAGATCTTTTAGAGATGCATCGAGCAACGGCCATGATCTAGCGCAAATGGATGTGCTTAAAAAGCCCATATCGCGTCAGCCAGCCGCAATTTCACGTGATCAATCAGGCGCGATTAATGGCATTGTGTTTGTTGTCTTACGAGAGATGGAAATTTCACTAGATCTCGGAGGCCATGCCTATTTTCAACGCATGTACATAATCCCAGAATCCAGGCAGCCACGTTTAGCGAATCAACTGTTTAGAGCATTCCTTTACGGGTTTGATCGTGATGCGGAGAAACGTGATCATCGAGCAAAGGTCTTACTAGCTGAAAACATTAATCCTGGCTTGCAGAAGGCATTTATGCGGCGTTATTTTGCACGCCTTGGTTTCCAAATGCTTGGAGGAAATCAACTTGGTGGTGAGATTTGGGTAAGAAAGCTTAAAACACACTTCTCGTTTTAATCGTCAACCACGGCAATCACTTTCTTCTCCAATGCAGCCTCCAGCCAAGTTTCAACAGAGGTCTTGCATTCATCTGGAGTGACTTCATATTCACCCTCTAAATGCTTGCAGAGTTCAACCAACGTTGGCTGAGATTTCAGCGCATTCCAAATAGCTGAACCTGTCTCGTTGAGAACAAGATACTCGCAGGTGTTGCTTTGAAATAAAGCCACTTCGCCATCAAGTTCCGTGCAGGCAGCTTGGTGATGCTGCTTGAAACGACTGGTGTTACTTAACATCTAGCTTTTAAAACTCATCATTAGCATCTTGTCAATAATGGCATAGAATCTTGGTGAGGACATGGCACGTCAACCGCGCCATCTGCCAGCATGCCACTCCTTTTACATCACGCTCAGATGCAATAGCCGTCAGTTTCTGATTGCCAAAGGCTCGAGGCGTGATGTGTTGTTGGCGGTACTTAAAAAGGCCCAGCAGAAGCTTGCCGTGAGGGTGTATGGGCTCTGCCTGATGGCTAACCACTTACACCTACTCATCAAGCCAGCCGATACCAAGGATTTGCCGAGGTTGATGCATTGGTTTGCTTGGTACTCAGCCATGGCACTCAACCGCTTGAGCGGTCGTCGTGGGCACTTCTGGGAGGCAAGGTATTTCTCAACGCCGATCCACCCCAAAGATCAC
>QCLC01000023.1 GCA_003214855.1 Prochlorococcus sp. AG-412-I05 | reverse complement strand
TGCTGCTGAAAAGCAGCCAACAAAACCGAAAGATCACGGGAAGGACGAGACTCTGGGCGAAAGAAACCACCTCCTAGCTCCAAAACGACTGAGCCTTCGCGATAGTGGGTGGTGGGTTGGTTCAAGCCGCTTTGTTTGCAACTGACTTCCAGACTGCCGAGCGGGCCATTCAAGAGACAGGTGCTGACTGGGGTGAATCCCATGATTGGCATTGGCAAGGCCTACGTTGTCACTGGCGTGTACTGGGAGCAGAGGATGCACGTCCACTCGTGCTCATCCACGGATTCGGTGCCAGCAGCGCTCATTGGCGACACAATGCGGCACCCCTAAAAGCGGCAGGATTCCGCGTCTATAGCCTTGATCTGATCGGTTTTGGAGCTTCAGCCCAGCCAGGACTGAAACAATTTCGACGCCTCGACAATCGACTGTGGGGCAAACAATTAGCAGCCTTTCTTGAGCAGATTGTCCAGGCCAGCCCCTCTCAACAAGCAGTACTAATAGGCAATTCTCTAGGAGCACTAACGGCTCTCACCACAGCCGCATTCCGCCCAGACCTTGTTGGAGCTGTGGTAGCAGCTCCATTACCGGATCCTGCATTGGTTGAACCATTGAGCTTCCGCCCCACCCGCTGGTGGCGCCGGTTGAAGCACAAGTTGATCGCAATCATCTTCCGCCTCTTACCTCTGGAACTGATTGTTCCTCTCATCGCACGAACGCCGCTCCTTAAAGCAGCTCTTCAGATGGGCTACCACCACTCCATCCAGTTAGACCATGAGCTACTACACCTGATCGCCCAACCTGCAAGGCGACCCTCGGCAGCTCGCGCCCTACGAGCGATGTGCGTTGGCATGACACTGCGGCCAGTTAGCTGCACAGCTCCTCGCTTACTAAAACGCCTGGCTAGCAGGCCCGATCGCCCTCCCATATTGCTTCTCTGGGGACGAGAGGACCGTTTTGTGCCATTAAAAATTGGCCATCGACTGCAGCATCAATACCCATGGATCACTCTTTCAGTGCTTGATGAAACTGGCCATTGCCCCCATGACGAATCCACTCAGGCTTTTGATCAAGCCGTGTTCAGCTGGCTGAACCTTAATTTAGGGAATGATCAACAACGGGCATGAAGCACACCCTTTCAGTGCTAGTCGAAGACGAATCCGGAGCTCTAAGCCGGATCGCAGGACTTTTTGCACGCCGTGGTTTCAACATCGACAGCCTTGCGGTGGGCCCAGCCGAAACGCCTGGACAATCTCGACTCACGATGGTTGTAGAGGGAGACGATCATGCCCTCCAACAGATGAGCAAACAGCTCGACAAACTCGTCAACGTCCTGCAGGTGCTTGATCTAACCAGGCAACCTGCAGTCGAACGAGAACTCATGCTGCTCAAAGTTGCCGCACCCGCTCACCAGCGCAGCTCCATTTTCGATCTCGTTCAGGTCTTCCGAGCGAAAGTGGTTGATGTGGCCGATGGCGCGCTTACCCTTGAGGTGGTGGGTGACCCAGGCAAGCTGGTGGCGCTCGAAAGCTTGCTAAGCCCTTACGGGATCATCGAAATCGCGCGTACCGGCAAGGTCGCTCTAGTAAGGGCCTCAGGGGTAAACACCGAACTCTTAAAGGTCTCTCCGAGCGGGAGCCGAATACCGGCCTAAGTGATTGGCAATGCATTAAGGGTTGCTATTTCGCCATTACCAAGCTGGCTTTAAAAATACGATCACCCTGCTGAATCGCATCCACCACCTCCAAACCCTTGATCACCCTCCCGAAAACGGCATAACGGCCATCAAGTTCGGGCAAAGGGCGCAAAGCAATGTAAAACTGAGCACTAGCTGAATCCGGCGCCGGAGAACGAGCCATAGCCAGGGCCCCTTTCTTATGAGTCAATTGCAATTGCAGCAACTCTCTGGGGTTGGTGATCAGCTTTCCATAGCGAGGCTGATCATCTGTTTTCAACTTCACTTCAAAGGGAATGAAGCGGGCCTGAGCACTGGCGGGATCGATGAAACTACCCTTCCCGTAATGGGTCTTGAGAGTTTTAGGATCCTTTGAAGCAGGATCACCGCCCTGAATAACAAAGGGAACGGGCTCTTTCACGACCCGATGAAAAACAGTGCCGTTATAGACACCACGTTTAACAAGATCAACGAAATTACCTGCGGTAACAGGAGCAGCATCACCATCCACCTCAAGGGTGATTGCGCCTCGATTCGTACTCATCAGCACATTTGCTTTGCCCTGCAAGCAGGGGCTAGTCAGCGAGGAACAAACCGCCTTGATCGATGCCGTAGTGGACTTGCTGCAGCCAACCAATAAGGGCAAACAAAGCAGAAATCCCCAGATGTCTTGACGCCGAATCAAACGCGCAAGGGATGAGAACAGCACAATTTCAGAGCCCTTCAAGATTCACGTCAAGAAAACGCGCTAGCTCAGCACCATCCTGTTCTAACTGTGCAAGGGGGAGAGGCTGGCCTACGCGGGTAAGAGTGATGTCTCGCCGACCTTGAACCCGCAAGGACAAGCGGCGAAGTGGATTGAAACCATCACGTACCTCAACCTTGACGGCTTTGACATCCTTAAGGGGGAACTCCGCGCTGATCAGCTTGAAATATCCGCGACGGCAAATTTTCACCATCCCGGAAGCCTTGTCAAAGTTGTTGCTACCTGCACCCAAATTGATATTGATCATCGCCCAGAGGTAGCTCGCAAGCAGCAAAGCTGCGATGCCATAGAGACCCATCACCAAGCCCTGAGGCACGAATAGGAGAGTCGAAGGACTGCCAATGGGAAGAAGATCTCGCCCCAAATAACTCGACAGGCAGGTCAGTGTGAAGCCAAGGCCGCCGATTGTGACGATGACGGCCAAGAGCTGATTGGAGAGACGTCGAAAACCGAGAACCGATTGCTCAAGCCGCTCTAGAGAAGCATCTCCGGCCTTAGGGGTTTCCTGGAGATCAGCTGACATGACTACCCAATATGAATCTCCATTCTGGACTGCGACAGCCCACAACGGGCAGATTTGAAGCAAGCCAAAGGAGCAACACCACTACAAGGGGTTTCAGCTCAAGGCAACTCTCTCCCAAAGGCCCCTTGGGGATTGTTAAAGTCTTTGGGTATCCCACAGCTTGCGGCAGAACCGCACCGTTTTTTTTTCCCATGACGATCGCTGTAGGACGCGCGCCTCAGCGGGGATGGTTCGACGTCCTCGATGATTGGCTCAAGCGCGACCGCTTCGTTTTTGTTGGCTGGTCTGGCCTCCTCTTGTTCCCTACGGCCTACTTGGCCCTAGGAGGCTGGTTTACCGGCACCACCTTCGTTACCTCCTGGTACACCCACGGCATTGCAAGTTCCTATCTGGAAGGCTGCAATTTCCTTAGCGCCGCTGTAAGCACCCCCGCAGATGCGATGGGTCATAGCTTGCTGCTGCTATGGGGCCCTGAAGCTCAGGGTGATTTCGTGCGCTGGTGTCAGCTCGGTGGCCTCTGGACCTTCGTAGCCCTTCACGGCTCCTTCGCACTGATCGGCTTCATGCTGAGACAGTTCGAAATTGCCCGTTTGGTTGGCATCCGCCCCTACAACGCACTTGCCTTCTCAGGCCCAGTCGTTGTCTTCTTGGCGTGTTTCCTCATTTACCCCCTAGGACAACACAGCTGGTTCTTTGCTCCCTCGTTTGGGGTTGCAGCAATCTTCCGCTTCATTCTCTTCTTGCAGGGCTTCCATAACTGGACTCTGAATCCCTTCCACATGATGGGAGTAGCAGGAATCCTCGGCGGTGCTTTGCTTTGTGGCATCCATGGCGCAACGGTGCAGAACACCTTGTTCGAGGATGGAGCTATGTCAAACACCTTTAAAGGGTTTGACCCCACCCAAGAAGAAGAGACCTATTCAATGGTCACCGCCAACCGTTTCTGGAGCCAGATTTTCGGAATCGCCTTCTCCAACAAACGCTGGCTGCACTTCTTCATGCTGTTCGTGCCTGTTATGGGCATGTGGACGCCTTCGGTTGGCATCGTTGGCTTAGCAGTCAACCTGCGTGCCTACGACTTCGTTTCGCAGGAAGTACGCGCCGCTGAAGACCCCGAATTCGAGACCTTCTACACCAAGAACGTTCTTCTTAATGAAGGTATCCGAGCCTGGATGTCCGTTGCGGACCAACCTCACGAAAACTTTGTATTCCCTGAAGAGGTAATGCCACGTGGAAACGCCCTTTAAATCTGGTTCCATACTGCAGAATGCCGGGGGATACAGCCTTGAATCCACCGGTTACGCATGGTGGGCAGGTAATGCCCGGTTCATCAACCTTTCTGGACGCCTCCTTGGCGCCCACGTTGCCCATGCAGGTCTGATGACTTTCTGGGCAGGAGCCATGCTCCTGTTCGAAGTCAGTCACTTCACCTTCGACAAGCCAATTTTCGAGCAAGGCCTGATCTTGATGCCACATGTGGCAGCGCTTGGTTATGGCGTTGGTACAGGTGGCGAAATCGTCGACATCTACCCGTTCTTCCATTGCGGGGTGATGCACTTAATCATCTCTGCTGTGTTCGGCTTAGGTGGGGTCTATCACGCCTTGGTCGGCCCTGAAAAACTTCAGGATTACAGCTCTCCATTTTTCAGGCTTGATTGGAAAGACAAGAATCAGATGACCAACATTCTTGGTTACAACCTGATTTTTCTTGGCTGGGGAGCTCTTGCTCTGATCCTCAAGGCCTGCTTCTTTGGCGGCATCTATGACACCTGGGCTCCAGGTGGTGGCGACGTGAGATTAATCACCAGCCCCACACTTGACCCTGGCGTGATCTTTGGATACGTGTTCAGTTCTCCCTGGGGAGGTACCGGTTGGATCACTGGTGTCAACTCAATGGAAGACCTCATTGGTGGTCACATTTACGTTGCTGCTCTCCTATTCGTTGGCGGCCACTTCCACATTGCCACCAAGCCATGGGGATGGGTTCGTAGAGCCTTCATCTGGAACGGAGAGGCCTACCTCAGCTACGCCCTTGCTGGCCTGAGCTGTTGTGGTTTCATTGCCACGGCCTACATTTGGTTCAACGTCACCGCCTATCCATCAGAGTTCTACGGTCCATCGAACGCCGAAGCATCTCAAGCCCAGAGCTTCACCTTCCTTGTTCGTGACCAACGCCTTGGTGCAAATATTGGTACTGCCATGGGGCCAACAGGCCTTGGTAAGTACCTAATGCGTTCTCCCACTGGTGAAATCATCTTTGGTGGAGAAACGATGCGCTTCTGGGACTTCCGTGGTCCGTGGTTAGAACCACTGCGTGGCCCTAACGGCCTGAGCCTTGAAAAGCTTCAGAACGATGTTCAGCCATGGCAAGTGCGCCGTGCTGCTGAATACATGACCCACGCCCCCAACGCCTCCATCAATTCAGTAGGTGGAATCATCACCGAGCCCAACTCGGTTAACTTCGTGAACCTTCGCCAGTGGTTAGCTGGTCATGCGTTCTTCCTAGCTTGGTTCACCATCGTGGGGCACTGGTTCCACGCTGGTCGAGCCAGGGCTGTTGCAGCAGGGTTTGAAAAAGGCATCGATCGTAAGACCGAACCAGCCTTGTCAATGCCTGATCTGGACTGATTCTCAACATCAAGCATCGATCTTGTTAATCGGGAAAACCTTCAACCCTCGCCAATACGGCGAGGGTTTTTTTTCATGAAGCCAAAGGAAATCAAAAAAAACAGAGCAACAATCGCATGCTCAATAGAACCTGAACAGCAACAACTTGCCTCAAAAAACTGCAGCAATGATCAACCTTAACAATTGAGAAATCAGTACCAAGCTTTCAATAACTCACTATCAGTCAATCCAACTTATTCATTAATAACTAGCAACCAGCGCCGCAACAGGGGCAAACTCAAGCCAATCACATTGCTAAAACAACCCTCAAGGCGCTCCACCATCAAGCCACCCTGACCCTCAAGAGCAAATCCACCGGCGCATTGCAATGGTTCACCAGTAGCCACATAAGCCTCGATCTCAGAATCACTCAAGGCAGCAAACAGCACACGTGTCGTTACTGTTTCGCTGAGGCTCTCACCATTAACACTGAGCAAACAGTGACCGGTATGCAAAAGCCCCCATGCCCCAGCCATTCGCTGCCAACGGCTACTGGCTTCCATTGCCGTGGCTGGCTTACCAAACACTGTGCCATCAAACTCCAACACTGAATCGCAGCCAAGCACCGGCGAAGCAGCCTCAATTTGTTGATGCACCACCCCAGCCTTCGCCTCCGCTAAATGCTGGACAAGCCGCACTGGATCAGGATGGTGGATAGTCTCTTCATCCACCCCACTCACCATCACTTGATGGGGAATCAAAGCCTGTTGAAGCAGTCGACGGCGGGCTGGAGAAGCCGAGGCAAGCATCAACACAATGAATTACAGCATTGAGGACAAGTTCTTAGGCTGCCATCAATGGTCGACCTTGCCACCGTTGCCATGACAAGCGAGATGGAATTGCTTGACATGCGCAGCAAAAAACGTGCTGCCCAAGCCATGCGTTGCCTACGGTTTGACACCAGGTTTTATACCGATGCCCAAACAACAGGGCTCAATGCTGAGCGCGTTTGGCAGCAAGCCCGGCAATACTGCTTGCCTGGATACAGCTGGTTTCAGCGTGCTGAAGCTGTTGAAGCCGCTTTTCGCTGGTTGATTACCGTTGGTGTATTGCGCCGTGAAGTCGATGGGCAGGGGTTGACAGCGAAAATCCGTCTCACACCATTAGGCCGCCAACTCCTTGAACAGTCACCAGGGTTACCAACACAACGAGCTGGGATTCTCGAACGACTGCAACACAATCTGCGTCGACATTGGCCCAGACAATGAGCAGCGATGGGATGTCGACCCCCCTGATGGTGTTAGGCACATCCAGTGGAGCTGGTAAATCATTAATGTCTGCCGCTCTCTGCAGGCTGCTGCTTCGGCGAGGCGAAACTCCCATACCCTTCAAAGGGCAAAACATGAGCAACAACGCCTGGGTTGATGAGAGCGGCGGAGAGATGGCCTATTCACAAGCCCTGCAAGCTTGGGCAGCAGGACTCGAGCCCCAATGCGCCATGAACCCTGTGCTGCTCAAGCCCCAGGGAGACAGCACCAGTGAAGTCATCCATCTAGGTCAAAGCGTTGGCACGGCGCGTGCCGAGACCTACTACGAGCAATGGTTCCGTCCTGGATGGAGCGTCATCCGTGAGGCGCTAAAAGACCTTCAGTGCTCTTACACCCATGGCCGGCTTGTCTTGGAAGGTGCAGGCAGCCCAGTGGAAGTCAACCTGCAACGCCGAGATCTCACCAACCTGCGATTGGCTCAGTTCCTGCGTGCCCGCTGTTTGCTCGTTGCCGATATCGAACGCGGTGGTGTTTTTGCCCAGATCATGGGAACCCTGTCTTTACTTAAGCCTGTAGAAAAGCAATTGATACGCGGGCTACTCATCAATCGTTTCCGTGGCCGACGCGAACTTTTTGATGAAGGGCGCGATTGGCTAGAAGCCGAAACCGGTATTCCCGTCATCGGTGTAATGCCATGGCTGGAAGAACTCTTCCCGCCAGAAGACTCCCTTGATCTACTGGAGAGAAGAGGCAAAAAAAATGATGCCGAGATCGAAATCGCTGTCTTGAAATTGCCATCCCTAAGTAATTTTTCCGATCTCGATCCATTAGAAGCAGAACCCACGGTTCAGCTGCGTTGGGTGGAACCCGGCACATTCCTCGGAGCACCAGATGCAGTCATCATTCCTGGCAGCAAGCAGACACTGCGCGATCTAAATTCCATAAACCGCAGTGGTTTAGGGCGTCAGTTGCAAACCTACGCCCAAAGTGGTGGGCATGTGTTTGGCATCTGTGGCGGCATGCAAATGCTTGGGCGAACTCTGGCAGATCCACTAGGCCTGGAAGGCGTCACAACAACAGACCCATCAAACAGCTTGGCAGGACTCAATCTGCTGCCTCTTGATACCGTTTTCAAAGGCAGTAAGGCTCTAAGGCAATGCCAAAGGGTCACCCAGTGGCCAGACAATGCCAAGGTGAAGGGGTTTGAATTACACCATGGCAATAGCCAACTCATTCAGGGGAGCCATGAGTCTGTCCTACCTATGGCTGACGATCCCTCAATGGGCTGGGTCAGTAAAAATGAGAGGTGCGGCCAAGTCGCGGGAACTTACCTACACGGGATTTTCGAGAATGGTCGCTGGCGAAGGCTGTGGCTCAATCTGATACGGAAGCAAAAGGGCTTAGCAGACTTGCCGACCGATATCCCCCACCATGAGCAACAAAGAGAACAACTACTCAATCGTCTCGCCGATGTTTTCGAAGAACATGTCAACATCAACCCACTGCTGGGAACATGACGATCTCTAAGATTGAGATTCAATGGCCCAATGGCACAAGCTCCCTTACAGAACCAGGGCTTGATTGGCTCCAGGTTGCTCGAGACGCAGGGATCATCATTCCCACAGGTTGCTTACAAGGGAGCTGTGGGGCTTGTGAGATTGAAGTGAATGGAGAAGTGTTGAGAGCCTGCATCGCCATCGTTCCCAGAGCGAAGTCATGCCAACTCAAGGTGGAGTTCGCCGATGATCCTTTCTGGTGATCTATCGCAGAGCTATCAATCCTGTTTAAACAGCATTTGCCTTACAGCTTTTGCAGGAACCAACGGGGGTTAGCACTGATGACTTTCTCCGGGGAGAAACAAATGCAGCTACTAATAGTTGGCGAGCAGCAATTAATACCTGCTCTACTGATTATTTCTGATGCAAACAACAGCTCATGCACCTCATCCGATCTTGTCAAATGATCAAATTGTTGAAACCTATCGCCGTCGGCGAGAATCGATCTGCAGCAGATCCCTCACACGCCGAACCTGACTAGCCAACTGAGGATCACTGGACAACCTTTTCTCCACTTGCTCGATGGCATACATCACTGTGGTGTGGTCCTTTCCCCCAAAAGTCTCACCAATACGAGGCAAGCTCAAATCCGTGCCCTGTCGCATCAGATACATGCCCACCTGCCGAGCATGGCTAACGGCCCGCCTTCGACTGCTGCTACGCATGTCTTGAGGAGTTACGTCAAAAACCTCAGAGACCTTATCAATCACTTGTTGTGGGGTAACGTCCACACCTTGACCATTAGGGTCAAGCATTGGTGCCACCGATTCAACTGTCATCGGTAGCCCCGTAATCGAAGCAAAGGCAACTGCCCTGGTAAGAGCCCCCTCAAGTTCACGGATATTGGATGTGAAACGCCCAGCGATGTACTGAATTAAATCGCGAGGCAGCATCATGCGTTCCTGTTCCGCCTTCTTTTGCAAAATTGCCATGCGAGTCTCAAGGTCAGGCGACTGAATATCAGCGATCAACCCCATAGAGAATCGAGAGATTAGGCGTTCTTGAAGCTTTGGAATCTGGCTTGGAGGTCTATCACTAGCGATCACAATCTGCCTACCTGCTTCATGGAGAGCATTAAAGGTATGAAAGAACTCTTCCTGGGTGTATTCCTTGCCTTCAATAAACTGAATATCGTCAACCAAAATCAAATCAGTAGCCCGATATCGATCTCGGAAAGCTTGCATGCCATCCTTGCGAATAGCTTGAATTAAGTCATTCGTGAAGGTCTCTGTAGAAACATAAGCCACCTTTGCTTCGGGATTGATCTCAAGCCTGTAGTGACCAATAGCCTGCATCAGATGAGTTTTGCCCAGGCCAACACCGCCGCAAATGAATAAAGGATTGAACTCTCGCCCAGGAGCTTCTGCAACGGCTAGCGCAGCAGCATGGGCCATGCGACTGTTCGGCCCCACGACGAACCGATTGAAGACATAGCGCAGGTTCAGGCCTGGAAGAATCCGCCGCGGGCCACTAGAAGGGGCTGCAGAGGCAGTGGTTGCTTCTGCAGCAGGCAAAGGTGAAGGAATGGGCGCCGATGCCATTGGTGGCAACACCCTCTCAGCAGAGTCTTCCTCCTGAGCCTGAACGGACACCCTCACTGGCTGGCCGTAAATCTTCGCCGCCGCCGCCTCGATTGTCTGAACGTAATTCTTGCGAAGCCAGTTACTTGCAAAGCTATTTGGAGCAATCAGAGTCAACTGCCCATCCCGAAAACCACTGCAAATGGCAGGACGAATCCATGTCTCAAACGTAGGTTTGCTGAGATTGTGCTGAAGGGCCTGCTGCACCTTGGACCACAGCTCATTGCCCGTTAACACCACATCCTTTCCCCTGAGATGGCTGAATCTACGCAACTTCTATCGAGCAAGCCGTCTTTAATAAGACCCTGATGTTCTCGTTGCCTGGCACCTGCGTTTGTCATGACCCTTGCCCTATCTGCCCACAGGCTGCATCCGATCAGATGGCTTGGCTTGGTCCTCATCAGCATCAACCTAAGTGGCTGCAACGAAGGGTTACGTCAACGCATCGGCATTGGTTCTAAGACAAGCTCAGACAACACCCCTGTCGTCAGTGATCCACCCAAGTCAGCGCCTCTGCAGGCTGGCACCAATGTGATCGTGATGGCTGTGGAACAAGTCGGTCCGGCAGTGGTGCGCATCGACACGGTGAAACGGATCGCGAACCCCCTTGGCAACCTCTTCGGCGGCGGACCTCCCATCCAACGGCAAGCAGGCCAGGGATCAGGTTTCATCACACGCTCTGACGGGCTGATCTTCACGAATGCTCATGTGGTTGATGGGGCAGAACAGGTATCGGTAACCCTTCCAGATGGACGCAGTTACAGCGGCAAAGTGCTTGGTGGTGATCCCCTTACAGATGTCGCCGTGGTCAAAGTCGTGGCGAAGAAGCTTCCCGTGGCCCCCCTCGGCAATTCCAACAACATCAGGCCTGGGCAATGGGCAATCGCTATCGGCAATCCTCTTGGACTCAACAACACCGTGACTGCAGGCATCATCAGCTCCATCGACCGCACCAATGCCTTAGGGGGAGGGCAACGAGTTCCTTACATCCAAACTGACGCCGCCGTAAACCCTGGCAATAGCGGAGGACCACTCATCAATGCCTCAGGACAGGTGATCGGAATCAATACTGCCATCAAAGTTGCACCGGGAGGCGGGCTGAGTTTTGCAGTACCGATCAACCTGGCCAAACGAATTGCCCAACAAATCGTGGGGAGAGGGCAAGCTTCTCATCCCTATATCGGGGTAAGGCTTCAGAGCCTTACCCCCCAGCTAGCCAAAGAAATCAACGCAACAGGAGGGCAATGCCAGGTGCCTGAAGTTAATGCTGTTCTCGTTGTCGAAGTGATGTCTCGCAGCCCTGCAGACAAAGCCGGCGTGCGCCAATGCGACTTGATTCGTGAAGTCAATGGCGAGGTTGTCCGCGACCCTTCGCAAGTACAACTTGCCGTTGATCGAGGGGAGGTTGGCAAGCCGATGCCGCTCACCCTTGAACGAAACGACAAGACGATCGAATTAATTGTGAAACCAGCAGAGCTACCCCGGCAGAGGTGAATTGAAATGGCAAAACCCGCGCTGGTTGTGATGGCCCGCTGGCCGGCAGCAGGCAGATGCAAACGAAGACTGGCCACCAATCTTGGAATAGTGCGTGCAGCATCAATCCAGGCCAGGCTAAGCAAACACACTCTGAGAGTGGCAAATAATCTTGCCAATAGAGGTCTGGTCGAGCTGCAATTAGCCATCACTGGCCTAGCTCCCAAGGCAAGTAAGCGCTGGGGGCTTGATCAGGGTGTGAGCACAGTGGAGCATCAAGGCAAAGGAAGCCTGGGTGAACGGATGCGGCGACAGGTCTTGCGGGCGCAACAACGACACCATCCACAAACCATCAAGGGCTGCAACACACTGCTGATCGGCACAGATCTACCAAATCTGTGCGAGAGGGATCTGCTTCAGGCCCTAGAGGCTTTGCAAGAGCATGAGTTCGTGCTTGGACCCGCTACTGATGGGGGCTATTGGTTACTTGGACTCTCAGGGCGCTTGGTTCAGCCCGTAACACGCTGGCCCTTCTGCGGCATTCCTTGGGGGACCAATCAAGTGAAGCAAGTCACACTGCAGAAAGCAGCGGATGCAGGCGTGATGCCTTGCTTGCTGCACGAACAAAACGATCTCGACAGCCTCGAAGATCTTTCTCCATGGCAAGCATGCGATGAAGGATTGATATGACAATGAGATGAACCAGAAGCAGCTAGATTAAGACTAGAAAAATGAGTCTGGGAACTACAAGATAACCTTTCTAAAAAGGGAAGCAGTGCCGCTCAAAACTTCTAGTCAGTGAGCAACATCACAGCTCTAAGTGATGTTGCTCATCACCTCAACCAAAGAATTGAGAGATGGTGTATTCACCGAGGAAGAGATCCCTCCCCAAAACCTCAAAGCAATGAACTTCCAGACCCATGCCAAGCTACATGACGATTTTGGCAAGAGAGTAATCCGTAGCAAAAAAGATATGGGAGATCTGGAGAAAAAAGGTTAATGGAAGGATCTTTTGAAATAGATCATGCTCAAAAGCACCATGAAACAGTAACTGGCCTTGATGGGCTTAATCCAAAAGCCGTAGATCCAAACTCTCTTGATCGCTTAAATCCAAAAGCTGTCGAGCCCAATCGCCATAGCAACCAAGACAGAACAGAGCTGCACACATTATCTCCTATTGGTCACAATGCTCCAAGCAGACCGATTGAAGATGAAAATACTGAGCCAGTTGATCATCTTGGCTTTGATCTAGAAAGTTTAAATGTGAATCAGGAAATTGATCCTAGCGACTTTATAAATATGGACGAATACCTGGGCGACATTGAGGATATTCAAGATATGGCAGAAGAAATCGTAGCAGGAGGAACCCAAAGTGGATGGTTAGATGATTTCGTGGAAGGCTGGGATAGATTTTGGGATGATGACAATAGATTAGGTACAGAAGACGAAGATGATCTAACCGGAGGTGGAGATGATCTAGATGGTGACGGCATACCCAATTGGAGAGATTGGGATTACCATTTTGGCGATGATGAAGATAGCGATGGTGACGGAGTGAACAACAATAGAGACAAGGACAATCATAATCCTGATATTCAGATCATGGCTGAACAAGGCAGGGGAGGCAATCTTCCTCCATGGGTAAATGCCATCAATATTGCTGACACAAGTGAAATCAACCAGCAGCAGCAATTTAGTCTTTTAGAGCCAATCGCCTCACAAGCTGGACCAACTCTCCCAACCAAAGATCTCTCTATCATGCCTCATATTCAAGCAAGCGACCCATCACAACCAATGCCAATCAACGCCATGGATTTCATTTCAGACCTGGGATAGAGGAGTTCAAGTTAATGAGTTCTAGTTCCATGCAAAAAACTTACAAAATCAGCAAATCATCCATCAAGTACTACTAAATTACTCAAACTCAAGCAAACCAATCCAAAGCCCCGCTCCAAGGCGGGGCTTTTTATGCGCTTAAACAAAAGCCGAACCTACTCTTGCTTAGATTGTAAAATATACAGCTCAAAAGGCCACCCGAAAAGGCCTACATCTTTTTCAATATTTGCGTACGTAAGTTTCACGCCATGCAATGACAATGCCCAAGACAGAACTGTTTATCATCATCAATATTTAATTAAACCAAGCTTGCTCTCTGATCCATTTAGCGCAAGACTTTATTCACTCTGCATCTCAAGCAAATTCACTCTGTAAATTGGAACACCAACCTTTACAGAGGACATCCCATCGAGGCTTCTTGTGAGATCTCACCATTCAATTGCTTAAACAACAAGCAAATCAACCATATTTTTCATGATGCTTGTAAGACAATCCAATCAGGCAGTTCTCTGCAATATCAAACATGAGCGAAGTGCCCAGCCTGAGCGTGATTGTGCCGACGATCAATGAAGCCAGCCATCTACCACTTCTGTTGGCCGATCTTCAACGCTGGCCGACACCCCTAGACCTTTGGGTCGTTGATGCTGGCAGCGCTGATGGCACAGAACTCGTCGCCCAACTCTCAGGAGCTCAAGTACTGCGCGTAGCCAATCCCAATCGGGGTGATCAGCTCAGCCATGGAGCATGCCAGGCAAAAGGAACTTGGTTGATGTTCCTGCATGCCGACAGCCGCCTCCCCCCCCAATGGCCCTCTGTCGTTGAAGCAGTGATTACTCAGTCAGAAGGAGAGCTGAAGGCTTGGTTTTTCGACTACAAAATCCAAGGGAAGGGAACAAAACTGCGTCTATTGGAACTAGCGGTGGCCCTTCGCAGTCATTGGCTAAAAAGGCCCTATGGCGATCAAGGCTTGCTCATCAGCAAAAGGCTCTACCAACACATCGGGGGATACAAACCCATCCCTTTGATGGAAGATCTCGATTTGGTGCAGCGACTCTCTTGCCAAGTCAGGTTGCTAAGCCTGGGATTACCCCTTTACACCGATGGCCGCCGTTTGCAACGGCTAGGTCTACTGAATCAAGCCTGGCAAAACGCCCAACTGCGTAGACGCTGGCGCAGAGGAGAGGCAGCCAAGCAGTTGTCAAAGGACTATTACCAATAATCCTTAGGCATACCAGAAAGCACATTTGTGGCCATCAGGCTCCAGCGTCCAACCCTGTCGCTCATAAAAATCGACAACACCTGGATCAGCAAAGAGCGTGACTCGTTTGACACCCATCTCCCTAAGAGATTCAAGGGTGTAATCCATTAGATGCTTACCCAATCCCACCCCCTGATAAATGGGGTGAATCGCTACATCCCACACTGTGGCTTCAAGAACTCCATCACCTGTACATCGAGCAAAACCAACCAAACGAGGCAACAGAGGATCATGGCGCCAAAGACCCACTTTCAAGAGAGTGTGATCAAGTGCACGACGCACTCGACGCATCGGACGGCGACTCCAGCCCACAGCCTCCAGCAATTGTTCAAGCTCAACAAGATCGAATGAACGGTTTTGACTGAAGACAAGGTTGATCTGCTCATTCGGAGACGGGCACTCTCGTGCTCCATGCCCATAGGCCTGCTCAAGCACCTCCGGCGTTAGCGAACAGGAGCTGATCACACAGCAGTGCTCAACTGTCTTGATCCTGCCTCACCACCGCCCATAGCCATTAAGCGTGAAGCTGAAATCAAGATCCAATCGCTGGAAGCAAAAACTAAATTCAAAGTTTCGCCAGTCCCCTTTCCTGTAGTTCCGCTAACTGAGAATAAAGGCCTCCCTTGGCACGAAGCTCAAGGTGGGTTCCCTGCTCAATCAGCTTGCCCCGCCGAAGAACCATGATTCGATCAGCTGCTTCCACAGTGGCCAGGCGATGGGCAATAACAACCGCGGTGCGACGTTCAAGCAAGCGATCTAGATCCCTTTGCAATGTCGCTTCCGTAGAAGGGTCCATGAAAGCGGTCGCCTCATCCATAACCAGCACAGTGGGGTTGCGAATGGCCACCCTTGCAACTGCTAAGAGCTGCCTCTCTCCCGATGACAAATTGCCGCCACGCTCCCTGAGCTCAGTCTCCAAGCCGTTGGGTAGCCGATTGAGCAAAGGATCAAGGCCAAGATCTCTACAGATCGCCCGCAAACGGTCATCCTCAATCGAGGAATCCAATCGCAGGTTATCTGCAACATTGCCGCTAAATAGAAAGGTGTCCTGAAGCACAACCCCCAGTTGTTTGCGCAGCCGCCAAAGAGGGATTGTTTTGATGTCAACACCATCAAGCATGATCCTCCCGACCTGAGGCTCGTAAAGACGACACAACAAGCGGATCAGGGTCGTCTTGCCTGAACCGGTTGGTCCTACCAGGGCAACATGTTCCCCAGCAGAAATGCGAAAACTAAGGTCCTGGAGAATCGGCTCGTCCGGCCGATAGGCAAAGCTCACCCCCTCAAACACCACCTCACCGCAAGCAGCAGAAGCCGAGGGCCTAACAACGCTGGGTTCGTCTTTAACAGGCCTTGCATCAACAATGTCAAGTGGCTGCTCTAGCAACTCGCCAATCCGTTCAACAGCAGTCAATCCCCCCTGAATCTGAGTGAAGCGATCAGCAAGTTGACGCAGGGGATCAAACAAACGCTGGGAATAAAGGATGAACGTTGTCAAGGTGCCAAGGCCCATGGTCTCGGCAGTGACCATCCATCCCCCAAGCGCCAGCACAGCAGCCACAGCTGCCAGGGCCACCCATTCGATAAAAGCTGAAATGCTGCTGTCATAAAAGATCGTTCCATTCACGGCTTGCCTGTAGGCCGAGCCAGTGCGATCAAATAGCTGCCCATTAACCGTTTCTCGACGAAACATCTGGACAACCTCAAGCCCCTGAAGGTTTTCCTGAAAATCAGCATTGAGCTGAGAGAGTTCCTCCCTCACGCGGTAATTGGCTTTCCGGTATCGGCGTTGCAACCAAAGGATCACCAAGGTGACCGGTACCTGTGTCACCAACAGCAACCCCCCCAGCCGCCAATCAATCAAAATCATGGTGACTGCAATCACCACAAGGCTGACGAGGTCCCCCAAAACTCCCACTGCCCCACTGCCAAAAACCTCAGATAGTGCATTCACATCACTGGTCAGCCGAGTCAACAACTTGCCCACAGGCATTCGATCGTGAAAACGCAGCGAAAGGGCCATGGCGTGGCCAAACAGATCGTTACGAATACGCGCCGTTAGCCGTTGCCCTAAGGCCTCGATATTGAAAGACTGAAAGCCCTGCAGCCCCAAGCGCAGAAGCACAGAAATCAGCAGAATCCACACCAAAAGTCTGATTGCTGAGCTCACTGGCAGATCACTGAGCCAAGGAAAGGTTGACTCTTGCTTCAAAACACTGATTGCCTGGCCAACCAAGAGGGGTTGAATCGCACCAGCAAGAGCTAGCGGCACCAAGAGGGACAGGACCATCCATAGACGCCGACGGTCCTCACGGAGATAACGCCCTAAACGCCGAACCCGCTGAAAATCAGTAACAGCCATCAAGCTGGATTTTTAGATAATGATTCCTGAATGCGCATAGCCTCCACAATCAACTGAAGATCTCCACGGTCCAACCTCAAGGCCAATGGATGACCGATCAAGCGAGCCGAGGACTGAAACAGCTCCTCAATGGCCACTAATCCATTGTCGCGAAGAGTACGCCCTGTCGCGACCAGATCGACAATCGCTTCAGCAATGCCTGTTAAAGGGCCAAGTTCTACTGAACCGGTCAGGTGAACAAGCTCTACAGGCAGATCGAGAGCATCGAAAAATTCTCGAGCACAATGCGTAAACTTGCTAGCAACTCGACAATGGGGCGGCAGATCAGCTGCGTGCTGATAGCCACTGCTGGCCTTCACTGCCACAGCCATACGGCAGCCACCGAAGCCAAGATCAACCAACTGGGCAACGGGCATCTGATGCTCCCGCAGCACGTCGTAACCCACAACTCCCAACTGGGCCTGACCATAGGCAACATAAACGGGCACATCCCCGTTGCGCACCAACAGTGCCCGGGCCCGGCCACAATGGGAAGGCACCATTAACTGACGATTGCCTGGATCAAGTACAGCTGAAAAATCCAACCCAGCAGATTGAAAACGAGCAACCGAATCATTCAGCAAAGCTCCTTTTGCAAGCGCGACAGTGATCATGGAGCGATGCGTCGAACTGGACTTTAACGATGGAGGCAACCTCAACAGCTGCGACTTGCGATAAACAACGTTCTTCGATCCATGCCCTTCCTGTTCTTCAGGACAACATCATCTGGATCTGGATTAAAGGCGACCAGGCTGTCGTTGTTGATCCAGCAATCGCAAAACCAGTCAAGACATGGCTGCAAACTCGAAAGCTCTCACTCGCAGCAGTACTTCAGACCCATCACCATGCTGATCACATTGGTGGCACCCTTGAGCTGCTTAAGGACTGGCCTAACGCAGCCGTAGTAGCAGCCGCTGACGACCGTGATCGCATTCCGTTCCAGACGATCTCCGTTCGTGATGGAGACAAGATTTCTCTTCTCAACAGCAGTGTTGAGGTGCTGGCTGTTGCGGGTCATACCAGAGCACACATTGCTTATTACCTGCCCACAAACAAGCAAGATCGTGAAGATCCGGCAGTGTTCTGTGGTGACACCCTTTTCGGAGCTGGATGTGGCCGACTGTTTGAAGGAACTGCCGAAGATATGTTCAAGGCTCTTCAACGTCTCTGTTGCCTGCCAGCGAAGACCCGTGTGTATTGCGCTCACGAATACACCGAAGCAAATCTGCGCTGGGCCTCCTCCCTGCATCCATCAGATATTGCTATCAGCGAACGACTGGCAGACGTTTCCAGTCGCCGCCAGAGGGGTGCCCTGAGCCTGCCTAGCAGCATTTCAGAAGAACAACGTACCAACCTCTTCGTGCGTGCTCAGAACAGCAAAGAGCTAGCAGAACTTCGCCAACACAAGGATCAATGGCGAAACTAAACACAAATATCTGACTCAGCAAGATCAAAATGGCCTGCCCTGGCAAAACTGCTCAGCAACAAGGCAGTCCTGTTGCAATGGAACAGGACCAACAGCCAGTGAGATTGCACTCCATTGAGATCAAGGCCGCTGGAACATGAACGAAGTGCCCTTACTCCCAGAGGATTTTCAACAGAAACAAAAGCTGACAGCGATGATGCACCATTCATGCTCAGAGCCGACCATGAACGCCCCTTCTGTACAAGCAATCACAACAGCATCAGCTCCAGCACCAGTCGGGCCCTATAACCAGGCCGTACTAGCAGGAGGATGGCTGTACTGCTCTGGTCAAATTGCTCTTGATCCAACCAACGGGGTCATGGTTGGGCAAGGTGATGTGGAAGCTGAAACCCGCCAAGTCCTTAGCAATCTGATGGCTGTACTCACAGCCGCCGGTGCTGAGCCAAGGCAAGTGATTCGTACCACGGTTTACCTCACGGATCTGGCGGACTTTCAAAGGGTTAATGCCCTCTATGGCGAGATCTTCGGGGATGGCATCAGCCCAGCAAGAGCATGTGTTCAAGTAGCCGCCCTTCCAAAAGGCGGGCGAGTGGAAATCGATTGCGTTGCTTGGCTCGGCTGAAAACAACCAGTGGGAACGTGAAGCGCTTTGATCAAGCGTGTAGCAACTCAAGAAAAAAATCTTGTCCCTGAGCTAGCAGGAGTTCTGAGATCCGATCATCACTAATCATTTTGATTTACGGCTGAAGAGGGGTTACTGCTAACTCCTGTGACTTTCCCTAACGTTGAAAGAATCAAAAACGATTGGCCGAACCAGAAAGCAAAAGCCGAATCCGCCAAGACGGACAGTCCGCTGAGTAGTCTGAAGATTGCATAGGTTTAGAGGCGTACTGCGAGAAACCATGGCCGAAGCCAAGTTGACCATTGGCGAACTCGAGGCGGGTTATCCGCTTTACTGCAAGGCCCTAAGGCGACTGCTGCAGGAAGGTCGTAGCACCCAAGAGATAGAGCGCACAGTTTGTTGGAGCCATCTTGAGACCCTCAATCGTTGCCTCCCCAGCCGTTACAAGTCACCGTCTTATTTGCTTGTGCTGATCAGACGGGATCTGGAACAACCAAAGTAGAGAAAGGTTTTCTTCCAAAAAGCTATCTTCAATCCTCATTCAGACGATTCCATAAGGGGTTCAGTCGGATACCGACCTTCCACCTCCCCTTGAAATACACGACTCGCCAAGATATCAGCAGGTTCGATCGTCATCAGTTCATCACGACTGAGCGGTTCTCCCATGCGTGCAAACAATCGGTTCGCCTGCCTCAAACGGGTACGGTCCAAAGCATTGCGAATTGAGCGGGCATTAGCAAAGAAAGGAAGCTGACGGCGACGTTCGATGTAATCCTCGAAAATGCCCTCAGCTTCATCGCCAAAGCAATAGTTTTGCTGGACCAGGAATAACTGAGCGATAGCCATCAACTCCTGATTGCTGTAATCCGGGAAATCAATATGGTGAGCAACCCTAGAAGAAAGGCCAGGATTGGATTGATAGAAAGTATCCATCTTATCTTTATAACCAGCAAAAATAACAACAAAATCACCTCGCCGGCACTCCATATCCTGTAGCAATATTTCGATTGCTTCTGCTCCATAATCTCTTTCATTGCCTGGCTTATAAAGGTAATATGCCTCATCTACAAACAACACACCTCCCTGTGCACGTTTAATCATCTCCCGAGTTTTTGGTGCCGTGTGGCCAACGTACTGACCAACTAAGTCGTCACGGGTGACAGTTACAACATGTCCTTTGCGCAGGTATCCAAGGCGATGAAGAATCTGAGAAATTCTGATTGCAACAGTTGTCTTTCCAGTGCCAGGTCGTCCAGTAAAAGACATATGAAGGCTTGGCATCGTGCTAGCCAGGTCTAGATCTTGTCTAGCCCGATCAACTAACAACAAAGCGGCAATTTCTCGAATCCTCGTCTTCACCGGCTTCAAGCCAATCAGCTCGCAATCCAACTGATCCAATACCTCTCCAACTCCGGAATCGGCATAAGCCAAAGAGAGATCAATTGAGGAGTCCATCTATCTCAGCCGCAAATTTATAATCATCATCATTTAACTCAACCTCATCTTCATCATCCTCC
The DNA here is from genome assembly GCA_003214855.1 of Prochlorococcus sp. AG-412-I05. Lineage (GTDB taxonomy): Bacteria > Cyanobacteriota > Cyanobacteriia > PCC-6307 > Cyanobiaceae > Prochlorococcus. The sequence continues at coordinate 11,053 of QCLC01000023.1, read as the reverse complement.
GGCCGCAACGTGATATTGACATAGGTACGTCCAAAACTAATATCAGGGAAGCGCTTTGCGGCTTCAGTGTGCTCGCCAAGACGGTCTAAAAAATCCCTGGTTTCTGCATAGGTTTCAAATTCAAATCGCCGCTCGAGTCGTATGGGACGAGAGCGCTTCTGCCATTGATTCATCACAACAGTTGGAAGATGGATTGTTCAAAGTTAAAGAATAACCTTAATGCTTGTCATCACAGTTGATCAGACCAGAATTCCGAATGACTTCGCCACAGAAGAAACCAGCAAATTAGAAAGCTAAAAATTAGGGTGTCGCCAACTTAGCTGCGGCGCTTTGCATGAGTGGGTCTTAATGCGGGCTCAACTTCCTGATGAGGACGAGCAATAATATGCGCTGCAACAAGGCCATCACCAACCCTTTCACAGGCATCTGCACCAGCACGAACGGCTGCATTAACAGCTCCTGTTTCGCCACGCACCATCACAGTGACATAACCACCGCCGACATATTCCCTAGAGATGAGGTTAACCTCAGCAGCTTTTGTCATTGCATCAGCCGCTTCAATGGCAGGAACCATGCCACGAGTTTCAATCATTCCGAGTGCAATCCCCTGAACAAAAGCAGGCTCAGAAGACCGGTTGATGCTGGGAGTAACAACAGAAGAGCCACCGCCACTAACACTGGCAGAACCACTTGTAGAAGAAGTCGAACCGGAAGCCTTGGTTCGACTCGACGAGGAACGAGCTGCAGTGCTCCTCCTAGTAGTGGTGGCTTTTGCTGATGTCGTAGAGGTCGGTGGAGATGAGGTCACAGGAGAAACGTCCACAATTTGGGATGACTTAGCAGGAAGTTTATTTGCAGAAGTTAAGGGATTAGAAGTTGTCGAGGACTTCGAAGTGGCCCTGGCTGAGGCGCTAGAGGAAGTAGATTTAGCCATCGATAAAAAGATAAAAGGATAAAAGAATTTACTTTGGGCTGAATCAGATAGAAGCTAACTATCCATCAGGCAACCAGTGATCAATAATTCCTCCAATTGTCAAATCCGTTTGAATATTGGGATCTGGACATGCAAATCGTGCCGCTGATCCACTCGAGGTAAACACCCAATTGCCCTCTCGAGCACCAACAGGATCAACAGCCACCAACTGCTTGCCGGAGTTATTACGTAGGATGCGTAGATGCATATGACCAAGACCATCAACCCTTTGCGTACAAACCAAACGACCCATCACCTGCATAATTTCCATCAGGCTGAGCCCCCTGAAACTGGCTTCGGGGCGTCTGGATCCCAATGATCAATAATACCTACAATCGTAAGATCACTAGGATAGGATTTACTTCCTGCAGCCTCTCTCGCTGCTGAGCTGCCAACACAAATCACCCAATCATCTGGCTTACAACCCACAGCATCGACTGCAACCTTCTTGGAACTTCCATCAAGAACAACTTGAAGATGTTTGTGTTCGAATCCAGGGATTCGATTGGTGGAAACAAGCGGCTTAAGAACCTTGCAGATCAACATGTCAGTGTGCCTCCTGATGAACAGGCTCCAAGGAGGAACCGACTACCTCTGAAGTGTCTTTTTTATCACGATCACGAATGGTCAAGAATGTATGAAGAAGACCCTGATCGAAAAGATCAGAATAACGCTCAGCAATAGCTTGATTTACGCGATAGCAATCAGTGACAGCCCGATCCCTTGCACCTGGGACTTGGCCAGAATAATCAAAACGAACAACAACAGGAATTGGTAGATCTCGAGAAACATTCAAACCTTTAAAAATTTTCACTCCTACATCTAAATCTGGGGCCCCTACTTCGACAGTATCCAAATGTGCGAAATAAGTTAGGTTGCGAAGATGTACTTCCTTAAAACCTATTCCAACTCCAATAAAACGCTCTGCATGCCCCGCATCTGGGTAGGGGCCAGCATGTGATTGCTTCACGTAGTCAATCTGAGAAAAGTTGTTTGCAATCAATTTCACAATGAATGCCACCATCCCCTCGTCAGGTTTCTTAGGTGCACTGGCTTCAACACGTTCAGCAATATGTTGCATCGCCTCATCTGAAGTTAGAGAAAGCGTCTCCTGATAGAGATCTTCCGCGGAAAGCCACTCATCTAAAACAATTGAACCATCTGCCGCAGGAACATGGACACGAATAGCATCATTATCGGTATCAAGCCCTATCAAAAGAAGGTCTACTGATGCACCACAACAGAAACTATTTTCGACGGATTCACGAAAATCAAGCAGGCGCTGTTGACCAGCAGAAGCTGCCAAGGCATCATCACTCCCATGAGCCGCACATCCTTGATGAGATGGATCAAGGGAACTAAAATGATAAGTGACAACCTTGAGATAACGCGTTGGAGAGTCGGCTGAATTTGGAACACCTTCTCGATAACGTCTGTGTTCTGTCTTGATCCAACGGTTGACAGTTTTCTCAACATCAAATAGAGCGCCTGCATGGGAGCGACGTCTTACTGAACTAAATGGAATCCGTAAGGCATAAGCAATCGTATGTGCCAAGCGTCCATCAGCGCAGGGGGAGACATCAAGGAGATGAAAACCACAATCAACAAGGAATGTTTGGAAATGCTTTGCTTGATTGCTGCCTTCTCCTCCTTGCAGAGGGTCTTCTTGAAAAAAACGGTCACTCACCTGCTGATGAGACTGAAACACACACCAAGCAAATAAGGCCCTCATATCTAATGCGCGTACCCAAGCCTGTTCCAAAAGGTGGCTAGGCAAATCAAAACCCAGTTCACTGCGAGCAAGACTTTGGGCCTTTGAGACAAAATCTTGGTCATACTGGAGTGCTGAAATCCTTTTCAGCAAAGGGACTATCAACTCAAAAGAGCCTTTAACATTAGCCTCATAAGCCTGAAGATGCTGATTTGCAGCTCTGTCTGTGAGAGGGTGGCAAGGTCCTAAACCAACATTGGCAACCCCTCTTAGCCTTGAGCGATCAGAGATCTGAGGTGTTACTACAGGCCTCCTCCTTGGAGCAGTCGGCGCCAAGGGTCTTTGCGTTTGAGAGGCCAAATTGCGATTGCGATAGGCCATCAATCAATCAACCCCTTGCGCCGCCAGAGACTGTGATCAAGGAGCCTTGATCAGTGTTACCACTTGAGCCTGTTACTCGACTCATTGGTTGAGAAATTTCCTCATTACGCTTTAAATCAGCAGCAGGCATCGCAGACATCGGGCCTGGCCGAGTTGGATTTCGGCGACGAGCAGAAGCTCCTTCGGTACCAGTCACCCTTTCACTGCGATCCCAATCATCACCGGTGATATTGAGGCCGGCAGATTGGCCTTCTCCCGTAACTCTTGATTCTGGGCGTGTTTGACTTACATCATTGGGGGTTGCTTCAACAGGAACTGACTTGAAATGACGTTGTTTGCGATCAAAACGGAACTGCTCAGTGCCAGTAATCTTGTCAACCGCCATATTAAAAGGACCCGTAATCTGGGAGCCCTGCTCATAACTTGTACCTGTCACACCAGAGCGACGATCACGCTGTAGCTGCATGGCTCTTGCAGGAGACTGAACACTAAAGTGAGTCCAAGGAGATGAATCTGATGAACCCTGGTGATCATTACTTCCGGCGGGAGCATCACTTCCGCATGCTTGAACAAGTTGGTCTCCACCGACATATGGGGTGCCAGTTAAAGGTTCACAAGCACCTTTCTCTGCTCCTGTCATCACTCCACCTACTCCAGGCTGAAGACCTGTCATCACAGCGCCAGGTGTACCCATCATCTTTGGGGTACGGTCCTGAATTTCTTGCACCGACTTTGTATCACACCAACCGGAGGCTTGTTCAACACCGCTATAGGGAGTTCCAGTTACCGCTTTACATGTTCCAGGCTCATCTCCTGTTACAAGCTCCGAGCGACCTGTAAGCGTTCCACTAACAGTTTGTGATTTATTTGTGAGGCTTAAACCTACCTTTGCCGCCTCAGGATTAGGCCTACCACCGCAAAATGTTTTGTATTGCTGAGGGCCAACATATTCATCACCAGTCACTCTTTTACAACTACCTGGTTCATTACCGGTAACGTACTCAGAGCGGGCAACGTTTGTACCAGTAACTCCTGCACCACGAAGAGTATTAAATGAACCGACTTTCTCTGCAGACCTCCCTTCAGGAAGTGGATCAGCTCCAAGATACTGATCACCAGTCAGTTGCCGGTTAGAGCCAGCCTCATCGCCTGTAACCCTCTCGGAACGTCCCACCATCACACCACTAACCCTTCGACCATCTTCTGTAACGCTCTGGCCAACTTTTCTTGGGGAAGGTTGGCTAACGCCACAATATTGATTGGCCTGGTTCGCAGAGATATATTCAGTTCCCGTCAAATTCTTACAGGTTCCAGGTTCATCACCAGTAACTTTCTCTGAGCGTCCAACTTCATTACCGGTCACCCGATTTCCATGGCTAGTATTTGTAACTGCCACTTTTAAAGGTTGGCCTGGTTGAGGAGCCGACTGACAAAAAGCATCAAACACCTCTGAACCTAAATATTGAGTGCCTGTAATTGAACGACAAGTACTCGCTTCGTTGCCAGTAGTTTTAGATGAGCGATTTGCTTGTGTACCTGTCACAAACTGTCCTGTATTTGTTTCACTTAACCCAACTTTCCAATGAGCATCTGCCGCAACAGACTGTTTGGCGCCATTACGATTGGGACCGCAGGGACGACAAGCGCCAGAGCGTTGTTTTCCAGTGGAACCACTCTTGCTGCGCAATTCACGTACTCTCTGTGAAATCTCTCGACTGGAGAGGTCAGGGTCTCCCTGTCGAGCCACTGATGCTGCCGAAGTCGGTTGATTTGCTGCCGTTTTACCGTGCTTCGATTGCGCTTCACGGCGTGCAAGAACCAAAGCACGGCTTGGATTTTGTATCGATCTACGTTTCGCAGAAGGACGACTAGTTGAATTCCTTGAACTTAATCTTGAGACAGTGTCCAAACTCTTCAAAGACTTTGAAGAAGATTCATCAAAACCTTTCTGATCAGAGGCTAAATCCTTAATCTCCCTTTTTACAGCATCCTGCTGGCTAACCTTTGCAGAGAGTTTCTCAACTTCTGCACGAGTTCTATCTTTACTTTTTGCGGCTGGCTGACCACGACGAGAAAGCTGATCACGACGAGCCAAAACCAATTCTCTGCTTGAATTTCTGATCGTTTTCACTTGACTACGCGAAGCTCCGGATGATTCTCTAGAAGCAACAAAAGACGTATCTAGTTGCTCTCTCTTAGGAGCGGTTAGCTGCAAAGATTTTTTCCCAGCCTTGACGAAAGATTGATCAGTCCTTGTGACACGTGCATCAGATGCAGTTCGGATGCGATTAGGACTTGATCCATTTAATGTGGTTGATTTCTTACCTGAATTACTCAGGGCCTTACGGCGTTCAAGAGCTAGCTCTCGACTGGATTGTTTTGCCATGTCCAACCAATAAAAACGTCGTAAGGGAAGAAGAAGCTTGTCGCCTCTGAGAGTTGATTAATAGCCCCGAAAATAATCGAGGCTATTAAAAGATAGATACCGAAACTAAATCAACGGCCTTCAAATACCACGAATGCGGTTCCTTGACTTTGGGTGTATGCGTCATAACCAACCATGCGCACATGGTGGTCTGGATATGCACGATGGCAAGCTTCTAGCTCACTTACAACCATGTTCAGATCCTTCTCGCCAAAGAAAGGTAACTTCCAGTAAGACCAATAAGTCTGCATGGAACCGCTTGGATGAACGTGCTCAATGACAGGGCTCCATCCCTGAGCAATGATGTAAGCAATTTGATCGTAAATTTCGTCCTGGGTCATCGGCGGTAAGAAGCCGAAGGTTTCCAGGGTGGCGACTGTTTGATAGTCACCAACTGTGCTCTGGAAAGGCATGGTGAACCTTGGATTGTGGATGTTTAAGGGCCAATACGACTAAGTGTTGGCCTAATAAATCTGAAGAAAGATCTTGAGGAGACAGATGTCTCCTCTGATGAAACTGTCTACTGAACGTCGAGCTTGTCGACAGTATCGAACTCGAACTTGATTTCCTTCCAAGTCTCAAGTGCGATGGCTAGCTCAGGGCTGTGCTTCGCCGCTTCCATAAGGATGTCGCGACTTTCCTTCTCGATCTCACGACCGGCATTGCGTGCTTTCACACAGGCTTCAAGTGCCACTCGGTTTGCAGCAGCACCTGCAGCAGACCCCCATGGATGACCATGAGTACCACCACCAAACTGTAGGCAGGAGTCGTCTCCAAAAATTGCCAACAATGCTGGCATATGCCAAACGTGGATACCACCAGAGGCCACAGCAAAAACACCAGGCATGGAACCCCAGTCTTGATCAAAGAAGTTACCGCGAGTGCGATCTTCTGGAACAAAAGACTCACGCAGGTTGTCGATATAACCAAGGGTGGTTTGACGATCACCTTCCAGCTTTCCAACAACAGTTCCTGTATGGAGCTGGTCACCACCGGAAAGGCGCAGGCACTTGGCAAGCACACGGAAGTGAATTCCATGCTTGGGATGACGGTCAATCACCGCATGCATGGCGCGGTGGATATGCAACAGCATGCCATTTTTACGGCACCAATTCGCCAAACCTGTGTTGGCGGTAAATCCACCAGTGATGTAGTCATGCATGATGATTGGCATGTCGAGTTCTTTAGCGAACTCAGCACGCTCATACATCTCCTCAGGAGTCGTCGCAGTGCAATTGAGATAATGACCTTTGACTTCTCCAGTTTCTTGTTGTGCAAGCTTGACAGCCTCAGCAACAAACTCAAAGCGCTCGCGCCAACGCTGGAAAGGCTGAGAGTTGATGTTTTCGTCGTCTTTGGTTAAGTCAAGACCACCACGAAGACACTCATAAACAACCCGTCCATAGTTTTTACCAGAAAGGCCAAGCTTTGGCTTAATGGTGCAACCAAGTAAGGGGCGACCGTACTTATTCAAACGATCGCGTTCTACGACAATGCCATTAGGAGGACCACCGCATGTCTTGATGAAGGCCATCGGGAAGCGGATGTCTTCTAAGCGCAGATGGCGCAATGCTTTGAAGCCAAAAACATTACCGACCAAAGAGGTCAGAACGTTAGTGATTGAACCTTCTTCAAAAAGGTCTAGAGGGTAAGCAATAAAAGCGTAAAAGGACTCCTTGTCTCCAGGGACATCCTCGATGCGATAGCAACGGCCCTTGTAAAACTCAAGGTCAGTTAATAGCTCTGACCAAACTGTGGACCAAGTACCTGTTGAAGATTCAGCCGCTACAGCCGCAGCAACTTCCTCTCTGGGTACTCCTTCCTGGCCAGTGCATTTAAAACAGGCCAGTAAGTCGGTGTCTAGGGGAACATAATCCGGAGTCCAGTAGGTGTCTCTGTACTCCTTAACCCCTGCGTCATACTTCTTGCTCATGGAATAGCTCCTTTTAAGTCGGTATAGAAGGTTGAGATAGCGAAGCTCTTAGAGCCATCGCAGAAGGCCTCAGTCCTTCTGACCTAAGAAATTGCCGTTGCCTAGCGCAGGCTCAACTTCACGATGAGGGCGAGCAATGATGTGCGCTGCCACAAGGCCGTCACCAACACGCTCACAAGCATCAGCGCCAGCACGAACGGCGGCGTTCACAGCACCTGTCTCACCACGCACGAGCACGGTGACATATCCACCACCGACAAACTCACGACCAATCAGGCGAACTTCAGCTGCCTTGGTCATGGCGTCAGCCGCTTCAATTGCTGGCACGAGGCCGCGGGTTTCGATCATGCCTAGGGCGATGCCCATGGTTTCGCTAGCCATTGCTTACCTGTAGTAGGAGATTGAATGTTCGGGAAGGAGAATGCTCTGCGCAGGCAACTTCCGTCAAGCAAATTCAGCCGAAACGGAGATCACCATCCGTAGCCTCTCCCATAAGCTCAGCTGATCACCCTTGCTACGACTGTTTTAAACGACTGTTCGTTTTTGCGTCAGCTCTTGACCACATTTGGTTGCCAAGCCGCCCGAAAGCCTCAATTGATCGACTCCAGGAGCTTCTATCGCTTGTCCAAGGGGAGCAGAAATAATCAAAAATCCTGCCTCAGGTCTTCCCAAGAGAGAACTTCCACCCCCTAAAGCAGAATAAGAGCGATAGTTTTTTTTGATTTTGGCCAAACCACTGCTAACCATTGCGAGTGGGAACCCTCGCAAGGTCGCCGAGATCGAAGCAATGCTTGGTCCACTCCCAATCGATGTGCAGAGGCAACCGAAAGATCTAGATGTCGAGGAAACGGGCTCCACTTATCTAGACAATGCCCTACTCAAAGCTCGAGCAGTCGCAAAACGAGTTGGAAACTGGACCATTGCTGACGACTCCGGATTAGAAGTTGATGCCCTGGATGGAGCCCCGGGGCTTTATTCGGCCCGCTTTGCTGCCAGCAATCAAGAAAAAATCAAGAAAATCCTTGCGGCCCTTGAAAACAACCCATATCGGAGTGCTCGCTTCCGCAGTGTGATGGTTCTATGCAATTCCAAGGGGAAGCTTCTTAAAGCAGCAGAGGGGATTTGCTGGGGAGAACTCCTTAGATCGCCTGCCTATGAAGGAGGCGAGTTCGAATCGCTGTTTTGGGTTCGCGAAGCGAACTGCACCTACGGAGAACTCAACAATCAACAGCTTTCAAGGCTTGGTAGTCGAGGAAAAGCGGCTAGAGCACTAGCCCCTTGCCTGCGAGAACAACTAGGACTTGATCAAATTGTTTAGCTAGCGATTGATTTGATCGATGGCTCGCATTGCAGCAGCAGCAGCCTCCTCTACATCACCTTCTTTTCCCGCCAAAGTGAGCCTGCCAAAGGCTCCCACGCCTTTCACGTCAACGATGGTGATATTGGATGCCTTCTCAGCTTCATTGGCAGCAATTAATACATAACCAGCCGGTTCGGTTTCAAGAATGAACATGCTCATTCCAGCTTCAATCATCGAACCACGACGATTTTGGCGATTAATCAAAACAGCGTGATCTGGGGTTATCGCACGGATCACCTCGGTCCAGCTCACATCACAAGAACTTCTCTGGCTAACAGTGCTGCCAATGGCATCCAAAACAACATCACCGGAATGGAGCACCGTGCTCTGATCACGGTGGTATAGGGCCAAAGAACCAAAAGCCCTTTCAACGACCATCTGGCCTAGTCGCACATTGCTGGCCTTAAGGGCAATATCAGTCACTCGATGGACAGCCATGCCTGGTGAGACCTCCATCCACAGGCAAGCATCACCAGGAATCGGTAAAAAGCCTTGACTCACCGTGCCCATGTAGGCAGCTAGCTGAGGCTGAAGTGAATCGAGGAAAACATACGTGCGCAATTCAATTTGCTGCACATGACTATTTTGACGACCAACCCTTGCTGTCTCCGAATCAGTCGTAATGACGCAGCTTGCCCCTGAGGCCTGAGGCAAAACCTCAGTTCCTGTCACCAGCGCGCTTCCACCTTGACGCCGCTCCCGAATTTCTAAGCCCGCAAATCGCTGCATGGCGGGGATAATACCTTGTGATTGAACATATCTTTCAAATGCACTGCTCTTGCAAGTGGCCTTAGAGCCGATACCGTCCAAATCAATGATTGGGATGGACTATGGCCACCATGCAAGAAAAAAAATCTGAATCTACAAACCTTCCAACAGACCTAAAAGCAGAGCAAGCCTTGGGTTTAATTGGTTTGGGCCTGATGCAAAAAATGCGTGAAGGTGCAAGTGAATGGACATGGTCTCAAGCTGAGACTGGCGGACAAGCCGATCTTTTAGCTCTGCGACAACGCCTCGAGCTCACATCTTTGGCTATTCAAACTGGTGCTCCACTGAGCACAGCTGAGGTGTCAAAACTTCTTGGCGCTAGACCCGGATCAAAGGAAGTCAGACGAGGAGGGCTGATCGCAAGGCGAGTGAGCAGAAACGTTTGGAAGCTCAGCAGTTCCGACAAAACTCCAGAGCGCAATGTTGATGGATTCAGTGGCGATGGATTCCGTCGCCGCCTGTGAATCCATCAAAAATTAATCATCAAACTGATCAATCTCCAGAATAGAGTGTCTTGAATCATTCATCGTCTAGCTCGTCTTCATCGTCTGACTCTCCTTTAGCCGACTGTTCATCATCTATGCAGACCGTGGTTGCCATCAATTGTTCTCTGGCCGCAATCACAGGAGCCACTTTGCCCTTGAGCTGATCAGCAGCTTCAGCAAGAGTCAGATCCTTCTTCTCACGTATCTCGTCGACAGCGTCGCGGAAGATCTTTACTTAGTCCCGATACTCACTGAATTCAGCCTGGGCAATCTTGGATTCAAGAGTCAGCGCATTGACCACCGCTACGGCCTGATCAACTTGATTTCGAGCAGAGCAAACCAGCTCAGCACACTCAGCCACTTGGATTTCATCATTGGTTGCTTTCTGGCTAGATGACTCACAAGCAGCAAGAGTGAGAGATCAAGCCAGAACAGCCCGCAAAAAGCAAACTGCAGCCATCAATCCAAAAAATCGATTCTCGTAAATTTAGTCAGGTTTCGTCTGCACTTAAAAAAATCTAAGTGCATACACATTGCATTGTGATAGAAAAACCTACGATTGAAGGTCAGCTCCTCCCTAACCAGGAAGGAGCCCCACCAAACCATTCCCCAAGGTCTTCATCCTCCGAGCAGTAGTGATCATCTGGTTCGGACGATCCAAGCTGAAGAGCATCAAGCAACTGATCGATACCATCTCGAGATTGCAATTTCTGTTGTTCTCTCCTCGCTCTATGCAACCAGGTGGCAACAGTCTGGTTTCGGTCAGCAAACTTATGAATATAAATCCGTTCACTTAAGCTAACGGGCTGATCGCTTGCGACTCGAGCAAGAATCTCTTGCAATCGCAAGCGAGTATCTCTTGACAACATCCAAATAACACCGCTAATATTATTCTAATGACAGGAAGTGGAGAAGTCATGGAAAAACCCACTTTATTTTAGAAGCTTATATTTAGATTCATATGCGATATTTTAATTATTTCCTTGCAAGTTGAAATCATTGCATTCAGCCATGATT
>QCLC01000022.1 GCA_003214855.1 Prochlorococcus sp. AG-412-I05 | reverse complement strand
TGATGGCCTAGAAGCCCGCGTTGGTGAACTCGAGGCTACTCAGTTCTCAACAACAACCAAGCTTGTTGGTCAGACAACATTTGTCTTTGGTGGTAACCACTACGGCGGTGATGGCGAGCAACTGAATGGCATCACTCGTGCTGATGCTGCTTCTAAGGAGTCTGGCGGCACAACTTTTACCTACGACATGCGCCTTGATCTCAATACCAGCTTCACTGGTAAGGATCTGTTGAAGACACGCTTGCGTGCAGGCAACTTCAGCAATTCCGCATTTGGCAGCGACGGTTATGTCGGCCTTCATGCCATGGAGGTAGCCTTTCAGGAACCAGATGAAGCAGACATTGTTGCCGTTAACCGCCTTTATTACAGCTTTCCAATAGGAGAAAGCTTCACCGTAATTGGCGGCCCTCTTGTTCGTCAGGACGACATGCTGGCTGTATGGCCTAGTGCTTACCCAGCAGACACGATCCTCGATGTCTTTACCTACGCCGGCTCACCTGCTACCTACAACCGCGCCCTTGGAGGCGGTGCTGGCATCTGGTGGGAGCAAAACAACTGGAGCATCAGCGCCAACTATGTCTCCGAGAATGCTCACGATGGAAACCCCAACACTGGAGGGGTAGGGACTGATGGAGCTGCCTCTAATGGCACTGTACAGATTGCTTACGCACCTGAAGATTGGGGTATTGCGGCTGCCTACAACTATGCCTCCGGTGATAACGGTGCTGGCATTTATCCCGGGTCAGGGACCTATCTGGCTCACACCCTAAGTGGACATGGAAATATAAATTCCCTGGCGCTTAGCGCTTGGTGGACACCTGAGGAAACCGGCTGGATTCCCAGCATAAGTACTGGCTGGGGATATAGCAGCATTGATCTAGAGGATGGCTTTTCAAGAGGTGGTAATCATTTCTCGTTCGAATCTGCTGTCACTCAATCCTGGTACGTCGGACTTCAGTGGGAAGATGCATTTGTAGAAGGCAACACTTTAGGGATGGCTGTTGGTCAGCCCACGTACGTCACTAATGTGGACTACAAAGATGGTTCGGACTTTGTTGCCGATGGTCAATATGCATGGGAGTTCTGGTACGCCATGCAGATTACTGACAACATCACTGTGACTCCAGCAGTCATCTACCTCAGCCGTCAGGCGGGTGAAGTGACCAACGGTGAGGGTAGACAGTTGCTTTGGGGAGGTGATCGCAAACACAACAAGACATTTAACAACTTTGGAGCTCTGCTAAAAACTACGTTCAGATTCTAATCAGAGAAAATATTCAAGGCTTCATTGGAAGCCTTGAATATTTATAATTGATATGACTTCAAAGTCTAATAGTCGATCAAAGAAAAGGATAAGGCTTTAAAGCAAAAAATCAAATAATTCTATAAAGGAGTTCCCTGTTATCCAGCCAGGACATGCCTTGACAACAAACAAATAACATATAATCTCAACAAAGAGAGAGCAAACAACGTAAAGTAGCCAGAGTCTTAAGACTTGAACGATTAAGCATCATATTTCTATCTCATGGTGGAAATGGTTTCATTCTGTCGTCTATTTGCGAAGGGCTTTCAGCAAAAGTCTTCTCCAAGCGTCTTTTAAATTCGTCGCCCCGGCTCATTGGACTTAGATCTCTTTGGGGCTTGAAGTTTGTGCCGAATTCCCTGGAGGCTTGAACACGATTTGTGAGCTTCTTCTTTTACTGAATAGCCCCATCGTCGCACCTATCCACCAGAACTGAAGTCCAGCGAATACCGTACAAATATCACTTTGCAATGGAGGCTTCATCTCAACCGGGCCTGGTTCTCCGTACTGTTTTTGTTCGGTCTAGGCCTCTACGTCGACCAAGCTGTAAAGGTCTCTCATAGATCACCATGTACTCCCTCTTTGACGAGTTTTCCCCTAGTCCATGCTTCTATAAAACACGTCCTCGCATTTATGTGATCAGTGATTCTGTGTTCAAGGCTGCTCAAGATCGCCAGAACACAGAACGTGTTTCTCATCTCGAGAATGTAAGGGCCGATTTACTTGATTCAGTCAACAAAGTTGAAGCACAGATTGAGGCGCTTCAAACAGCACTGCCGCAAGCCAAGCAAGCCATCAAGGCACCTATCGCTGAGCCTGCCGCAGCAAAGGAGACCTGCTCGCTCTCGGCACGAAAAGAATTTTTATGGTAAGGACGAATCACTACAAGCTCAGTGGCGATTCATGAAGCCCCTGCTAGTGCGTGGGCTTTCTATTTCCTGCAAGTAGCTGCAATGATTGGCAAGAAAACTAACTGATAATGCTCCACAAGTTCCCCTTTGGCAGCTTCAAATTCATCTGCTCGAGTGGATTCGCACTGACATGATCTATCTAGAGAAACTCTCAAAAGTCGACGATGGCGAGCATGTTTTGCGGATATGAGCTTAGTTGAATCTTGTGAGGCCTTCAGGTTATTGACTCGCGGAATGGTTTGCAGCAGGCGAGACTGAGCATCGCTTCGCAATCACCTTGGCGGTTCAAGTTCTTCGAAACGAACAACGTTCCAAGCTCGATCAGAACGATGACGTGCTTTTTTATGCTGAGCCTCGTTTCGTTCATCATCTGGACGAGGCATTTCGGGGGCGTTTGACGCGGCTTTATCGGGAGAAGATTCCGTCTTGCGCCACAGTGCTCGACTTGATGTCGAGCTGGGTGTCTCACCTGCCTGATGATGTCATTTATGACCGTGTGATCGGCCATGGCCTCAATGAAAAGGAACTCGTGGCCAACAACCGGCTTGATAGCCATTGGGTTCAGAATTTCAATCTCAACCAGTCCATTCCGCTTAAGGATGAGAGCATTGATGCGACTCTCATCATTGCTGGTTGGCAATACCTTCAGCAGCCTGAGGATATGGCTGAGGAGTTATTGCGTGTGACGCGCTCGAAGGGCCAAGTCATCGTTGCCTTCTCGAATCGTATGTTTTTCACAAAAGCTCCGCAGATCTGGAGGGATGGCGATGACCGTGATCATTTCACCTACGTTTCTAAGGTGCTGATGGCTCAGGGTTGGCCAAAGCCTGAGATCATCGCAGAGGAGACTCGCTCAACAGGTGTGTTGGGGTTGCTAGGCGGCAAAGGAGATCCATTTTTTGCAGTCATCGCGACAAAGCCTTGACTGCAGTAAAGCCAACAAAGGAAGCAATCTGAGTTGGCAAATAAGACGAAACTCTTTGCATGAAGGCTACAATTAATCCAGACTCTATTCACACATTGTTAATCCATGACCTCTTCATTAGTTTGAACTAGTGCTTGCTTGCTGAGAGTATTGATTTTTCCTAATGAGCCATGATTCATACAAAAGACGAAGGCTAAGTTACTCTATTGTTATCGATGACCTTAGGACTGCTAGGAGGAGTTAAAAATTAAACAGTGACTTTTTCTTGAGAGCTAAAATAGAAAGAGAGTAAAACTAAGATTTCCTTTGTTTGATGCATGCCTTGATTGATGTATTGATTTTATGATTGACTCTTATACGCTGCAGCAATGCAAAGTCAATAAGCACATTTGCAAGCTTAAAGCTCTAAGCCTAGAGCATGCTGTTCAACAGGTAAAGCTGATGATTGCAGAGTCTGCTATGGACTCAGAATTACTCGTTTCTTTAAGGCGTAAAGTGGCTGAATCCATTCTGGACTTAGAAGTATTGTAGTTGCTGATGGAGGAGGAGGGCCCAGTAAATTAGTTGTTTAACATTCAACTGTTTTAAATTTACACAGATTAGTTTTGTCTTGTATCGGCATGGCTTTTTATGCTTAATTGCTTGTCGCCTATTGCATCATTTTGATTTGCTATGATATTAGCTGTTTGTCACTTTCACATGGATAAGTCGACCAAAGAGCAAATTGTGGCATCTTCTGCTGGTTGGGTTGCTGTCGCATTAAATATTCTGCCAGGTCTTGGGGCTGGTTACCTCTATCAACGTAGGTGGAAGGCCTATTGGATTACTTCCGCGATCGTTAGTATTTGGATTGTTCTTGGTGCTGTCTTGGGTCAAGATATTGATCCTGTTAATGATCAAAGAAATCAACTAGTGGGTCTTATAGGTCTCTTATTTGTGGCTGCAACAACGGCTGTAGAAGCTGGTCTAGTGGTAAAACGTGCGCGAAATAATGAATCGACTTGATCGACAGGAGTAATAAGATATCTAGAGCGATTTGTCCTCATCTAGTTTGTTGGCAATTACTCTCGATGTTTGTTTTTATTGGGATGTCTATAGGCTCCGGTTCTTCACTCCATGAGGCTTTGCTCGTAGAGCAAGGATGAACGGAATAAGGATAGATTCATGATTTAATATGGGGATTAATTCAAATTCTTTTTCCATTAATCTGGTTTTAGCATTTTTCTTTCTTTTCTTGAAAATTCTTGCTAAGCTTGGCAAGAGCGAGAGGATGCAGTATGCACACATACCTTGTTGAGGCATTGATCGTTATCTCATCTACTCTTTGGGTTGTATTGTTGCTTTGGAAACCTCAAAAGGAATAGCTGATAGCTTAATTTCGTATTATTCTTTTGGTCTTTTCTTTTGGCAAGCTAGCTTAAGCGAAGCTTTTGTGCAGTATTTCTTTTTAAGCATCAAAAATGATCTTTCCCTTGATTAATCTTTTATTGAGATGAATCTCTACCTTGTCGTGTTGGGTGGGAGGACACGCGGAGGACACGTGGAGATGCACGATGTGCGCTGGGTGGTGGGTGAGACGATTGAAGCAACAGTTCCCCAGCTGAAATCACAATGGATTGGCAATCCTCGAGGGTTGCATGTGGACAGCTACATGCGCATCCGCTTCGTGGATGGTTACCGGATCACATTGGCTAGCGCCGGCAATGTCAAAGCCAACGAGGCCAATAAGCTCTGGTTCATCAATCTGGGAGGTTATAAGGCTGGCGAAATGCTTGAACAGCATCATTTGGAACTTGTGGTCGCACCCTCGGCCCAGATTGCCAAGGGCAAGGCACGTCGCCGCTGGTTCGAGCCGATGGATCAGATCCACAAGGATGATCATGCCGCGATCATTCATCTACAGGGATATTCAGTCGTCCTGGAGATCGATCCTCAGGGGCGACATGATGAAATGAAACCCGATTGGAGTGGCTACTGGGTCATCGCTTGATCAGCAATGATTCTATCAGTGATTGTCTTTAACCTTCATTACTACTTAATAGCGAGTATCCCTCTCTGCAATCCTGATATGCGGTCTAATGTTCGCATTGCTCTCCATAGATCATGTGTTTTTACCCATACAGAAGGATAGCGATATCGGGCAACATCTAGGATTAGAACTTTGTCAGTAACAGCGTCATAAGCTGCTAGTGGAGAGAAGTGCCCACCGCCTTTTTGGCCAATAACTTTTCTGTCATAATTCACGATCAAGCGATCACTTGAATCGTCAAGATTAGCTTTCACAAGCGATTTAAACGCTGACAGGCTAAGGGTATCTCCGTGTAAACGCTTAGAAGAAACACCATGATGACTGAGTAGGTTTTGAACTTCTTGAAGTGTCATGCCCTGACGCCTTACTTTGGCTGGGCTAATTACTGCTTGAGATGAATCCGAGTCGAAGATATTGTCTTGGGTCCAGAAGTGGTAGTTTCTGAAACCATCTACTGGAGGTGCCGGAATTGCTAGGCTGTTTAGAACCATAACGGCACTGGCAACCCCGCAATAGGCAAGGTTTGATTGGGTCAGAAAAGCTTCCATTAACGAGCCGTAATCTGATACAGACTTGCTTCTTTGCAACAAGATCATTCCTTCTGAGGTCGTTATTGGAACTAGTTTTTCCGCTAGGGCAGGATTAGACCAAGGGCTTACTATCAGAGCAAAACTCAATAAGCTAATTCTAGGAGAAGTTATCCAGATGAAATGTTTAGCTGTCTTGTATTTTCGAGCAGGATTAAAGACCATTGCCTCACCTATACTGAGCAGTGCACCATTCTATCTAGTTTCAGACTTGTTTGACAGAAGGAATGAACCCTTACAGGATCAACGCTTTCCGGTGTGCACAATATTGCAGGAAATTTAAATATATTTGCGCTATTGTTTTACCTTTTTGCGATATGTTTTTCTTCTTTTGGGCAGAAGGTAGATGGTCTCTTTCTCTCGCGATTCATTTATGACTGCTGAAGTTCCTTCAACGCTCGCAGCACATCTTGACTATGGCGAGATGGACTTACGTCTTCCCAGCGAGCGCGAAGGATGCCATCGGGATCAATCAGAAATGTATGACGTTGGCTGAATGGTGAACTCCATGATCCATACCTTTCGCTGACGACTCCACCTGGGTCAGACAACAGTGTGTATCCAAGGCCTTCGCTGCTACAGAAACTCACGTGTTCTTCGGTGCCATCAGCGCTGACTCCAACCACAGCTGCACCTGCAGCTTTAAAGTCTGAGAGATCTCGCTGGAATCCACGCGCCTCGAGTGTGCAGCCACTGGTGAAGTCGCGAGGGTAGAAGTAAAGAACCAGCCAACTGCCTAGAAAGGCATCACGTTGTAATTTCTCAGTCAGTGCACCTTCTTGAGCAGCGGCCTCTAGCTCAAAGTCTGGGGCTTTAGCGTCTAGAGCAGGAAGCTTTCCCTCCATTGCCAAGGCTTGGCTTGGGCGCCCAAGACATTGGCTGATACTCAACACTGCCGCCCCTGTTATGACTCTCAAGAGTTCAGATCGTTTCACCGCTATCAAGCCAACTGCAGAAGAGATTAGTCAGAACAACTGCGCGGCGGAGCTAATGTGGCAAACGAATCTGACGATTGTGATCTCAACCAGTTAATTGCATTCATGAGTCAATCACCCTTGTGTTTATCTGGCTGACCAACATCTTGCGTTGAATTGTAATCTATACCTTAGTTAACACCCCATAAGACTACCAACAGTAATTAGTCATGTTCTGATCTTCTTTGTCTCTTTACTCTTTTCAAGTTCTGACCGGTCGGCTTTTCACGCTTCTTCCATTTTGCTTGCTGCAGCCACCTCTGCTTCAAGAGTAAATGTCACACTTTTATCAGGACTGAAGCGATCCACAAGAGTTTGAAGTTCTTCTTTAAGCTGCGCCTCAGAAATTGGTTCGATTGACTCTTGAACGATGGCTTCCTTCCATGTCATATCGATCAGCTTCTCTAGTGCCGCTGCTTTGATACGTGCGATACCGATCTGCTGAATGATCACTTGCTTAGGAATCTTTCCTGGACGGAAGCCTGGCAGCCTTATTGCGCTACCTAGGCGCGATAAGGCTGCGTCATAACTAGATTTGCAGCGAGCTGCTGGAACCTCTAGCTCTATCGAGATGTGGTTGTCTGGCAACGCATTGATTTTGACTTTCAACCCCGCCTTCGTCATGGGTAAGACTCCTTCAACAGTGACAACGCAACAGCAGCAGACCCACTAACTCCTACAGCAATGGCACCAGGTCGAGGGAGGCTCATTAAAAGGACGTGTGATCTCCTATCGCTCACACTAGTTTGCTTTCGCTGATTTTTCTTAAGCGCTGTTCTGTGTATGGCTTGCTTGCTTGAGGTGATTCTTTGTTGATTGGGATGAATCATGTTCAGCAATACTTAGGAAATATCCATTTGACTGTTGCTAACTAATGCCTAATACGCGAGACATGGTGCTAGCCATCCTAATCCAATGTTAGCTTATAGAGCTTCACAGCTAAAATCTTGAATTTCACCGAGTGGTGTAAGACCCCGGAAAGTTGGATGTTGATGATCTGCATAGTTCCACCACCATTTGCCATCAGTAAAACTTGTTTCGCCAACGTTGAAGGTTCTTGGTAGCATTAGTTTTGAATTCACTAGCTTGATCACGATAAAAGCTCCAGCATCAAGCTCTTCATATGCTTTTACTCTGCTGTATGTTCCATTCTCATTGTTGTAGATTGTTGCTTCGACAAGACTTCCATCACATGTGAAAGAGGTTGATTCTGGAGCTAATGCACTTGGGACTACTGGTGAAATACTGATTAGAAAACTCATCATCAAGCCAAGCAATGTCATCATTAACTCTGTCCTGACTAAACTAATAGGGTTCAACTGATTGATAGTATGGCAAAGACGTACCCTCAAGGTAATGATTTTTAAATCATCGCAATACGTAAAGCCCGCGGAAAGTGAGGCTTTACTTCGTGGGTTCTCCTTCTGTTGGGGTGAAAAATTTTTCTGCATTCTTCAGCGCTGTCTATAGCTTCTGGTAACTTGCCCTGCCAAGTCGTTGCAGGGCTCAATGATGGCTATGGGGTTGATCAAAATTTTCTAGTGGATGGGCTTTACCTTTGCGAACCAGGCCAAATGAGTTGTGTGAAGTTTGGAAGCTCTGCGAAGGAGTGTTTTTGATGCCTGGGCAAGGCGCAAATCTCACAGCGCGATTTTGAAATCGGTTTTCGGGTCGTCGCGATCGTCCGGAGGACGCTCTGATCAAGGTCATGTAGGGGCGTAGCTAACAAGATCAGCGTGCCGCCCATCGCCACTATTGACAGACCGCAGGAACGAGGCTAGTACAGGTGTACTTTCACTTGTGTTATGCCAAGTCCTCCAGTGCAACAGGTCAATGGCTGGCTCATCAGCCCTGATGGCCATTTCTGCTATCGCTTCCACTGCGATGCCAACAGTTGGATCAGAAACCCCTTCGTTTTTGTTGATCAATGGAGTGCACAAATGGATGGAACTCCATCGCAGATGAAACAGCGCCTGAGACTTCCTTTGGATCAAGCCCTTGAACTATGTGGTCAGATGCTTCTTGATGGATGGCAAAAGCTGACGACTCCATGCGGGGAAGACCCAGACCCTCGTTGCACAGAAGAGCTCGCCGCATGACCCAGAATGAACTCGCCATGAGATTGGCTCGACTATTGCTGCTTAAAGAAGGTGGTGGCACCTTAGAGAGCTTTGAATCCTTGCTTTGCTTGCGGAGTTATTTTGCCGAATTGACGCTCGATGAGCTGCATCAAATCGCAATTCAGTATGAGATCGAGGCCTAGGGACTCTGGAGATGACGAAGGAAAAGCCCTGGTTTTGACTAGGGCTCTTGGTTTGCATCAACAAGCGAATTGATCTTCAAGGCTCCTGGAAACGACGCTTTCACTCCAGCAACAATCAGGCCTTGTTGAAGGGCTGAGGGGTAGGGCCATTCGTAGCGGCAAAAGCATTTTCATCTTCCGCGGGCAATGAGCCTTGACTGGCCCATCAGCTCTCTGGAACCTTCTCGGTGGATTTAGTAGGGCATGGTTCGAGTTGTCTTGCTCATGATCAATGGTCTCGATGATCCGAGGAAAAAATGACATCGGTTACAGCATTAATCCTTCCTGATCCATCGGCATTCTTTTGTCTTTGCTAGTTGGTATTAATTCGATCGCCTTAGAGAGGTACTCGTGTTCGCGAGCAGGCGGGTCTCTGTAAAGACGCGGCATTCGCGGCCTAGTTCGTAGACTTGGTGGGTGAGGATTGTCCACTCTTTGAGATGGATGCGCCAACGAGCTTGCACATTTGAAACTTGCTCAGACCAGGAGACAATTCCACTGGTTCGCTCTGAGTTTCTTTTTCGCTCTACCTCTAGCTCTGTAAGCAGTTCATTGCGTGTCCAGGCTTTCCCCGTGGTGGGGTTGTTGGGGATTGGCGTGCTTGCAGCCATGGTGTTTTTATCGGCAACGCGAGCAAGTATAGTACACCTGTATTGGTGACATGTGGATGGGCGGCCTGCCCCTGGCGACAGCTTTGGCATCGATCCATCACTCAAGGAAGAGCTAAGAGGCAGGGAGGAATGTCAGTCGATGTAAGGGCTTTTGTTTTGGCAAGGGTGCTCGCGTTGGCCGCTGCATGCTTAGGACCAATGTTTAGAGCGATGGCTTATTTGTACGGCTTGCTTGGATTTGGCCTCGCTGGTGAATCGCATCGCCTAGACGGCTGGAATTCATGCTTTGGCCGATAGGGCGGGAGGTCCAAGGGCGCTAGCTTGTAGCAGGCTTCTAATACTACAGATACATTTTAGCGTGATTACGTAAATACGTAGAATCTTTATTGATTCATGTATTTGCTCTGGGGTCAGTTGTTCAACGGTCGCGAATGAGGCGATGCAGCAAATTTTGCTTGAGCCTAAGCGCGCCAAGTTCGCAGCAGCGACACTCTCCTCGATGAGATTTGATTGAGTGCTCCTGCTAGATAGCACTCCTTCTGCTCACCCAACTGCCCCTGATCATCGCTCTAGTAGGTGTTCAGGCTTTGATGTGTGAGCAAGCTCACATTGAATTGAGATTAAGACCCCTAGCTGAGAGGCAGTTTTGTTGCTATTAAGAGCCAACAAAAATTCTTCGACATGCCAGCAACACTCAAACTCGTGGATAACTACTCTCCAGTAACACTCACTGAAGAGCAAAAGGCAGCATTGGCTCGTGCAAGAGATCCTCAAGCAACAAGCGTTGATGAGTCAGTGAACCTCTTGAAGAGGGTGTACTTAAGTGCCGAACCAGAGAAGTGGGATGACACCACTGAATCAGAATGGAATTGTGTCGCCACTTGTATCCGTGCTGCTTAGGCAGGCTGATCAGCAATCCTGTATACAGCGAGGCAAAATAGCGTGATAAAAACGCCGAGTGTGATCGTGTAAAAATCCACCTGATTAAGCTCTAGCCTTGGCATAGATGGGTTGAAGCGTCCCGCCGTTGTGATCATCATCATCTTCGTTGTCGAAGAACGAGAGGCCTAATAAAAGTGCGCTTACTGGCAGTAAAGGGAATAGCGCAGCCAGTTGACCACTACTGAGAACAGGCTGTACTGCATCCCAAGCGGACCAAACAATCCAGAGTGATGTGAAGAGGATGAAGGAGAGGGTGAGCTTTGATTGAGGCATTGAATGTGCCTGCCAAAAGACGTTCCATGACAATGACAAAAAAACAACGCCAATGTGGGGGCTTTGGGGCCTGCGTTGGTACGGATAGCCGAGGCTTTATTGCGACTTATCTAAGCCCAAAGGATCGATTATCGAAGTGTTTTCAAGCGGTCTCAGGCGGTCTTGCTGTCATCGTTAAGACAACAGAATTCAATCACTCGTCTGATCATCCAGGTGATCGTCAATTGCTTCTTTCATCAAGCAGACAGTCTCCTGCACCAATTGGCTTTCCATCTCTTTCCCGTGCTGTTAGCGCTCTAATGGCTCATCAAAACAGGCTTCATTAATCCCAGCCTCCGCGACCATTGCGATCAATTTAGGCTTCTTCCTTCATTCTTCAGGGCGGCAGCTTTCATTTGGCCAATAGTCATGTGCTTAGCGGCCTCTCAGGCGCATTCTTCTCAGAAGCAGTCTTCTCTGCAAGCAGCAGAGAAGGATAAAGAATTGGCGGCAGCAAATCTGACCGCTAGCACCAGGTGATGGGAACACCTGGTGATGTGGGATACAAAGGGCCCCCTGCTGCAAGCGAGGGGCTTTTGTTCTGCCCGATTGAAACTCGCGATTGAATGAACCAGCAGCATGCTCTTGTTTTGAGACTGTTGTCTTGCTTGATGCAAGCCAGGCTGAACTGGCGCAAGATGGTTGGGGCCTTGTTGGTGATGCTTGATCGTTAATCAATCACTCAGCAGACTTGGAGGTCACATCGACTTGATATTCACAGTTTTAAGCAGAGTTTTTGAGTTTTTGGGCTGTGCTCAGCGTTGTGGGAGAGAAGGCCTTTGGTTTGTTCAAGATCTTGTTGCCGATCCAATCGACAGTCATCTCCAACCTCTGTTGACGCCAACAGGGCAAAGGTTTTGGGGCAGAAAGGCAACGGTTGCTCTATGGCAAGCAATAAAAAAGACCCTCGCAGGAGAGCGACGGGTCTGGGTGATGGGGAAATCAACTTTTAGGCAAAAATGATCAAAAAAGCAACCTTCCGCTACAGGTAGTGATCGAAAGTCAACAAAAACGCATTTAAACCTAAATATAGTGTGAAGACCATCACCCTAACCCTTGACAGCCACTATTCTCTTTGCGTGGCCGGGTGATGGGGATCAGTCGGTTTTTCACAAATCCGCCCCCTCGTTAGCTGGGGGCTCTTTTATTGCCTCTATAAAAACCTGCGCAGGAGCGATATGCAAGAGGAGAGGGGATGGCCGCAACAGTGGCAACAGTTCTGACTTCACTCAGCTTTGACAGGTTGCCTGAGCGGCACTCCTTCTACCCCTGCCCAGGCAACAAACACAACGGCATCTTCATTGCCGATGTTTTCACAGGCGTGTTGGGTGTCTCCGCTAGCGGCAACAAAGGCTTCACCTCGTCTGAACTCCCTTCGATTAGCAGAGTCTGTGAGTGTGCATTTGATCCAACCTTTCTCGACATACACGACACCAGGTTGAGGGTTTGTGTGAACTGGGGTTTTGGCGCCAGGTGGAAAAACAGCTCTTATCAATGTCATCTCAGCTTTGCCTTGCGGATAGCTGAATTCCTTGCCATCCCATGATTCTGTTGAAGACACCAAGACATCAGATGTGATCGGTGCACTGGCCTGATCTTTCCTGTTGCTGCAACTGACGACCAATAAACCCGTGAGGCAGATGGTCGAGACGAGGAGAGCTCGCATAGGACATAAAAAAGCGGCTCCCTTGAGGAAACCGCTGATGTGATGTGATTTAGATGAGTTTTAAGCGACTCATATGCTGTAGTCAAACCCTTGATCGGTGTTTGTGGACAGCAAGTTTCGCTGGGGATTGATGAGCTGAGGTGTAGTCAATTCCTCGATAGCTTTTCGCCATCAGGAACTGGGAATGAGACAGGGCAGCTTGCTTTTGCGCTTTGCGCTGAATCATGGAGAGGATGTTCATCGAACGCTCCTGCAGTGCTTAAGCCCCCGTTGCCTGGCTTAAGTCTGACTGCGCCCCGGAACGGGGCCAACGGTTGGAAAGAGTCTACAGACGTTTGTCTGGCATTTGTGGGATGTGCCTCCCTGTCCATCCCCAATAGGAGTTCAGGACTTTGTAATGCTCTAGGCACGATGCCGATGAATTGTGGTTGCGATCGCTTTATATATGTTCAATTGACTATTGTCTTATTGGTGAGGATGCGAGACGTTGCTACTTTTTAGGAATCTCGCATCTGTCTATGAAATCTCTATTAGTCCTTGCTGCACTGCTTATGTCTGCTGTACCAGTCAAAGCAGCAGATGAGCTTAGCCAAAAAAAAGTTTATTTCTACGGTTTTGTTTATGGATCAGGAGCTACCTTATGCGGCGCGTTAGAAGACAAACAAATTACAAAAGAGTATGCACAGTATTTTTTGCCAAGTCTAGTTGAATCCTTGTTAAAGGATCCAAGAAACAAAGGCTATACACCCTCTATAAACAAGGCATATGAAAATATAAAAAAAGCAGATGTTTGCAAAGGTGTGTATCCATGAAGGTTCTTTTAGTCCTCGGTGCTCTACTCCTCTCAGCGTCACCTGCCATCGCTGATGACTTTGTTTGTTTGAAATGTGACACTAAAATACTTCGTGTAATTAGGGAACTCAGCTCAAATAAGATAACAATGAATGAAAATATTCCGGAATTAGTTCATTTCAAGATCGATGCTGTCAATGGTCGAATCAGGAACTCATATATGTATGTATGGGAAGAAGCGGATATCGTTGATGGCACTGCTTCTTATAAGGTCTAAGGTCAATCATAATGAGGGTGGCATTACTGGTTCAGGAACATTATCTGTGAAGTATTCTCCTCCTGGAAACATGTCTATTGATTTGATTTCGTTCGATGATGATAGTTCAATGACAATGAATAGAAAGGGTGTTTGTCAGGCTTCAGATGCTTCTGTATTTGAGAAGGCTTTTAAAGAGACTGAGGACTGATGCGAATAAGCGACACCTCGCTAAATCGCTTTAATGAACTGCACTACAATGCATTTTGGAATAAATGTCCCGTATATGAAGAAGAGTATGTCCTTTCATACCTTCGTAGTGAGGCTAAACACTATAAAAGATAATGAGCAGCAGCAAATGACTTCGGTAGTAGCTGCTGTTCGGTGTGGTTGAACCCTAGAAGTATCTTGATAACGTCTTCAATCTCTATCAATTCTGACTTAACTAGGCGAGTCAGAAGGTGTGACTGAACTCAACTCCAGCTATGACAGTAGCGATGGCATAGACAAGGGTAACTGCAAGTTGAAGTGCTTCACTGCATTGTTATTGGTACGTCTACTAGGCCTGCAATAAACAAAACATCATCATTCGATGACTGGGATGTAGTTGAAATACCTGCATATTAATTCATTCTAATTGAATCAATGAATGCCAATCCACACCAAGATATAAGAGGGCGATATAAGTATGACTTTGAGATTTATATTGACTCGGAACCTCAAGTTATTAGCACAAGAGAAAAACAGAAACCTTCTGGGCTCAGGACTGACCATATAGATGTCAATAGCCTCTACCCATGATCTAGAAGTTTTGATGCAGCACTACGCTACCAATGCCAGGGAGTTGGAGCTGATGGCTGCCGCTGAATCCACTGCGGACTTAACTCACCTAGCCTCAGGTCCCCAGCCCATCTTCTGCTGCAGAGTAGGTAACAAAAAACCCCTCACTTGGTGGAGTGAACTGGGTGTGGGCTCATGCACCGGGTTCCAGGCGACGCCGAGCATCGACCTGTGTCCGACGAATAGCGGCTCTCACAGGCAGAACACCAGCAACGATATTGACCAGAATGACGAGCAAAAACTCAATTACATGAACCCAAACCTTCACCCAGTCTGTACTCGTCAACGCCCCCTGGATCATTAGCTCCGTATCAACTGGGAGAAGGACGTTGGTGAGTACCAAGATCCCTGCAGAAGCCAGCAGCACTACAAAGCGAGCTATGAAATCCCACAGCAGTGGGGTGATTGTGCGTCGCGTAACAGCATAATAAATGCTTGCAAATGGCAGCAAATAATGGGCGATTGACCAAGGCCAGACACGGTCCTGCAGACGGCGTTCCAGAGCTAGCTGACGGACGGATTGCTGCGTATCCCTTTGACTGACCCGGTCAAATTCATGACTGTCTATGCCAATGGTTCTGATTGACTCAAAGATCATGCCCAATGTCAGCAGTCCTACTCCGAACTGAAGAATGGGATCCAGCCGCCAACCCTGGAAAAAGAGAATGCCAGCGACCAGCGGCAGAGCAATAGCACGCCCAGCCACATTGATTAATAACAGTGCATACCCCCACCCCTGAAATGACACCCTGGATTGATCACGGCGCATCAGACCATCAAAGCGACGCAATGAAGCGACAAGAGCAGGAATCCAGAGCGCCAGAAGGAGCAGACCTGCAATAGAAGCCCAGTTCAGACTTGCAAGCAGCATCGGTGAAGATAGGGAATACATTTGGACAGAAACACCAGCTGTATGCACTTTCTACTAATGGAGATGCTAAACTAAAATTTGGAGATATTTCGATAGAAACGATAAAGTTGTCTGCATTCGTGTTGATCGTAATAAGAAAAATCCTCTTGTGAAATCCTGCAGGACCGAAGATAAAATACCCGTACTGGGCGGGGCGTGATTGGTATGAGGAGTTCACGAATCAATCAGATGTGACAAGTATGCTCAATCGTGCGATAGTAAATTTATTCAATACGAATGCAATTGGAAAGAACAGGTCAATCTTGGTGCGGCAATCTCTCTCTAGTATTTGCACTTATACCAATAGTGCTTATTGTCCTCTTGCTCATTACTGGCTTTCCAATACTAATGAGTCTCTACGTATTTGTTGTAGGTATATTGCCAGTGGCAGGGGCACTAGCTTTAGGACTTGTTGGCATCTTTCAAAAGTCCAAGCGACGAATAACTGCTTTTTGTGGGACGGCTATTTCTTCTGCTTATGTAATCACTTTTGCAGCATTTGCATGGGATAATTTATAGCAATAAAAACGCCGTACTTTGCTTTTGGTCGGCACCGTTCCAGTCAGAGCGGATACGGCACAGTTTACGCGGAAGTCAGTAATACCAAAGTTCCAGTGAAGCAGTCCTTTCTGGAGCGCAATGCAGGCATATGCCAGAGCATCAGCCATTTGGCTTTAATTGCCTAAATCGCAGCAAAAATCTCTGAAGCCCTCTTATGTCTCTGCACGGCCGCAGACAACCCCATGCCCCCCCTCGAGGCGCTGCCCGTGATCCGAAGGTCCACAATCTCTTTCAGATCGCTGACATGGACTCAAGAGTGGTCAGATGGGTCAATGCCGATCTGGTCACCTACATCCTGCCGAGCGCTGACTGCCAACAGCAACTCACCAGTGAATGCGACCCAAAACCTAGATTTGATGCATCATTTTGATTAGCTCGAAGACACTGATGTATTCAATCGCCCAAACATATAGATCTGGATACAAGAAAGGGCAGGCTCCGATTGAGGAGTATAAATGGAGAGAAGGAATCTTCGGAAGGGTTGGAATCAAAAGAGTCGAAACAAAGAGGTTCATCCGATTTGAACATCTGAGTGTTCGCCAGAAAGAGAATAGGTACTGGTATTCAAGAAGATCTCATTGGTTCATAAAGTTCCCATACTGTAAAAATGATAAGCAAATATTGATTGCAAATATTGCATTGTTCTTGATCTTTCTCCAGCTTTTAAGCAGGGTTTTCCTTCCCTTGCTTATGACTATTCGCCCAGGGCAATAAAAAAACCGCACTTGGCGGAGTTTGGGTGGTGTGAGGTTTTTATCGGGAGACCGATGGCGACTACTTAACGCCTCCCAAGCATTTTAATCCCAGCCCCTTCCTTTGCTACAAACAATGCCTTGTGTGCGAGAGCAATATCTTCCATAGGTCATCTCACTTGAGCCTGTACTGCATTTAAGGCTCTCATCAAAGTTGACATCACCATTCGCAAAATGTTTTGCCAATTCAGAGCAATCAATAGTTGTGGCTTCTGCAGGAAGAGAAGTAATTGGTGACATTCCAGTAACAACCAGAGAAACAACTATTGAGATCGACATTTTCATTTGTTTGGCGCACAAGGGATTCCAGGTTGTCACCAATGCGCAATCCGCATTGCAAGACCTCTTGCGAGCAATTCTATCCATGAATAAGCCCCGCACCATGGCGGGGCTTATTCATGGTTACTCATCGAAGATACTCAGTCTGCTTTTGCCACAGTTCATGTGGCCTAGTGGCTGCAACCAAAAAAGTCCCAGATAATCAAGGGCCTTCTGAGTTATTGGAAGAGGGTCACCTGCACCGGTGCAGGTGAGGAGTTTGCTTCCTTTGCCCCACTGGTTTTTGGTTGGCAGATAACCTCGCTTGCTAGCAAGCGGGGAGCCGGGTTAGCAAGGCTTCTCCGGCCGCGCGGCCTGACAGGAATTTACGGGCCGCAAAGAGGTATCGCCTACATTTCTCCACGCATGAAGCGCTAATCCACAAAGTAAGTGATCACTGTCCTAAAGCCATCACTCATTCTTTCTATGGTCAACCCCTTACTTGTGATGCTTACAAGTCGAGTTGTTCCACGTTCTATATAGCCCCAATCTGGATTAAGCAAGACGCAACCTGGGTCGAGACAGGATCCCGTATATGTATTTTCTATGGATGATTGATAGCGGTCTTGCGGAAACCAAATAGCGATGCTATTTCTTGATTTGTCTACCTTCACTTTGCAGAATTCTGTAACGTTCGAAGTACAGGAAGCTTCGATCGATCCTTCCGGTGGTGGTTGACCCGACACTTGAGACAAGACCATCTGAGACCCACCGACCCATAATCCGCAACCCAAGGCAAATGCAGCAGTGACTTTGAGCATTGGCATTTCCTGTACTTACCTGCATTATTGGCTCATTTACGTAGCCCAGCAAGCTCCTTCTACCAGCTCTTATACAGCTCAAGCTGCGCATCTTGGCTTAACTCGTTGACCAACAATGCTGCATCCTGAAAGTTGGTCATTGATTTAACGATCGCCCGAGACCGCAGAAGGAAGCATTAATCAGTTACGCCTGCGTAATACCCAAATAGGTCAATTTCGGGTAAAAATATTTTATCTTGCCTCGCGATTTTGGTCAATAAAACGCAGCAGCAAAAGCAGTTCTTCTCCGTGACATCAAGAGGTGGCGTACTCCGATGCCTTTAGTCTAGGCAGGGAGAGACTTCTTGCCGTCTTGAAGAGGGGGCCTTAGAGGCACTTAGATGTCACTGACAGTGCTGCCCCAGCAACTTTTAAGTATTTTCCTGTCTCTTTAGTCTGGCTTAGAAGGAATTCTGCAAGTCCTTGTCTCGGATATGGGCAAAATATTTCTAGTTCTCCTTACCGCTCTGTGGCCAGTTGACGTGTTTTACGAGACACGATTGATTGGTCAAAATGGACAATGCATTTGAATATAACCTAATGGAGGATTAGGTAAAATCCAATCAAAATGCCTCTATATGTTCACGAGCATGATTTCCTAAATCAGAAATATGTAAGTCATATCTGCGCGACTATATGGGCTTTCGTATTTGGCTGGTTGTTTTGGCTTCACACAATTCGTTGGAGGATCTTGGGGGTATATTTTTTCTTGTTTAGCATGTTTTATGCATTCATTCCGGCAACCTTCTTGGATTTGCTGCCTAGATCCTACGGTATAACAATAACTTACCTGTCCATTCTTGACCCTCGAATATGCAACAAAAGATCGAAAAGAAGAGGCTATAGGATAACCGGTCTAAGCTATGCTTAGATTCCCTTATGGTACGAAAACCACCTAAGAGCTCTTTGCAAGTTGCATCCTTTGGGATCTTCTGCTATTGGATAAAGTAGGAGCTTAAGGTTGATGAATAGTTCGTTGATTAAGTTTCAGTACTATGTACAAAGACGATACCTAATTAAACCATGTATGTTTGTCGGACAGCAAGCTGATTTGGTGGTCTATCGTTTGCTACTGCCAAGAATACGGAGAATTCTTAGGAATAAATTGATGATATCCATATAAATAGCTGCTGCGCTGTCGATGGCATTGTCTACTGTTCTAGGTATTGCTAATGCTCTGCCCCAATCATAGCCGATATAGCCACAGAATATTAGAGCAACAATCCAATCAATAACACCTACTTGCTGGCCAAAGAAAAACATAAGGATCAGCTCAGCTATGACGACTGATAACAATGAAAGACTAATCAATGCATAGATACCTCTGAAAAATTGTGGGACCAAACTGCCTAGAGCCATCATGATAAAAGTCATAATTGCTGTAGTTTGTATTGCTTGCATTACTGTTCCGGGTGCATAAGCGCCTATGACTATGTCAACAACCAAGCCAAATGGAATGACGACAAAGTTGTAACCAATAAAACTTATAGCAGGATCGGTTGACTTGTTAAAAAGGTATACTCCATAGAAGCAACTGGCAAAGTAAAGAAGGCAAAAAATCAATGAGGGAGTATTTTCAAAAACAAAAGTGCTGTCGACATATTGGACAATAATCCAATTAATTAGAAATCCCCAGGAGAGAACGATGCCGATTAGGGTACTATACGTGGGTAGAGATAGTTCAGGCCCTATAAGTTTTGTTCGGTTAAATACGTCAGATGAAAGCATAAGGCTATTTTCTTTTTGCAATCCTAGTTTTAATTCTCTTTTGACCACTTGAGCTAAATAGTTGTAAATATTGTGAATTGGCGGGTCTGCCAACTTGGCAGCATCTTCATCTCCGAGTTCTGCTGCTTTCTTCCAATCCTCACAGGTACCATTGAGTTCTCTTGGTTCTTTACTCGTTGATCTTTATAAACTCACAGAAGCTCTATCCCCTCATTGCATATTGTGGCACCAGGCACCAGCTTCACTGTTTAACCATTTTGCTGTTGATTGATCTCCAAGAGATGCTGCTTTCTTTGCATCAGAACATGATCCGTGTAGATCACCTTGCTTCTCCTTCACTATGCTCCTATTTGCATAGGCAATGGCATACTGCGGATTAATTGTGATTGCCTTGTTGTAATTTATTTTTTGTAATCAAGTTAGCGTGATATATTTGCATATACACTCCTGCCGTCTCCTGGAAGAAGAGAGAGGTCGCGAGAATCTACCTTTCTGCCAGCGTTGATATCAAGGCCTCCTTCGTTTTTTGAGTCGTACACCTCAAGGCTGAGTTTTAAGCCTTCTGCTGTTTGGTAATCATAAAATAAGCAGCTTCCTGCCTGATTGTTAGCTCTGCCTTCTGTTGCGTATTTTGCTTCTCCTTTCTCCCTCAATGAATAGTAAGTGCCTTTGTAGTCGATGTATCTTGGTGGCGGTAGCTCGATTCGTAGTTGGTCCTCAGGCACAGGAGTTAGCCAGCTCACTTCTAACCAATCATCTTCAACAACCACGAGCCATGCTGCGTCAGAATTGTCTCGTAATAGGTATTCAACCCACTCGAATTGATCCTGTTGATAACGGTAAATGGTTTCAAGAATCCAATCACGTTTTTGATATTGCACAACATCACCAATCTGAAGGGTGAACAGTGTTCGCTCTGTCGCAACTTTCCCTTCCAGCTTTGCATGTCGTCCTGCGGCCATGCGTTTGGAGCGGAACCGAAGCCATACAGCTAGAGCTGCTATCAGGACGAGAATCAGAATAAAAAGCATTAGCGGATGGGGGCTGACCAGCGATCTCTGCGTTGATAGTCAATCAGAATGGGCCTGGTGAGTCGATTCGCCTGTACGGAATCCTCATCGGAGGGTCTGTAGTCCCTTGGAAATTCCAACATCCGAGTGAGTTGAGCGTGATCAAACCATTTCGCTTCAAAGGGCACCGCTTGAAAAGCAAGTTGTTGGCTTTCGCGATGCGCGAGCACGAAGCCCCATGGCCCAAAACTTGGCACCGTCACACTGTAAGGATGGGTCTGCACAGGCAGATGTTGAAGACTTTTTTCGATGGATGCCAGCACCAATGGCGTAAAAAAGGGGGTACTGGCTTGTGTCACGAAGACACCATCGGAATCGAGTTGTTTGATCAAACGGTTGTAGAAGCCAACGCTGTAAAGCCTTGCCACTGCAGCTGTGTCTGGATCAGGAAAGTCAGCAATCACCACATCAAAAGGGCCCGGCATTTCCGATATCAACCCGAATGCATCACCAACCTGAACATGCACTCTTGGATCTGCGAAGCTGTTTTGGTTAAGGCGTTGAAGCGCTGGGTGCTCTTGAGCCATGGTCAGAATGGCTTTGTCCAGTTCGATGAGGTCGATGCGTTCCACGCTTGGCCAGCGCAACACTTCCCTTAGGGCCAATCCATCGCCTGCTCCGAGAAGTAGAACGTGTTTTGGCTTGGGGTGAGCCGACATTGCCGGATGAACCAAGGCCTCGTGGTAGCGATATTCATCGCGACTGGAAAATTGAAGATTGCCATCCAAGTAAAGACGCATATCACCACGTCTACGCGTTAAAACGATGCGTTGATACCGACTCTGAACTCTTCTGATGACTGGGTCTGAGTAGAGGTTGTCTTCGATGCGATCTCCCAATGGGATAGAGAAAAATCCTCCTGTTGCAACCAAGGGAATGGCGAAGAGTGTTCCACGTCGCCATCGACGTAAATCATCGAACGACCAGCTGAGCCAGCATGCGCAGCCGATGGGAACCAAGGAAAGAGCGGCTGCAGTTGGCAGTAACCCAAGTGTTGGCAAAAGCAGCAAGGGGAATGCCAATGCTCCAAGCAATGACCCGCAGTAATCGAGGGCAAGAACGCGTGCCAAGACCTGCCTGAGCTGTTGTTGTGTCTCCAGAAGCCGGGTGATTAATGGAAGTTCCATGCCCCCCAAGACACCAACCAGAATGGTGAGAATGACAACGGCTAACCAAAGAGGACCATCAATGGCAAACAGTTGAAATAACCCCAAAGGTCCGAGCAAACACAAGGGGCATAGACTGAGTTCGACGATCAACAGGCAGCGCAATAAGGCTGGTTGTGGAGTTGCAGAGACGGCTAAAAATTCAGTCAACCAGGCTCCAAGACCCATGGCGGCGAGGAAGGTGCCCACCACCACGCCTGTCGCCAGGGTGGCATTCCCTGCGAGGTAGCTGGCTTGCGTCACCAGCAAGAGCTCGAGAATCAGTCCGGCGGCTGACGAAAGCATCGCTGTCACCAGAAGCACGCGCACTTGGCTGGGTGCGATGGAATTCGTCACTTCACACCCGATGGTCCACGTCCCTGAAAACCACTCCAGCCCCCCCGTGAACTGGTGCGCCACTGACCACCGCTACCGGAGCCTCGGTAGATGACACCTCCAGCGGATGATGGTTGGCTGTAGGGCGTTCCATCATTCCCGAGGC
Organism: Prochlorococcus sp. AG-412-I05; assembly: GCA_003214855.1. GTDB lineage: Bacteria > Cyanobacteriota > Cyanobacteriia > PCC-6307 > Cyanobiaceae > Prochlorococcus. Next base: position 11,517 of record QCLC01000022.1, on the reverse strand, counting down.
GGTAGATCGTTGGGCGGTGGATTGAATCGTTCGTTCCGAGCAGTATGACTGAGATTGATAGGACCAAAAGAAGAGGGCGATGCATTAATCAATTCTCCTAATGTTGAGCGGTCTCATGGATACAATTCGATCTCGAAGGTCGAAGTCAATCCATTCTTGTTCTACGCAGTCAATTTGTTCTGGAATCGATAATCGAAACCTAAGACTCCTAAGCCTGGGATTATAAAAAAATAATCGTTTTTTAAACTGCCAATAGGGTGGATCGTCTTCATCATTTGCGGATTTTTTGTTGAGATAAAGAGTGATCTTTTCCGACTGCAGGACCAATCCGTTACCATCAATGATCTCCAGGCTTAGGGGTAGTTTGATGCTGCTAGATGTCTTTTTGTAAGCATCCGAATTGATGTAAGAGAGAAGTTCAAAGCGACCTTTCATTTTTATCATGATCACACCTTTTTCATAATTCATTCGTGTGAAAGCTGAGGTTTCGAGAAGATCATCAATTCGTCCCCCGTATCGACGTCGGCCTTGGCAGTAAATACTATTTAAGAACATTAAAACGATCCCTAAGCTGATCCAGAATGTCCAAATGGCTAGTCCGTGATCGACACGTCGATCTTGTACATCGACCCGCAGAGGAAGTTGAGCCACCAGTGCTTGACCAGCCTGATCCTCAAGACCATCGACTGCAAAGCGAAGTCGATATTGTCCTGATTGATTTGGTTTAAACAGCACTTCGTAGTAACTGTCAGATTCATCGTAAATGCCGCTTTGTCCGTCTTCTTGCCATGTTCCTCTCTCTCTCCATCCTTCTTTGTCAAATGCCAAGACAACTTGGTCAGACGCATTTAATAACTCGGTGGTGAGCGAGATCGCCGAATTCACAGGCAGTCCAACCGATGCAAAAAGGCGTGTCGCGCCAACCGCTTCTGCATCAAGAACAAAAGGCTGACTGAAAATCACTTCACCATTACTCTGCAAGATCAGCTCCTGGGCCAGGAGCTCACGCTTGGGCATTGGTGCCGTGCATCCCGGCCATAGGGGGATCATCAGGCTGAGAAGAGGCCAAAGCAACAATGGTTGCTGTCGAATCGACTGAAAGAGTCTGTGCACGCCCGATGGCTGAGCCATAAAAACAAGGGCAGTCAACACATTCAGTAGAATAGGGGTTGATGATGCAATCGTTTTGATGTCTCAGTTGGTCACCCAGGTGATGCTCACCATTGGGTGGAGCTTCATCAGTGTTCTTTTGATCCTTGGAGGAACCTGGTTGTTCGACCGACTCACTCCAATTGATTATCGATCTGAAATTCGCAAAGGGAATGTGGCGGCAGGGTTAGTGCTCGCTTCTGTTGTTCTTTCAATTACAGCCGTTGTTGTGACCATTGTTCTTACTTAGTTGCTCTTGCTCCCATTTGTATCATGGGATCATCGCTATTTGTCCTGTGGATAGCATCTTGATTGACACTCATCGTTTAAAATAATCACCAGGCAAAGATTGAGATGAAAAAGAAGATGGCCGCAGGGGCAAAGACTATTGTTGCCACAATGATGTACGATTTCCAGGTGTAGGAACGACTTGCCAGCTATAAGTGGAAAAGCCAGGAAAAGTAGAAACAGAGTACTGCAAACAATATTTCAACAGTGCTTTTCCAGTTGGCCTTAAAAGCAAAGTTCAACAGCCACTAATACCTGAAATAGAAAAGCTACAACAACAGGAGTTTTAAACTCAACAACGGCTTACGATTAACAAACCATCAAACAGATCCCTAAACAGTCTGTAAAGCCAACAGCGGCCCAGTTAGTGCGGCAGTGCGAGCACCAACAGAACGATTGCCAGGGAAGTTCTGTAGCTGTTCTCTCAGAGAAGATGTGGCAACAGGTTACGCAAGTTCTCACCTTTAAAGGCAAACCTGCTTGTATAGCGCCTCAAGGATAACCAGTTAGCGTTTCTATTTGGGATTTGTTGAATGAAGATTTCATCCAAATGGTAGAATGGTTGAATTGACTTAATAAAAATGTCTTTTTTGATTCTTGTTCTCTTGAGAATTGTTTATTGGGTTTCTTTTTCTATGGCAATTTCTGCTTTCTTCGGCCATGAAGCTTCAGTGTTGAATCCCACCGAAGATAGCGTTGCTTTTTATGCAATGCTAGGAACTATTCTTGTAGTGATTGGCGGACTTTCACTTAGCCGAAATGTCAGAAAATATGGATGGAATCAATATGAAATAGCTACCATCTTCACCTCAGTTGTCGCGGCTCTTGGCTTAAGCGTTTTTTAGATAGAGTTGATAGCTTTGATCAAAATCTAACCTTCAAGTAAATATAAGTAGGTAATGATTTCCAGCTTGATTGGACTCAAATGTGCAGAAATGTATACGAAGGTAAATAGATAAAAGGCGTTAGTAATCATGCATTCTTCCTTGCTGATCAATCGTCGAATGCAGTCATTACCATCTAAAAAGTGTGGTCAGGAATTTTACGAATGATTCGGAACAACTTGTCCAGTCCACTCAAATGCCTTCAATTTTTACCGAAGTCGAGAGACACCCTCCCCGTTCCAAGCCCACGACAGGGGGAGCAAAAGCTGATTCAGGTTATTTGTCTAAAGCAGGCTTGGCCAAGCCAACTTTAATGGCAAGTACCGCAGTGGATTCTCTAACCAACATATCAATACTAAGAGGCTCTTTCTGATTGAGCTTCTTAATCTATATACAACATACTAAAGCAATCGAAGTCTTTGGCTTATGGTTAAAAAGATTAGGCCTTGTTGCTTCCCTGGCTTACCTTAATAAAGTATCATCTTATTGTGAGCCTTATGGGTCATGCTTAAAGGCACTAAAAATATTTGTTCAGGAACAAAGGCATGAATCAAAGAAATCTAAACAGTGCATAAATTTCAAGTTTTCAATCAAAAGGAAGAAGGATCAAACTATTCACTGTAGATCGAATGATATTGATTTAGAATTTCAGCCAAGTGCGTTGGTTTCTTTCCATACGAATCCGGGAGCGAGCCTTCAAAGCCAGTCAGAGCTTTAGCAGTAGACCTTGCATTTTTAAATTCTTTGTAGTTGCCCCTAAAGTTTAACCCAACATATTTTTCTCTAAACAATAGATACGGAGGACCGGATGAAAACGTACCAAACTCCTGAATGTCATGCCATTTTATGCAAGTTACTTTAAATATATGTGCAAATTTAATTCCTTGTCTATCAATTTTAAGCCATGAGGAACCTGGCAATAGCATGACCACACTTAAGAGAAGCATCAAAGCACTCATTATGGAACAGAAAAAAGAAAAGTTGTCACCCTTAAATGAGTTTGCTAGAGACCAATACATAACCCCCATGGAAGCAAGTAAAGCAAGTGTCCATTGGATTTTATTTGGATAAAGAGTAGTCTCTTCTTTTATCGAATTCATAAAGTCGATTTGTTTTACAGTAATTCTAGAGTAATCATACCAAGAGCATAATTAAACTGAGAAGCTAACGGCCAAAATTCATAGGTTAAGGGTTGGACAGATTTAAGCACTTTGAAGTTTAGGTAATCTGTTTTTTTGGGAAAAATTCATCAACAGTCTATCGCATATCGTGGCACATGCCAGATCTTTATTGGCATTGGTCTTTTGCCCACCCAGCAGCATCTTTATCACCAAGAGCTGATGCTTTTTCCCAATCAGCACAAGCACCTTTTAGGTCTCCATCGTTTTCTTTGCAAATACCACGATTTCTGTAGGCATTTGCAATCTTATGATCAATACCCAGCATTTTATTACAGTCACCGAGTGCACCCTTGTTATCTCCTGAGTTCAACTTGGCACCGCAGCGTTTGTCGTAGGCAAGAGCATTCTTAGGATAATTTCTATTGCCTTACTGTAATCAACAATTGCTCCTTGAAAATCTCCCTTCTCGAATTTCTGTTCGGCACTCCCCCAGGGTGTTTAATCCCATCCTCTTCCTTTGCTACAACCAATGCCTTGTCCTGCGTCGATTCAGTTCTTTGACAAATGGGTTCAGCAGATTCATTGCGTGCGATGGGACCTATTGAGCGATTGGCTAGGTCACGCTAAGAGTCTCACTAAAGGGCACACGATTCCTCTAATAGCTTCATCCCACGATCGTAGATATCAGTTGCATACTGGGTCCATTGGCCCTGTCCCCAATAGCGGAAGCAACTGGTTTCTAGCAGGAGCAGGTAGAGCAGAGCTTCTTGATACTGCGGGGTTTGCGTGATTGCTGGACCCTTTGTCACCAAGGGATCAAACAGCTGGTGAAATTTTGCGCTGAGGCTGTTGATCGGTTCCAGCACATTTTCATAGCCCTTGATCCAGCTGAGATTGTTGGTCCAGGATGCGCCGTCCATTGAGAAGGAGTGATCTGTTTCTTTGAGGTTGCTGATGGCTGCTTCGATTGATTCGGGGTTGATGGGGCTGTCAGTGTTATCCCACAGCTTGTGTTGCTGTATCGCCTGAATCTTCGGGTAATCAGAGGCTTCGACACCGGCGGCCTCCAGCAACTCCAGATACTCAGTGCCGTTGAGCGCAACTGTGCTTAGAGGATCAACCTGGGAAGCAATGGTTTGATGGGCTTGGATAAAGGCGGCTGGAAACTCATTCATCATCACGCCTCCATTTTCGCCGTCGGCAATTTGAGAGACCAATGATGGAATCGATTTGCATGCCAGTGATTGTCTGCCCAGGCCTAATGCTTCGTGATAGGGCTGCATCTGTCCTACCAATTTGGTGTCTGAGCCCTGGGTTTTGATCAACGCCACAATGCTGACTGTTTCCCCTCTGGAGTTACGAGCCACAAGTTGATTGGGGCCGTATTTCTGTGCATGGCAAAGGCATGAGCCATCGAAGTTTTCAACGCTGTTTTCTTGAACAAGCAGCCAACGGTATCCGCAATCTCTGAGGGCTTTCACCAATTCATAGAGGGTGTCTGGATGGTTGGGAAGGTGCATTTCCGGTGGCGAGAAACCCTTCACTCGTTGCAATGCTTGCCGCCCAAACATGGCAGCGAATTGATGCTGCCAGGCCAGGATTTGTAGCTTCAGATCTGGAATTGGAGTTGAGGGTGCAACGGCATGGCTCCAAAAGGTGCCGAGCCATTCCACATGGGGTTGAAGCGTGGGATCGCATGCCAGACGTTTAAGCGCCTCGAGAATGTCGACACGGCCCATTTGCTCAACACCCCAGAGCAAGTTGCCTGAGTAATCCAGCATGATGCGAGGGTTGCATCCCTCTTCAATCAGCTGGGGAATGATGTTTGCGAGGCGCATGTAGCAATGGGCAAAGGGTTCGGCGTTGTGGTTATCGCCTTCTTCGCTGTGCTCCAGCATGTATTGCAGATGCGAGATCAGTTCTCCATTCGCACCTGCTGGAATCGTTGGCTGATGCATGTGGAGAGCACAGGCAAAGGCTGACTGAAAGTGCTCCAGCTTGCGATTGCTATGCGTGAGCACAGCGGGATTAGCTTCCTGAACGAGGGCAAGAATTTCGGCTTCGTAGCCAGCGATCGGAGGCAAGCTTTGCTTGGGCATCAACTTTTGTTTGCGGTAGTACGGGCCTGGTAGAGCTTCAAGCAGGCGCTGATCAAGGCGAGACCTGAAGGAGGACTAGCGGGTTTCCTGTCAGCTGGAATGTGGCGAAGCGGCTTGGTTTCCTACACCCCTACACCGTGTTGACGTTGTTCTGAGTGCAATCGACACTTTTTTCGCCGATCAATGTCTTGAGATCTTCCGGTGGTAGCCAACGCCTGTTGGCGCCATGTTTAAACGCGAAGCGAAGGAATTCTGCTGCATACTGAATGCGAAGTCTTCTGCTTGTGGAGCCTGGCTCTCCTCCATGACGTTCGATCAATGCTTTCAAGAGCGTATAGCCGGAGCTGGGTTCAGGCTGGCTTGTGAGAATAACGACTGTACGGGCAAGGGGAGTGCGGTAGTTACGGTTCCAAACCCGGGCTCCATTTTTGCTTTTACTTTTTTTATGTGATTTGAATTTTTTTAGTAGTCGTTCCCAATCGAATTCACCATCAGCTCCAGATTCGTTTCTTTGTTTCACCAACTCGTAGGCATCAGTCAATCCTTTGCTCTGATCTTTCATTAACTCAGAGATCTCAGTTGAAATTTTCAAGATCCAATCAGCGCTTGTTGCGATCCATGGAACGAAATCAGGATCGCTCTTGGCCTTTGGACCGAGGATGATGCTGGTGCGGGTGCCATCGTCGAAGCGCACAGTCAGTTGAACCCTCTGGAGAAGACCGTCACCAACGCCGCGAACCATCCAGCCATCACCACATTGTCGTCTGATCCTGTCGCGCAGGGCTGTGATCCATTTCGCTGACTTATCGGCCATTGGGATCCTGTTGCACCGCAAGCTGTTTGATTGTTCTTGTCAATTCAACAGTGTTGCGGCTGCATCCTCAAGCGGCTGGGGCTTTTGCTTTGGTCTGCTGATCAGGTTCATCACTAGCAACAACATGATTATTCGCAGTTAATCGTTGGTTTCTGGCATTGCTCGGCTAAAGATGAAAGCCAATCCTGCAAGATACCAAGGGCTTTTGGCTCTAAGCGGTAATAAACCCAACGGCCACTCTGCCGATCAACAATCAAACCAGCATCTTTTAAGACCTTGAGATGAAAGGAAAGGCGTGATTGGCCAAGACTTAACTCATTAATGAGATCACACACACAACGTTCACCAGAGGCAAGCTCCTCGATCACTTGCAGACGAATAGGATCTGCAAGTGCTTTCATTAGAGTTCTGGCACGACTTGAATCAAGCAAATGTGGCGGGGCAATCGTTGTGCCCATGATTAATGTAAGACGTTTTTTACTTTAAGGACAATATAAGAAAGGGAAAAGAGCGCTTGCATCGACTATGGTTGATACATCAAGATATTTTGATTGATCCTTATGGCCAAGCAAGGGCCAATGCGTATTGGCATCAACGGTTTTGGGCGTATCGGGCGGCTGGTCTTCCGGGCTCTTTGGGGGAGACCAGGGATCGAGATCTGCCATGTGAACGACCCATCTGGGGATGCTGCCACTGCAGCACACCTGCTTGAGTTCGATTCTGTACACGGCCGCTGGGATCAGCTTGTTGGAGGCAGCGAGAACCAACTGTTGGTGAATCAACAAACCATCAGTTACTCCCAGGGAAGTACTCCTGGCGCTGTGCCTTGGAATGACGCTGGCATTGACATCGTTTTGGAATGCAGCGGTAAATTTAAATCACCAGAAACTCTCAGCGTTTACTTCGATCAACATGCTTTAAAACGTGTGATAGTTGCTTGCCCAGTTAAAGGAAAACTAGCTGGCAAAGAAGTGTTGAACATCGTTTATGGGATCAATCATCATCTTTATGACCCAAAGATTGATCATTTAGTGACAGCAGCATCATGTACGACAAACTGTTTGGCTCCGGTGGTCAAGGTTGTGCATGAAAACTTTGGTATTTCACATGGCTCGATAACAACTCTTCATGATATTACTAACACACAAGTTCCGATTGATAGCTTCCAAAAGGACTTACGTAGGGCTAGGAGTTGTCTACAAAGTCTGATCCCAACGACGACAGGTTCTGCCAAGGCAATCGCAATGATCTTTCCAGATCTAGAGGGAAAACTCAATGGACATGCTGTAAGAGTACCTTTGCTCAATGCTTCATTGACCGATGCAGTTTTTGAGCTAAAGCGCTCAATTACGGTGAAGGATGCCAATGAAGCGTTTAGGCATGCAGCAGAACATCAGCTAAAGGGAATCCTTGGCTATGAAGACAAGCCACTTGTCTCTATTGATTACGTTAACGATTCTCGAAGCTCAATTGTCGATGGATTATCAACGATGGTTGTTAACGGCTCTCAGCTAAAGGTTTACGCATGGTACGACAATGAATGGGGATATAGCAGTCGAATGGCAGATCTTACGTGTTATATTTCTAATCTTGAAAACACTAGTAATACCTTTTAAATGATGCTTTCGCCTCTCAATCAATATGGTGTTGTAACCACAAACTACTGGGCCTTTACGCTCACTGATGGTGCATTACGTATGCTTGTGGTTTTTCACTTCCATGAGCTTGGTTATACGACACTTGAAATCGCATTTCTTTTTTTATTTTATGAGTTCTTCGGTATTATTACCAACCTGTGTGGCGGTTGGATAGGGGCACGTTATGGCCTACGTCTAACTCTTTGGGTTGGAACCTTATTGCAGATCTTGGCCTTGCTGATGTTGATTCCTGTCTCAGCAAGTTGGTCTAAAATAGGAAGTGTAGCGTATGTAATGTTCGCACAAGCAATTAGTGGCATAGCAAAAGATCTTAATAAAATGACGGCTAAAGGTGCCATAAAAGCCATAGTTGCAGAGAGAACAGGAGATGCCGATCGTGAGGGCAGGAGGCTGTTCAAGTGGGTGGCTATTCTTACGGGATCAAAGAATGCTTTAAAGGGAGTAGGTTTTTTTCTAGGTGGATTACTTTTAACGAGTGTAGGTTTTAATAAGTCAGTAGAAATAATGGCGATAGGCTTGTTAATAAGTTTTCTAGTCACGCTAAAACTTCCAGACGATATGGGAATCATCAAAAAGAAGTTGGGAATCATGAGTGTCTTCTCTAAATCGCAAGGTATTAATATTTTGTCAGCAGCTCGCCTTTTCCTGTTTGGCGCAAGAGATGTATGGTTTGTAGTTGCATTACCTGTTTTTCTAGAAGAATCATTGAACTGGAAGTTTTGGGAAATCGGAGGCTTCTTGGGGTTATGGGTGATTGGCTACGGAATTGTTCAGGCATCTGCACCAGGTATACGCAAACTGTGGACTAGCTCAAAAACTCCTGGTGTCTCTTCCGTTCAGTTTTGGAGTGCTGCTTTGACAGCGATTCCAGCACTGATTGCGATTGCATTATGGCGAGAAACTGATTCTGCAATAGCTATAACATTGGGTCTGGTTTCTTTTGGTGTTGTTTTTGCGATGAATTCGTCTATACACTCATACATGATTTTGGCTTATACAGATAGTGAGAATGTAAGCCTAAATGTAGGATTTTATTATATGGCTAATGCCGCAGGTAGATTAATGGGTACAGTTTTATCAGGCGCTGTATTCATGATCGGTAAGACGACAATGCAAGGCATGCAGTTATGTTTATGGTGCTCATCTTTATTGGTGTTGCTCTCATGGCTAAGCAGCTTAAGGCTGCCAGAGCCAAAACATTCTTAACGAGCGCTAATAAACAATATCTAACAAGAAGGTTGTACGACAGAGAGGAGAGTAAATTAGATTAAAAAGTTTTTAGGCTCTGGAGCCTTCCCCCCTGTACTTATCATCAAATTCTAATCTTAAAACATCACTTTCTTTTGTTGAGCTTATAATAAATAGTCTTTTAGGGTTTACCAATAACCATCCTTCATCTTTTAAGATGCTAATCGTATTCGATATAGTTACACGTGTTGTGCTTAATGTATTTGCAATTTCCTGGTGAGTAATCTTTATATTTATCTTTTGCCCATCAGAGCATAATTCTCCGCATTCATTAGCAAGAAATTGAAGAAATGCCTGTACACGTTCCTTCACTCTATGCAATCCCAATAAATAGGCTAATTCTTGAGATTGCCTGCAGTTTGTTGACAATGATTCTATAATCACTAGTGCCAAGGCACGGCAATTCTCAATTTCTGCCATTGACACATAGAGCAACTCTGTATCTGTCATCGCAACCGCACTGGTTGTTGTTTGGTTTATTTGTTGTGCTCCTATAGTTTGGTTTTTCCCGACTATGCCGACGACAATGTCACCACCATTAGGTGATTGGGCGATTAATTTAACAACTCCTGTTATTACAAGCCAAAAATTATTTGTATGGATTGGTATTTCGCTTTTTGCAGAATAATTGACTATTTTTCTACCATGGTCATTTAATTGTACGAGATCAGATAACTCCTTATGCTTAACAGGTTTGGCCTTGTAGGTCGAATAAGTCATCATTGACTAAAGCAAAGGCAAAGGATCTTATAGTTAGATAGAGTATTGCCAAGACAAACCTCTTGGTAACATTCATGTCTTCTGCTTTATTTTGTATGCTTCATCAGATTGTTCAGGATTTAAGTTGCAATTAATTATCAATAAAAAAAGGGATGCTTGCATTTGTCAGGCACCCCTTTGCATTGTTCAGTTCGCCGTTGAATGACAGTAACGACTATTTGCCAATTGTATTAACAGCAGCCCTTGCCTTGTTAAGAATAGAGCCCTTAAGTGGTACGAATCCTAGCGATGAAGTCTTGGATTGAGCTTTATCACTAAGCATGTAGCTCACCATTTCTCTTATGGCAGAGAGTTTACTTGCGTTACCATTTTTATAGGTAAGCAACCACGTTAATGTTGCTATTGGGTATGCACCTCGAGCTGTTGGGTTCGGATTCTTGCCAGCAAGATTATTGTCTAACCTGATGCCATTGAGAGCTGCCGCTCCCGTTTTGACTGTAGGTTTTAAAAATTCACCAGAGAGATTTTGAAGAGCAGCAGCCTTAACCTTTCCTTTTATGTATGATTGATTGACGTATCCAATAGCTCCAGGAGTATTTTTAATTATTCCTGCAACACCGGAGTTGCCTTTTGCTCCCACGCCTGCCGGCCAATCAACGGACTTACCCGTACCAAGTTTCCATTCTGTTGAGAAGGCTTGCATTGAATTTGTGAAAGCCTTTGTGGTTCCAGAACCATCAGATCGATGCACCCAGGTGATTTTTCCTGCGGGGCAATTCAATTGCTTCCAGTTTGTGATCTTACCTAAAGCTACCTGTACTGCCTGGGTTTGAGTTAGCTTTAAATTACAATTCCAATTATAACCAAAGGCAATCGTGCCTCCAACCATCGGGATTTGCACCAGGCCTCGACTTACCTTTGCAATATCCTTCTGCTTCATTGGATCATCTGATGCACCAAAATCAACGGTTTGATCAATGAAAGCTTTGCGACCAGAACCTGAGCCAACTGCCTGATAGTTCACCTGCGGCCCGCCAGATTTAGCAAGGTCAAAAAACCATCGTGCATACATTTTAGCCGGAAAGGTTGCTCCTGCACCATTGAGACGAGGCGCAGCCGAAACAGGCATGCCTGCTCCAAATACGAGCAGTGATGAAAATACGAGGGCCTTCTTTGCGAAGGACATGAGAACCTTTTGGAATTCGGCTATTTATAATTAGACGAAAGATCCGTTAAATTCTTTACCAAAAGGTTAAGAGACCAATAAGCTAGTATCAAGAAAAAGTAAGTGGACTTGCAAGAAAAAGTAAGTTGACTTGACTGGTCAATCTTCTGTTGCAATCCATAATTCATTTCACATTCAAATCAAGCAGCCACTTAAGACTTAACCGTTCGCAGACCAAGCCTTAACGTCTTCTTAGTCACATGCTTTTGTCAAATTTGTAACTTGTATGCGGGCATTTTCGCCCGTCTCTCAATTTCTGTGTGAGGAACCAAGTGAAACTCTTCCAGCAATTGCTGGTGGCACCTGCTGCC
>QCLC01000021.1 GCA_003214855.1 Prochlorococcus sp. AG-412-I05 | reverse complement strand
GATTGAGCTGATGCACATTTAGAGTCTCGCGGCTCTCGACTGACTTAAAAATGCGCGTGCTATTTGCCGCTGCGGAATGCGCGCCGATGGTCAAGGTCGGTGGAATGGGTGATGTGGTGGGCTCATTGCCCCCAGCTCTGGCCAAGCTTGATCATGATGTGCGTCTGATCATGCCTGGTTACGGCAAGCTCTGGAGCTTGCTGGATATCCCTACTGATCCGATTTGGCGGGGTCAGACCATGGGCAACGAGTTCGCCATCTATGAGACAAGTCATCCAAGCAATGGTTTACCCCTTTATCTGGTGGGGCATCCAGTTTTTGATCCTGAACGGATCTACGGCGGAGAAGACGAAGATTGGCGTTTTACATTTTTCGCAAGCGCGACAACGGAATTTGCCTGGAACGTTTGGAAACCGCAGGTGCTGCATTGCCACGACTGGCATACCGGGATGATTCCTGTGTGGATGCATCAGGACCCTGAAATCAGCACGGTCTTTACCATTCACAACCTCAAATATCAGGGCCCCTGGCGCTGGAAACTTGATCGGATGACTTGGTGCCCCTGGTACATGCAAGGGGATCACACCATGGCGGCAGCCTTGCTTTATGCCGATCGGGTGAATGCCGTCTCTCCCACCTATGCCAGAGAGATTTGTACATCTGAATACGGGGAGAGCCTTGATGGCTTGTTGAACTACATCTCTGGAAAACTGCGTGGGATTCTCAATGGCATTGACCTACAGGATTGGGACCCTGCTAATGACAAGTCTTTGCCAGCCACTTTCAATGCCGATGACCTTTCAGGTCGTGCTGTGAACAAGCAAGCCCTTCAACAGCGCATGGGGCTTGAGGTCAATCCAGACACCTATCTACTGGGGATGGTGAGTCGGTTGGTGGATCAGAAAGGTGTTGATCTTCTGCTGCAGGTGACAGAGCGTTTGCTTGCTTACACAGATTCCCAGATCGTCGTACTGGGCACTGGTGAGCGTGGTTTGGAATCAGGCCTGTGGCAATTGGCAATTCAGAACCCGGGCCGCTTCTCGGTTTTCCTCACTTACGACGATGACCTAGCACGTTTGATCTACGGCGGCAGTGACGCATTTCTGATGCCGAGTCGCTTCGAACCCTGTGGCATTAGTCAGCTGTTGGCCATGCGCTACGGCAGCGTGCCGGTGGTACGCAAAGTGGGTGGTCTTGTCGACACGGTGCCTTCCTACGACCCTATTCATCAAACCGGTACTGGATTCTGCTTCGATCGATTTGAGCCTGTTGACTTCTATACAGCTTTAGTGAGGTCCTGGGAGGCGTTCCGTCATCGTGATTGCTGGCGTGAGTTGCAGCAACGTGGGATGACTCAAAACTACAGCTGGGATCGCTCCGCTCTCGACTATGAGCAGATGTATCGAGATATCTGTGGCTTTAAGGAGCCGTCTCCTGATGCGGCGGTTGTGGAGCAATTTTCTCTCGGCCAGGGTTCAGACCCTTCCCGTCAGGGTCAGGACAGGAATGCGAAAAAAAGAACCAGACGCAAAAAGAAGGGCAATGATTAAAAAAAGAGGTTTAGAATTGATTGTTGGTTTTGCAGATTTGGCGGCTCTTTTGCAGACGACCCCATTGCTGCACCCCAATCTTTTCAATCTGCCGCTTGGTCGTCAGGGTTCCTGATCAGCATGGAAAAGTCGCCCCGGCCAGAGAAGCAAACGGGACGACTCCCAGTCCCCTATACCAATCCCTGGGTATCCCTGCGAGAGGGATTTCGTGATGTCTTCGCAGACCTTGGTCTACGACTCAGGCAAGTCTGGCGTCTCAACCGGCAAGGCGAATTCTCCACACCAAGGTTCTGGCCTACGGCAATGGCACCAATGTTCTGGCCATTGACACTTGCAACGGTACTGGTCTTGGGCGTGTTCCTCAGCAGTCTGCTAATTGACCAACGTGCAGCTGTGGCACAACCAGATCCTGCAGAGACGTATCCCAGCAATTCAGCTGCATTGGCTGTGATGTCTAGCCCCTCCACTGCGGAGTCACAGCCTATTGCAACGTTGTCGGAGCCTTCTGAACTGGAATCCACACAACTGCCAGCGCCTTTAGCTGTACCTCTTCAGCTTGAGCCTCTCTTAACGATGCTGGCAGACAATGATCTCCCCAGTGGCTTGCTTCTTGCAGCCGAACCAAGACCCCTGGACAATGATCTTGTGTTGAGACTTAGTCCAGCTTGGAACAACCTCAATTCATCTCGCCAACATGAACTTGCCGATCGTTGGCAAGCTCTTGCTGAACAGCTCGGTTATGACGAACTTCAGCTTCAGGGTGAGGATGATCAACTGCTAGCCAGGACAGCAAGAGTGGGTGTGGGCATGATCATTTTCGATCAGGATTTGGCTTGATGAGACTGCGTCTGGGGCAGCTGGTCGAGCTTTGGGGTGCTCCGATGCATGTTCACGCGTCTGATCTAGATCTTGACCAAGCTGTTGGTCCGATCTGCACAGACAGTCGTCAATTGAGCAAAGGCAGCTTCTTTGTGCCGTTGGTGGGGGAGCATTTCAATGGTCATGCCTTTCTTGCTCAAGCTCTGAAGCTTGAGGCCCAGGCGGCTGTGGTGGCTCGCAAAGATCATCATCCAGTGCCCGAGGGTCTCCCCCATTGGATCGTGGAAGACACTCTCGAGGCTTATCAGCAGCTGGGGTTGCTGCATCGCCGTCAGTTGAATGTCCCGGTGGTTGCCGTAACAGGTTCAGCAGGAAAAAACCACGACTCGGGAGTTGATCCGTTCTGCACTCAAACCCCTTGGTGAGGTCTTGGCAAGTGCAGGCAACAACAACAACGATGTGGGTGTTCCGCTCACCTTGTTGCAGGCGCATTCAGATCATGGCGCAGTTGTGGTGGAGATGGGGATGCGTGGAATTGGGGAAATAGAACGGCTCTCCTGTTGCACCCAACCAGACGTCGCTGTGATCACCAATATCGGTAATGCACACGTCGGTCGTTTAGGTAGTCGTGCGGCGATTGCTGCCGCCAAGTGTGAGATCACCACTTGCCTCAACTCCAAAGGAGTGATCGTCATCCCAGCAGGCGATTCGCTCCTGGAAGATACTCTTAAGCGGATCTGGCGGGGGCGGGTGATCCGCGTGGCAGTTCAAGACAAGCAACAATTAGAGCCCCCAGAGATTGCAGGTCTACATCGAAGAGCTCTACCCATGGCTGACCTGGTTGGCCGCGTTGACCTTGCCAAGGGTGAACTACTGCTAGAGGGAAAGGCCTACACCCTGCCTTTAGAAGGGATGCATAACGCTTGCAATTTGATGCTGGCACTCGCAGTTGCCCGTGAATTAGATATCTGCAAGGAATCGCTATCCGATCTGAAAGTAGACGTTCCTGGTGGCCGTAGTCGACGGCTAAAAGTTGGCAACTTCACTGTGCTTGATGAAACCTACAACGCTTCGCCGGAAGCCGTGCAAGCAGCATTGGAGCTATTAGCAATTCAACCGGGACGTCACTTTGCAGTACTCGGAACCATGCTGGAGCTAGGAGAGCAGAGTGTGGCTTTGCATCGCCAAGTCGCTGAACGGGCGGTACAAGTTGGTTTGGATGGACTCGTCGTCGTTGCTGCAGGCGCAGAGGCTGAAGCCATGGCAACAGCAGCAGGGTCCTTGCCGCATTTGGCCGTCGTTGCCAACCCAGAGCAGGCTGCTCAGCCATTGCAGGCTTGGCTTGAGGCCGGCGATGTGGTTCTGCTTAAGGCTAGTCGTGGTGTCGCTCTAGAGAAATTGATCCCTTTGCTCTAAGAGGGCCAAGCCTTAATCCTCTCGTTTCACTGCCAACCATTTTTAATCAATTGTTTGGAGCGGCCAAGGGCGAGAGCACCATTGGGAACATCTTTAGTGAGAGTGGAGCCAGCTCCTACTGTCACTTCCGACCCTAAAACAATCGGCGCCACCAAAACGGAATTCGCCCCTGTTTTGCTGTTGTCACCAACCACGGTGAGATGTTTTCTCACACCGTCGTAATTTGCAGTGATCGTACCGGCCCCGACATTGACATGGCGACCAAGCTGTGCATCACCGATATAACTGAGGTGATTCACCTTTGAACCCTCGCCAATTTGGCTTTTTTTAATCTCCACAAAGTTGCCGATACGGCATTGATCAGCGATGTCTGCACCAGGGCGTAGGTGTGAGAAAGGGCCAATAGCCACCTCATTTCCCACCTTGGCATCACGTACAACGGAATGAAGAACGCTGACTCCATGGCCAAGGTCGGCATTCTCAATCAAGCTTCCTGGGCCAAGCTGGCAGCCATCGCCAATGTTGCAGCAGCCCCGCAAATGAGTTTGAGGTTCAATCACCACATCTCTACCGAACTGACAATCTTCACTAAGCGTGCAGCTAGCAGGGTCAGTAAAAGTGACCCCTTCCTTCAGCCAATGGTTACGTAGCCGTTCTTGAAGCAGCGCCTCACAGTTGGCAAGTTGGCAACGATCGTTGATGCCATTCACCTCATCGGGATCAGCCACCTCTACATGCATCGCAATAGGTAGCAACGCCACAGTGTCGGTGAGGTAGAGCTCACCTTGATCATTATCACTACAAAGTTGGGGTAGTACTGCGGCCAATTTCTTCCAATTGAAGCAGTAGATGCCTGCGTTAGTGAGATTGTTGTGGCGCTGTTCGTCACTACAGTCGCGATGTTCAACGATGGTGCTTACGCGGCCTTGTTGATCTGAAAACACCCTGCCGTAGCCCGTGGGATCTGCGAGTCGGGCTGTTAGCAGCGTGACGTCGGCACCACTTGAGCGATGTTCGTTCACCAAGTGTTCGATCGTGCTTGGTCGAAGTAATGGAACATCACCATTGAGAACCAAAAGCTCGCCATCAAAGCCCTCCAATACGGGCAGTACTTGCTGCACCGCATGACCTGTACCGTTCTGAGGTTGTTGAACAACAAACTCCAAGCCTTGCCAATCAATGAGCTGCTGTTGCACCTCTTGCGCCTGGTGGCCAACAATCAACAAGCGCCGTTGAGGTTGAAGGCCCGAGCAACTAGTCAACACCCGCTCAACCAATGTGGAACCTGCGAGCGGTTGCAAGACTTTGGGCAGGCAGCTCTTCATGCGGGTGCCCTTCCCAGCAGCCAAGATGGCGACGGCAAGCATGGAGCGAATGGCGAATCGGCCGGAATCTAATTGAATTCCGACAACTTCACTGCAGTTAACAGCCTTTAAGCAGGATCAGCTCAGCTTCTAGCAGTGATGATTCAGCCAGAAGAGCGCCAGAGAAGTTTCTACTTTCACTATCACTAGCACTTTGCTGGCAAAGAATCACACTATGACCCCACATAAAAAGCCTCCTTATTGATGAGTCATTGTTCAAGCAATCCTATAGATCATGATCAACAATCTCAAGTGAAAGCAAGCTGCCAGTCATCGGTATGAATCACCTAGCAAAAGAGAACCCATTCAATCAAACGTTGCCACAACATCTCCTTTGCGATTGATCAGCTGTATGCAATGAACTTGCGTTGAGGTGGAAGGATTCAAGAATGACTCTAAACAATCTCTTTGAAGTCTTATCTATTCTAATTTTTCACTCGTTTCTTCCTGACAAGAATCAACCTTGCCTTTGCTTGGCTGTCCAGCGCTGGTGCCAGGTATTGGTCGCCTCTAATCCGCAGAGCTGTTGTTCAGTGCTGCGCCGCCTCCGGATCAATTCTGCCTGATCTTCTCCAGTTGGATCGCGGTACGGAACGGCTGCGCGTGTATGTAGATGTTCATGTTCCATTGCAGTAAGCGACCGCCAACCAGGCCCTTTCTCTCCAAAGCTGATCTTGAACTGCTTCATCCCCATGGTGCCACTGCTCCAACCTCCGCGCTCCCCTGGCACTTGCAGTAGCGAGAATAATTTCAGCCCTGCTCGCTGCAAGCTGGCACGTATGGCCGCTGCACGGCTATAGGTCAGGAGCCTCCCACCCGGAGCCAATCGTATGGCCAGGCCATGCAGAAACTCTTCACTCCATAGCTGTGGGCAGCGACCTGGAGAGAAGGCGTCGTGAAGAATCAAATCAAACTGCTGATCTTGGGGTAGCTGATGAAGCGTTTGGCGTGCATCGCCCCACAACATTGTTCCCCTGCTCTCTCGCTGATCCCAACCATCACAATCTCGGATTAAAATAAGTTTCTGGTAGACCGATTCTGACCAGGTACTACAGAATCCCGTCTGCGCCAAAGCGAGTTCCAGTGGTCGCCTGTCAATCTCTAGACCCCACCACAGCACATTCGGTGCTGGAGTTGGCATGGCATCCAGCACAGCCGCAGTGTTGTAGCCAAGACCCATGCATACGTCGAGAATCCGAAGAGTTTGTCCGCCACTAAAGCGCGTCAACTCTGCCGGTTGTGCAAATTTCGCGCATGCTTCATTCAGCGCTCCGGCGGAGTTGTGGAACGCTTCGTCGAAGTACTCACTATGCAGGCTGAAGCTACCATCAGCAGTTGGGAAAACATTCAGCGCCCCCAAAGGGCGAGAGTGACCGGCATTAGCGATGCAGCCGCTCAAGGTCATCCCAGAAGTTGGGGTAGGAAACAGCCGCAGCTTCGCTACCCGTCAAGCGGGAATTGCCCTCCGCCAGCAACGCAGCCACCGCCAGGCTCATGGCAACACGATGATCCGTTTCACTATCGAGGTCTGTGCCTCGCAGTTTGCGGACCCCACGGATGGTGAGCCCATCGGCATGTTCGTCGATATCTGCTCCCATAGCCGTGAGCTGCCTGGTCATCACAGCGAGTCGATCGGTTTCCTTGACGCGCAGTTCACTGGCGTCAGTAATTTTGCTTTCACCATCACAGAAACAAGCAGCCACCGCCAGGATCGGCACCTCGTCGACCAGGCGAGGAATGATGTCCCCATTGATGCTGAAGGGCTTTAACGGTCCTTGCCTCACCCGTAGGTCTCCAACCGGTTCACCGGCGACTTCATGGCGGTTGAGCACCTCAATGCGAGCTTCCATTTGCTGCAACACTTCCAGGATGCCGGTACGGGTGGGGTTTAAACCAACGTTTTCCACCACGAGCTCAGCTCCAGGCACTAGCGCGCCTGCGACAAGCCAAAAGGCAGCGGAACTGATATCACCTGGCACGACAATATTTTGCCCATAAAGCTTTTGTCCTGGGCTCACTCTGATATGGCGCCCCATCTCTCCTCCCACTTCGAGATCAGCACCGAATGCCCGCAACATGCGTTCGCTGTGGTCTCTCGAATGGGCTGGTTCGATCACAGTCGTTACCCCATCAGCGTTAAGAGCTGCCAGCAACAGGGCTGACTTCACCTGGGCACTTGCTACAGGTGTACCGATGACACCACCACGAAGTTTCTGACCGCTCACGGCAAGTGGTGCGAAGTCGCCGTTGGATCGTCCTTTAATTTTGGCTCCCATCATTGCTAAAGGCTGGCCAACCCGATTCATGGGCCTACGGCGCAAAGAGGCATCACCGCTAAGCACAAAATGGCGGCCCTTGCATGCTGCCAAAAGCCCTAACATCAGCCGAATTGTTGTGCCGGAGTTGCCGCAGTCAAGTACATCTTGTGGTTCTTGAAGTCCATCGAGACCAACACCTTCGACTCGAACTATTTGCCCTGCATGAATCGGGCTGATCGTGGCTCCCATCGCTCGAAGGCAGGCGGCGGTACTCATGGGATCTTCGGCAGGCAAGAGTCCCTCAATAGTGGTGCCCCCTTCTGCGATGGCTCCAAACAAAAGCGCGCGATGGGAAATCGATTTATCCCCAGGGACTCGCACCTTTCCCAAAAGCACACCACCTGCTCGAAGCTCACGTGTCGTTGAGGCACTACTAATATCGCTCAATGGGTGTGGACCGAATCAGTAGGATTTTATCGGGGAACATTGAGTTTTTTTACGCATCGAGCGAAGACTTGAGTTTTTTTCAAGTGACAACCAATAAGCAAAGCAGAGATGAAAAATCAAATAGCAAGCAGCTAAGTGAATATGCTCAAACCGGCTGACGAAAGCTCAATAACGACCTAGGAATAAGAGCTAAGCCCCTACCACTCAACGCATGTCTGACAAAAAGGCTTCGACGGAAAACTCTGATGAGCTATCCCTTGACGAATTAAAAGCAGTAGCTGGTGGCACTGGTGGAGCAGGAATGCCCCCTCCAGGCGGTGGGCCAGGAGGGGGGATGCCACCAGGTCAGTTCGCCCCAGGAGATCAACCTCTGCCACCGATGCCAGGTCAAGGCATGGTTGGCTTTGATTATGGCGGCGCATCGGGAGGGGATGCTGGCATGCCACCTCCAGGCAGTGATCCAGGCATGCCACCTCCAGGTGCTCCCCCAATGGGCGGTGATATGGGCATGCCGCCTCCAGGCGTGATCCAGGCATGCCACCTCCAGGTGCTCCCCCAATGGGCGGTGATATGGGCATGCCGCCTCCAGGCAGTGATCCAGGCATGCCACCTCCAGGTGATCCGGACATGCCGCCTCCAGGTGATCCAGGCATGCAGCCTCAAGGCGCCCCACCAATGGGCGGCAATTAACGCCCAGGTGGCGCTACATCACCCCCAGGATAGCGAGAGCTTTTTTTAACCCTACAGGTCTCGATTTAAAAAATATCGAGACCTGTATATCACAATGATATAGACAAGTGGATGGCCAAAGGAATCATCAGTTAGAGCTAAACACCAAGCCAAGGCTGTGAAGAAAATAATTGCAAGTATCGACCATTAATCAGCCTTTGGCTCATCATTTTGCATCGTTCTCCTTATAGATCATTACCAGCAAGCTTAGTACCAGGAAATCCAACCCATAAGGAATGGATTGAGTTATCTCAATATTGACGACTGGAGCATGAACTTAAACATTTGGCCACTAAATGATTGGCAGATGAAATGTGACTCAACCCTTATTATGAGTTAATTACTGATGCCCCTAGGAATGCTCAAAGCACTAAAGATATTTTCTGCAAATCTTTTCCGAGCAGGACTCGTACTAAATATAAATGCAACAACAGAAAAGAATGGCAGGGTTCATACATGATTTAGAGTGTTAAATCCGCAAGATCAGCCAACTGTATGCAATTATGCACTAAGACGTATATTTGAATTAGAGAAATTAATAGCATCAAAGTCAATCCCAAATGAGTACATTGCACTGCTAAGATCCCCCATGGCGCATAAACTAGATCAGCCATTGCAAAAATGGATAGGATTAATCAATTGGAGAAAGGACGCTAGAAAGCTTGTACATATTATGACCTGACTGAGGGAAAGGGCTCATATTTGATTGCTTATGATATCAGCAAGATAATCATCTTACTACAAACCAGAAACTAGAAATAGCCAGGAAAAATAAAAGAAGTTAATGTTCCTAAGAATACTTGGACTTAGAACGAAGAGCAAAGAGGCTTCTGGAAAACTATGATTAAAGATGTTTTTTGACCTAGTGAAGAGATTAATTAAGTGACATGAGGACTTTAATTCGAATGCTTGTATTTAATAGTCTTCACATCGGGTGAAGATAAATTCCTATTGTGCAATCAGTCGTATCATGTGCTCTCAGCAACTTCATTCAGCAATACTGAATAAGGGCTTCCTTGTATAGCAGCCATCTGACTATGGGTACCTCGTTGAACGACTTCTCCTTTATCTAAAACTATAATCTCATCAGCATCTCTGATTGTACTCAATCGATGTGCAACGATAATTTGGGTGCAACCCCTACGCCGAAATGCCTCATCCACTAAACGTTCAGTTTCAGCATCTAAAGCTGAAGTCGCCTCATCAAGAATTAGGATTGCTGGATCTTGAACTAATACCCGGGCTATCTCAAGACGTTGTCTCTGGCCACCTGAAAGATTGCGCCCACCTTCGGTGAGCTTTGTTTCAAATCCATCAGATAACTGTAAAATTGTCTGCAGAATCTGTGCATCCCTACAAGCCTTTTGTAATGTCGCATCTTGAATCCGTTGGTTCCAAAGAGTGAGGTTATCTCTAACGCTGCAGCCATAAAGAGCGATATCCTGCTGAACCATTCCCAATGAAGCAACTGCTATTTTTCTCGGTATTTGAGTTAAAGGAATTCCATCATATAGGATCTCTCCAGTTGTAGGCTGGTATAGACCAGCAATCAATCGAGCGACTGTACTCTTACCAGAACCACTACCACCTACAAAAGCAATCCTTTGCCCCGGCTTGATAGACACATTTAGATTGTTGATAAGAGGCTCTTTAACTGGAACATATCCAAAACTCAATGAACAAATCTCAATTTGACCAGAAAGGCGGCTACGATCATCGGGAAAGGAAGCAAGAGTTTGATTAGAATCAAGTATTGGGTCTATCGGCTGTTCTAAGACATCTTCAAGGCGTAGTACACTTGCAGAGAAATTAGGCAGTCCGCGGATAAAATTAATAACACTTTCGATCTCACCCTTGAGGCTAAAGGCTATTGTTTGCGCGGCAAGCAACATTCCAATTGTCAACTCTCCTTTTATAACTAGTAAAAACCCAACAGATAGAATCAAAACTTCATTAGCTGTTGTCAACATGCTTGGCACTAATGCCATGCGTGCATTGCGCATGCTTACTTCCTGATCGAAATTAAGCAAACGCGTTTGATAGCCGCTATATCGTTTAAAAATATCTTTTTCAAGTGCGGCTGACTTGATCGATTCTATTTCTCTTACTGCACCTACAACAACAGCTCCTGTCTTAGCTGTATCCTTGCTAATTTGCAAGCTAGCATCTTCAAGATATCGCAAGTTGAGGCTGACAACTATCGCATTAATACTAGTAGTAGCGATTACAATTGAGCCTAGGATTGGGCTATAGAGAAAAGTAAGTATCAAATAGAAAACTAGTAATGTTGAGCCAGTTACTAATGGAATTAACTGGCTAGCAATAAAATCAGATATTTGGTTATTATATTGCATCCTAAGTGCAATGTCTCCAGAGTAGCGCTGTGAGAAGAAACGTTCCGGAAGGGATAAAACATGACGTTCAAACTGTGCTGCAAACCGTCGAGTTAATCGCTTTTCGAGAGCTATGGTACTCATCAACTGAAGTTGTTGCACAATGGCTTGAAATATGATCGTAAAAGCAAATGCCCAAAGCATTGGCTTAAGCCATTGTTGCAGTTGATTGCCAATTACTTCATCCATATATATTTGCGCGTAAATCGGCATTACTAGCTGAGGAAGAACTAATACAAGACCAGTCAATAAAGTAAAAACCAAGGCAAATCTTTCTGTTGACATCCTTCGGAAAACAATCGGCCAAACCGAAGGGGCTTTACCACCTTTCTTGAATTCTGGTGTAGGGGCTAGAGTTAGTACAATGCCCGTATAACTAGTTTCAAATTCATCCTTCGTTACTGAGCGTGGACCAACCGCAGGGTCGTTAAGCATAACTTTGTCGCCTACAAATCCTTCAAGAATCAGAAAATGATTAAATTCCCAAAAGAGAATTACAGGCAGCGTAACTTCCTGGAGTTGAACCAATCCCTTCTTAAACCCTTTACCTTTTAGGGAAAGAGATTCAGCTGCCAAAAGAAGATTTGCTGCGTCACTTCCATCTCTAGACACGCCACATAATTCACGTAATTGAGTCAAGGGAACATACTTTCCAAAATGCTGGAGAATGATGCTTAATGAAGCAGCTCCACATTCTGTATTCTCCATTTGAAGAACTGTTGGGGTGCGTACCCAACTGCCGTCGAACTTTGCAACTTGTGTTAACCAGATCTGTTTTATTTCACTGAATAGCGTCATGACTTTTCCTTCTTAAGGATCAATAGATGCCGCTCAGGTCTCTGAGCAACGGAATGACATAACTTATTGGAGGGCGTTGTTCAACAACAACGCTAATATTAGTATTTGTACCTGGAGTAAGCAAAAGATCTGGTCCAGGTCCTCCACCCCAATCATAGCCACTAAGAGTATTCTTGCTTGGCTTAAGTGAAGTAGTAACCTCTATGAGTGCCACATTTTTTGGGTTGATACTATTCACTGTAGCTTGATTACCAAGTCTAAGTTTCAAGGCAGCTTGGCTTATGGGTAAAGGGCTAATTTCTGTCACCACGCCCTGTATACCACCATGACGTTGCTGTTTGGTCGTTGTAGGTGTCACTCTTACAGGCTGGCCCAACTTTAGCCTTTTGCCATCTTTAGCAGCAAAGAATCCCAAACTAATCAGATCATCATTACTTTCCATAACATTTAATTCAAATAGTATTGTGGCCGGCTGAATATATTGACCAGTTTGAACTTGACGACCAACAATGCAGCCATTTTGGTGGGCTTTGACTGCAGCCATTTGACTAATCTTCTCTTTAATGTTAAATAAAGTCAATTGTTGTTGCTTGATTCTTTGATTGCGTCGATTATCTTCAGCAAAAATCTGGGCTTCTAAATCTCTAGTCTTTTGCTCACGTCGAGCATAATCATCAGCACTTATAGCACCGCTACGGGCATATTTTGAGACACGTTCCAACTCTCTCTCTAGAAGTTTATAACGTTGTCGAGAATAAGTCTCCTCACCACGATCATCATTAATGAGTTGGGCAAGTTCATCCTCAGCTTTTTTCTGTGCTAATTTCAATTCAACAGGATCGATCAACGCCAAAGTCTCTCCTTTCTTTATGCACGTTCCTATATCAAACGGCATACTCTTTATTCTACCTGCTATTTCTGCCTGAATTAAATGCATTGTATTTGGAGTTGTTAACACTCCATTGCCTTGAATACGTATAGGGAGACGACCAAAAATTGACCATATCACAATATAGCCACTGAAACTCAGCAGACCAAATAATAATGCCCAATGCCCAGGTCTCAAAAGCTGCATAGGCTGGTCAAGTTGTTCAGGAGTATTGAGGGCATCAAGTGCTTTTTTTCTGAAAAGTGACATTAGACTTTTACAAAGAACAGAGTGGATTAATTGATCTAAATGTTATGTCACTTGTCTTTTCATAAGCTCAGCAAAAAGGCCTTCTTTAGAAATAAGTTGGTCGAAGCTGCCTATCTGCTTGATTTGACCATCCTGCAAAACAAAAATTCGATCAGCATTGCGTATTGTACTCAGCCGATGTGCCACTGCAACTCTAGTAATTGACATTGCTTGCAAGCTTTCAGTAACCATCATCTGAGTACGATTATCCAATGCACTTGTCGCTTCATCGAAAATAAGAATCTTGGGATTTCTCACTAAAGCCCTAGCAATACATAATCGTTGTCTTTGCCCTCCTGAAAGTGTTCCCCCACCTTCAGGTAAAACAGTTTGCATACCCATGGGCATCTGACGAATGTCATCTCCCATAGCGACCTGCTCTGCAGCATGCCAGGCTTGCTCTTGTGAAATCAAACTTCCACCCGCGATGCACTCGAACAGGCTGCCAGCCATGATGCTGGAATTCTGCATTACGGTTCCAATCTGCTCCCTAATTCGATCCTTACGGAGACCTCTCAAAGGTTGACCATCAAAACGAACTGTCCCTTCCTCAGGATCACCAAAGCCAAGCAGCATTCGTACAATCGTACTCTTGCCAGAACCTGAAGGCCCCACTAGGGCAATAAATTCTCCAGGATTGGCTGAGATGCTTACTTGATCAAGGATAAGAGGCTGATTACTTTCATAACGATAACTAACCCGGTCAAGTGAAATGGCTCCGTTCAATAAGCCTGGATCGACAAGATCATCAAGTGCTTCTGGCTTTGCTTCTAGGATTGGACGGGCACGTTCATAAATAATAGGCATATCAAAAGCACCAACAAACAAACTGGCCAGGCTGGCCATTGAGCCAATAAAAGTTCCAAAGGCTGAGAAAAAACCAAGTAACTGACCAATATTTGGACTGCTAATGCTGGGATTCTGCAGAGCCTCTGAAGCCAACTTAGTAATGACTATATACAACAATAAGTTTCCAAGATTAGGTATAATTGTCTGGAGCAAACTTGAGACTGCTTCCTTAGCGTCTCTTAGCTGCTCAAGTGTGGTAATACGCCTAAAACTTTCACCCCACCAATGAGCTGCAGCCGATTCAGCTCCAGCCATCCTTAGTTTTGAGACAGAACTAATCAGTTCCAAATTGCGAGTTTGTGCAGCACCTGCAACTATTTGTTGCTTGCGAGCAAGTGCTCTAGTCTGTAACCCTACGATTGCTGTGGGTATCATCAACATTAAAGCTATAATAATTGCCAAAACTGTCAATTTGACACTAATCCTCAACATAAAGAGGATGTATATACTGGTCAGGGCTGTTCTAAGTAGCCCCCCCTCAAGTAGGGTCTGAATTTCATTCCGCAGTTGCTCGAGCGCAGAAAACCGTAGTTGGATATCGCCAAAAGTATATTTGCGAAAGAAATCAGTTGATAATGACAACATCCGATTCATGGCTGCAAATTGTGATCGCACCGCGCCACGTTGCTGCGCAATCTGTAATGAACGAGATTTCGTCCATTCAAAGGTTACCCTAGTCAAACCAGCGACAATTAAAATACCTGATACTTGTAAAAGTAGACCTAAATCTTTATCTGGGAGTGCCTGATTAACAAGGATTGTGTTAAAAGTTGGTGTTAGCAAGCCTAATAAAGTAGAAGCTAAAACAACTGCAGTAGCTGTACGAAATCCGCCACTTAGGACACCTAGTGTCCCACCCATAAGCAATCCAGTTGCTCCCATGCCAAAGATCCACCTTGCTGCCCCAACATCCTTTCCAATTGACAATAAGAAGCCAATAGCAAGGCCAGTCAATAATCCACCGATAATAAATTTCTCAGTTTGTTGAGGCTTTCCATAGGCAAACTTCAACAAGCCGAGTGTCGTAAGATCCTCTTGTATAAATCCTGGAAAGATAGTCATCATACGAGGATTTAACTGGTTCAGGATATGATTACATTCCTTTATAGGGAGCGGTTTCTGCATTACTGCCGGTTGCCAAACTTGATAACCAGAGCTCTCAGAAAGAAGCACGATCGGAGATTGATCATTATCATCCTGAAATCCAATCAAATGACCACAATCCTTGTCTAGTGAGATCTCATTCAAAAGGATTTCTCGATGAATAAAACCACTTCGATCCAAAATACTAATCAATCGTTGACGTGAATCCTTTGGTTGATAACTTGAATATTTAAGACTACGATTTAAGCGCTTTGCGATAAGTTCAAGACAAGAAAGAAGTGCATCATTTTGATGATGACTAATACTATCCAGCTGGCCTTCAGAATTAGTTTCACTTGAGTTCCCATCTTCAAAAGATAGAAAAAGTCGGCGCTCTGAGCGATCATCAATGACATTAGACTGCTCTATCTTCTCCTTGTTTTGAGCCAAATGTGCCAACATTAAATTATTTACAAACCACAAAAAATCTTCCTCTGATGGCCTATCTAGAGTCTGCGATTTTGCAGTGATTTGTTGAGTCTTAATGTCTAGATTTTGTTGAATCAAACGATATATAATTACATGCCAAATTTTATCTATATTGGCCTCTAGATTGCTTGGATCAATCTCCTCCAAGATGCATGTTGTAACAGCCTTGAGTTGCAACTTAAGAGTAGGTTGCTTTAAGGAAAGAACTGGGATTGTATCTCCAGCTTTGAAACTAAGTAGACCTCGTCTCTGCAACAAGATACCGTCCTTTCCTATTGACTCGGCAACCACAGCCAACTCACCTTGGCGAAGGTAATAGGCTTTTGATGGCCACAAAAGGTATTGGCCAACATTCAAGGAAGGAGGTGACATTAGCAATCAACTATTGAAGGGTACTAGCAGTTTTGTTCTGAAATTGCTTACAAAGCCAGTCAAAGCGTGATCCAGCTGTTGTGATACCAGAAAGCATGTCAAAGTCAATTGAATCATCAGAACTACTTACCTTCCCATCTGTTTCCTTTGCTTGACTACGATAAGCCAAGCCCATACTGGCCAGCTGATCTCGACCACGTTGAGAAAGCATACGCGACATCCCTCTATAAAAGCGCATGCCAAATCCAGTATTTGATTGAATCTTATCTTTAAGAGCAGCTTTATCTATACCAATGGCTTCCATACCAGTGGCCGCACGTACCGTAGCCGTGGTGAGATTGTATTGACTATTGACCATCGACATCTCTCCAAGCAATTCACCTCGAGTTGAACTGCCGACAATTTTCTCTTTATCATCAAGCTGAACACTTACACTTGCATCACCGGCGAGAATCAGAAAAATTTCCGGGAGAGTGTCTCCCTGCCTGATTAATGTCTGTTGCGGCTTAAGGCGATACAATTGCCCTTTATTTGAAATCCAAATAACATCAGATTCCGAAAGATCACTAAACAGTGTTAACACCTTGCGTAAAGGTTCAACAACATTTCCCGAGAACTTGTGAACCATTGCATTCTGCTGCTGTATCTGTTGCGAGAGCTTTTGCGCCAACAAGTGATACAGAGAACGGCCAAGTGAAGAATCATTCTTGATCGCAGAGCTTAGGGTGTCCTTGTTGACAGCAAGGATCTCACTGCCTGCTTCGGCTACTACAGTTGCAACAGGCGGACGTGACTCAAGAAATGACATCTCACCAACCAGTGCGCCTTCAGGAAGCTTGGCAAGCAAAACATCATCTTCACCGCGCCTAGAAGTAGTTACAAATAAATTACCATGACGCAAAATATAAAACTCATTGCAATCATCACCTTCGCGAATCAATGTTAAGGGTTGCTTGGCAGAAACAACAGTGGAATTGCTTGCGACCCACTCAATCAATTTCTCATCGGCAATCAAGAAAAAGTTAAATTCCATAAACTTCTCGGCTCGACTCAATTGTAATGCATGTCAGGACAGCTCATTAAGATTACGGATTTGGTTAATAAGTTTGTTTGGCAATGCAGTGCCATTTTCGCGTCCCACGGATTATGAATTTATATAGATATCCCAAAGCTACAAGTAACTTGTCATCATGATCCCATCTAAGACAACTTTATTGCATCGATAATCAATTGGACTTAGCCTAAGATCTTACATTACAGTTTTGTGGAATAGTCATGCGTAAAAAAGTTCTCGTGCCTTGAATGAAAACTAATCATTACAACTTTACTTCGTGTTTTGGGTTGACCATCCTTTTCTTAGATCAGTTAAAAAATGAAGTCTAATCATCTAATAACGCGTCTAGCTCTCACGAGTTCATCCAAAATGTAGCCGAACAGACTTGGGTCAGGTTCTTCACTGCCCAGATCCTCCAGCCCCAACTCCTGCCATCGAGCATCCACCCTGCTTTCTAGATCTGCATCCCGGCTGAGTGGCTCGCCCCATTCATGGCGCTTCTCAGGGCCAATCTTAGTGGTGGCGTCGATGGCCATCCTGCCTCCAAGCCCTAGCTGTTCGCTAGCGAAATCAAGGCTGTCGAAGGGGGTGTTCTCAAGTACAAAGAGATCCCTTTGCGGATCGACCTGTGCAGCAATAGCCCATACCACTTGGCGTGGATCTCTCACATTGATGTTTGCATCTACCACGACAACGAATTTTGTATAGGTGAATTGAGGCAATGCGCTCCAGAAAGCCATCGCGGCACGCTTGGCTTGTCCTGGATAAGACTTATCGATTGCAATCACCGCCAGCTTGTAACTGAGGGCCTCCATCGGTAGAAAGAAGTCAACAATCTCCGACACCTGTTGACGCAAGATGGGCGTGTAGATGCGGTTCAAGGCGATGGCGAGCATCGCTTCTTCTTTGGGGGGGCGGCCGCTAAACGTGGTGAGAAAAATCGGATCGCGGCGTTGAGTCACGCAGTGGAAGCGCACCAATGGTGAGGACTCCACTCCTCCATAGAAGCCCATATGGTCACCAAATGGACCATCCTCTAATTCCTCACCTGGTGTAATGGTTCCTTCCAACACCACTTCGCTGTGGCTAGGGACTTTCAGATCCAGTGTTTTGCAGCCAGTGAGACGTACACCCTCTCCTGCATAAAGACCAGCAAAAAGCCATTCACTGAGTTGCACAGGAATCGGAGTTGCTGCGGCCATGATCAACAGAGGGTGTACACCAATAGCAATGGCTACCTCAAGCTTCTGGCCCATGGCAGCAGCTTTGCGTAAGTGCCTGGCTCCGCCGCGAACGCTCAGCCAATGCACCGTCATGGTCTTTGGCGATTGCCGTTGTAGGCGATAGACCCCCACATTCGGCACTCCCGTTTCCGGATCTTTGGTAATCACAAGGCCCAGGGTGATCACACCACTGGCATCTCCTGGCCAAGGGCGGATCAAAGGCAGATTGTCGAGATTCAACGCATCTCCACGCAGCACCTGCTGATGGCAGGGAGGTGTGAGATCCAGGTCTGGTCGCGCTTTGATCAGATCCCAAAACACACTTGCAAACTGTCTGGTTTCTTGCAGCCCCTTTGGCGGCCTTGGTTGCTGCAGCAAAGCCAAACGAGTTCCCAGATCCTCAAGTTGCTGAGCGTTATCCAGACCCATGCTCCACACCACTCGCTCCAAGGTTCCCATCAGATTCACTGCCACTGGCATCGATGAACCAATCACGTTTTCGAACAACAGGGCCGGCCCACCCAAGCCCAATACCCGATCAGTAATAGCGGCGAGTTCTAAATCAGGATCTACGGGGGCACTGATCCGCCTTAGTTGGCCACGTTGCTCAAGTAGGGCTAGGAAGTCCCGCATGTCTTGGGACGCAGGTCCGGGACGAAGCAGGGGCATGGTTGGTAAGACAGCCAGCAAGATGATCTAGTTACTGTGGCGCACGTCGTTCCCTCTCGAGGCCATGCAGCTCGCTTATTTCCATGTGGCCGCGGATGTGCCTCAGGGGGCTGAGCCTGATGCTGCTGTCGTCATTGACATTCTCAGAGCCACCACCACCATCGCCTGGGCTTTAAACAACGGTGCCGAAGCTGTTGAAACCTTTGCTGATTTGGACCAACTGAGGCATAGCGCAGCTCAATGGCCGGAGTCTTCCCGTTTGATGCTTGGTGAGCGAGGCGGACAGCGCATTGAGGGATTTGATCTGGGGAATTCCCCCGTCGCTGTGGTGCCCGAGCAAGTGGCTGGCAAAAGACTATTTATGAGCACGACTAACGGCACGCGCTCTTTGCAGCGAGTGCGTGGGGTTCAGCGTTTATTCACTTTGGCACTACCAAACCGCAGAGCTGTTGCAGACCACTTATTAATGGATCCACCTGAGCAACTTTGGATTGTTGGTAGTGGCTGGGAAGGGGCCTACTCCCTGGAGGATTCTTTGGCGGCCGGAGCATTGGCCGATTTGCTCTTGGATGCTGCCGCTAATGAGGCTTCTGTCGTGAACGACGAACTCACTGCTGCACTAGCCCTTTGGCAGCAGTGGAAGCACGATCCAGAAGCCTGTCTTCGTCAAGCCAGCCATGGGCAACGCTTAATTGGGCTTGGCGATCACGATGCAGATTTCAGATGTTGTGCTGAATTGGATCGGCTTTCTGTGGTTCCTGTTCAGGTCAAACCCGGAGTCCTTTGTGCCTCCTGAAACCACACTGCGATCTAAAGTCTCGCTCTCTGTTTCAACCCTGTGACCGACTTTCTGGCAGCCGCTTTGCAGCTGACGAGCACCTCGGAGCCAGAGCTCAATTTTGCTGCTGCCGAGGAGCAGATCGAACTGGCTGCCCGCCGTGGTGCGGAATTGGTGGGATTACCTGAAAATTTTGCCTTTATGGGTGATGACGAGCGACGGCTGGAGCTGGCACAAGACTTAGCTCAACAATGCAGCCGCTTTCTGGTCACCATGGCAAGGCGCTACCAGGTGGTGCTCCTGGGCGGGGGCTTCCCTGTACCTGCAGGAGATAGCAATCACACTGTCAACAGAGCTGAATTGGTCGGTCGTGATGGTCAGCTGCTAGCGAGATACGACAAGATTCATCTCTTCGATGTGGATCTTCCTGAAGGCAACACCTATCAGGAGTCGGCCACGACTAGGTCTGGTCGTGAACTACCACCGGTCGTGGATGTGCCAGGACTATGTCGAGTGGGACTATCCATCTGCTACGACGTGCGCTTCCCTGAGCTCTATCGCCATCTCGTCGGTGCTGGCGCCGAGTTATTGATGATTCCAGCAGCCTTCACGGCTTTCACCGGAAAAGATCACTGGCAGGTCTTACTTCAGGCCAGGGCCATCGAGAACACCTCCTACGTACTTGCACCTGCCCAGACAGGTCGTCATTACAGCCGTAGGCAAAGCCATGGACATGCCATGGTGATTGATCCCTGGGGAACCGTCTTAGCTGATGCAGGGGTGGGTCAGGGTGCAGCCATTGCTCCTGTGGATAACTCGCACATTGGTCGCATTCGCGCGCAAATGCCAAGCCTCCAACACCGGCAGGCAGCACTGTTCTGAGCCAATGGCCTCGGCTCCGTCCCGCCCTCTCATCCTGCTGGTGGTTGGTGCCTTGCAGATCCCTTTGCTTTTGGCAGCGTTGCCGACCAGAGCGGCAAGCGCTTTAGCGGCATGGGCACTTGGAAGCGACGGGGTGTTGCAGTTGCGTACATCAAGAGGGGCTCGTCTAGAAGCGTTCTTTCAACCAGCGGATGGTGCCCAAGGAGCAAAGGTCTGGATTGATTTTCCTGGCGAATTGAGCCGCTCCCGCAGCCTGCGGGGTAGCGGGCCGGTGCGTGCGATTCGTTTAGGGAAACCAACGCCTGGCTCAACTCGACTGGTGATTGAGTTCAAACCATCAATCTCTCTGAATCCAAATCAGCTCAAACTGGTAGGAACCTCTCCGGACCGCTGGAAGCTCAACTTCGAAGGCTTACCGACCCGTGGGCTTCGCCGTATCGGTGAAGGAGACCTGACAGCATCAACTTTGAGCCGATGGGCTCCTGGAATCCGGATTACCCCCACACGGACGCCTATCAATGCCTCTGGTTTGCCGAATGTCCCACGCGGGCGCTTTAGAGTTGTCATTGACCCTGGTCATGGTGGTCCAGACCCTGGTGCCATAGGGATTCGAGGTCTTCGTGAGACGGATGTTGTTCTCGATGTTTCCCTTCAGGTAGCCCAGCTATTAGAAGCTCGAGGGGTGCAGGTCATCATGACCCGCACGGCTGATGTGGATGTGGATCTACCGCCAAGAGTGGCGATCGCCAATCGAGTAGGTGCTACAGCATTTGTAAGCATTCATGCCAATGCCATCAGCATGTCCAGACCACAGGTCAATGGAATCGAAACCTTCTATTTCTCTGATTCCCGTTCAGCCAGGTTGGCGTCTCATATCCAGCAACAGGTGCTGAACGTCTCCCCTGGGAGCCCCAACAGAGGGGTCAGACGGGGCCGTTTCTTTGTCATCCGGCGAACCACAATGCCCTCCGCCCTTGTCGAGACAGGTTTTTTAACAGGACGGCTAGATGCTCCTCGGCTGGCTTCAGCAGCCCATCGCCGCAAGTTGGCTCTGGCTATAGCTACTGGCATCCTCAACTATTTGCAGGGAGTCCGTTGAAGCCTCGCTTGGGACTATTTGATAGCGGCGTGGGTGGGCTGACTGTGCTCAGACGAGTGCTTGAGCGCCATGGAAAGGTGCCTTGTCTCTATCTCGGTGATACCGCCCGAGTCCCTTACGGAAACCGCATGCCGCATGAAATCCGAGTGATCGCCAAGGAGGTTGTCCAGTGGTTACGAGACCAGCAAGTGACTGCGGTTGTGATGGCTTGCAACACCACGAATGCGTTGGCTTCTGATGTGGCTGAAGCGGTTGCGGGAGGGATCCCTGTCGTGAGGTTGATCGAGGCAGCAGCCAACATGCTTTCGGAAGGGCGTGTGGGAGTACTGGCCACTCCTGCTGCTGCTGCATCAGGCGCATATGGCAAACAAATTGAGATCTCTCGACCAGGCACGATGGTTATTGAGCAGGGTTGTCCGGCCTTTGTGCCATTGATTGAGACTGGTCAACTCAGCAGCGAGGAGCTATATCAGGCGGCGCGTGAGTATCTGAATCCACTCTTGGCTGCACAGGTGGAAGCAGTGGTTCTCGGATGTACTCACTATCCTCTTCTTGAACCGATCTTGCGTCAGATTTTGCCGCAAAATGTGCGCTTAATTGATCCTGCTATCGGTGTGGCGCGCGAGCTGGATGTTCTGTTGGGCAGCCCAACGACCCCATTGGGAACCTCACTGTCGCTGACCTCTACACGGTTCTGCGTGACTGCCAATCCCGAGGGCTTTGCCATACGTGCTACGCCATGGTTGGGCGAGCGTCCTCAAGTTGAGTTGGTTTCACTGCAATGTCCTGCCTGCGCCTCGTAAGATCACTCCACCGAGGGAATCCATGGCCACCGTTACTGAGCTGCTGCAGCCGGTCGAGCTGGATCTTGAGACCCTGCTCACTGATCTGCGCAGCTTGATTGGTGCCGGTCATCCCATTCTTCAAGCAGCGGCAGAGCACTTATTCAGTGCCGGGGGCAAACGCCTTCGCCCGGGCATTGTGCTGTTGATCTCAAGAGCTTTATCTGCTGATGGTGATCTCTCGGCCCGTCATCGTCGGCTGGCGGAGATTACCGAGATGATTCACACGGCTTCTCTTGTTCACGACGACGTCGTCGATGAGGCAGCCACTCGCCGAGGCGTGGCCACTGTTCATAGCCGTTTCAATCATCGCGTTGCGGTTTTGGCAGGTGATTTTCTATTCGCACAGGCCAGTTGGCATCTGGCTAATCTGGATAACTTAGCTGTAGTAAAGCTTCTCAGTCGGGTCATCATGGACCTCGCCGATGGGGAGGTTAAGCAGGGCCTCTATCGGTATGACACCGGCCAATCATTTGCGACATATCTGGAGAAGAGCTATTGCAAGACGGCTTCTCTGATGGCCAACAGTGTGCAGGCTGCCGGCGTGCTCAGTGGTGAAAGTGTTGAGCATCAGAAATCACTGCATCACTTCGGTCGCCAGCTTGGACTCGCCTTTCAGGTTGTCGATGACATCCTCGACTTCACAGGCAGTGAACAGCAATTAGGGAAACCTGCCGCGAGTGATTTGGCCAGTGGCTATCTAACGGCACCGGCTCTCTATGCGCTAGAGGAGCATTTGGCTCTAGCTCGTCTGATTGAGCGAGAGTTCAGTGAAGAGAACGATATTGATCAAGCCCTAGAGCTGGTGCATGATTCGCAGGCTATTTCACGCAGCCGTCAATTGGCTGAAGATTTTGCCAGGGAATCTCGTGAAGCCATCGCTTGGCTACCAGATTCACCTTGCCAGCGTGCATTAATAGAACTACCCGATTTTGTTTTAAGCCGTCTCTACTGAGCTTTTCAGAGTGCATCCCAAGCCTGCTGGAGATGATCAAGAACAATTTTTAACTGAGCGATTTGACGAGGATTCTCATCTTGAAACTTGCCATCGCAATTGATGTGGACGTCATTTTCGCTCAGCACCCAGACATGACACCCTGCGGCTAGGGCAGCCTGTGTGCCGGCCTGAGAGTCTTCCAATGCCCAACAGTCAGTCGACTTGACCGCCAGCCGCCGCGCGGCAAGCAGATAAGGATCTGGAGCGGGTTTGCCTGCTGTAAGAGATAGATCATCGCCAAGAACCCGAGTCTGAATCAGTTCAATCCAGCTGTGATGGATACTTTTAAAAGCCACGGCATCTGCCGCACTACTGGAGGCCATGGCCATTGGCAGCCTGTGGTCGTAGCACCAGCGAACCAGTTCCTCTGCTCCAGGCATGGCTTTGGCCTGACTGAGCAGGTGCTTTGCGATCGGCTGGCGCACGGCTAAGAGCTCTTCGATCCCTACCGGAGTGTTCAACCAGTTGTTGACCAGCTGAGCACAATCAAGCCGACGCCGACCTTTTAGCATCGACAACTGACTTGTACTAAGACTGGTAGCAAAGACAGCCGCTGTTTGAGACCAGGCCTGAGCATGTAGAGGTTCAGTATCCAACAACACTCCATCGAGATCAAACAAGCAGGCCGCAGGGAAGGACATAAACCAATGCGCACCCTGTCGGTTGACTTGATTAAAACTCAATATCCAGCTCAGTTATTTTCGATTGGATCCAAGTTTTCAATGGTTTAACCGGAGGTTGTGTGTCCCAACTGATACTTTTAACACATTTCCTGTAAAAGTGGCTCACATCGAGAGAGAGACTGCTCATCACTCGCAAAAAGAAGCAGCTATCGAATTTTTAGCTGAAACCTGCGATTTTGCATTGAGATGTAGGCTCTAATTGACTTGCGGCTTATTCGACTATCAGAGGATCTCATCGTCAATCCAAGCACAAATCTGCCATGAAGCAAAAACAAACACTTGTCGGACAAGCCAGACATGATGGGATTACTTAAGCAAGAGAGTACCCTTGGCCAAAGAAAGCTGCCATTCAAGGCATCAAACAAATCCCTAAACTTCCACTCAACTGAAGTAGTGAATATGGCCGCCAAGCAATCATGCTACTGAGATATTCCAAGAAATTCTGTAAGCACAAGACAGCCGACCTGATGAAAGTCGAAAAATGTATGTGTCATCAGTATCTAGGCCAGAGAATGAATGCATTCTTCAAGTTTATCAAGCGCACGAATCAACTCAGCCGGCATCGCTTTTACAATCAACTTTACGACCTAATCACAATTTTCATATTGAAGTGATTCCGAGCCAATGGATTACCCACAGAGTTGGTCCATCGTTGTGCTGCCATGAGCATTCTTTTCACCGTTAGCAGGAATGTATTTTTCATGGCTATATTTGAAGGCCTGCAAGCAGATAGGAAAAGACTTTGAAAAGATCATTTTGCTTCGTATTTTTATCTTCTTTCAGATTTTTACCCTTTCAATTTGTACTCATTTAGAGGCCCTTCAGAGACTGTCGCTGATGGGGTTCGTTTAAACAAGCGTGTCACAGCGCTGAAGTCCTTGCTCTTAATCGCTTGAATGCGGAAAATCACAGGTCATTGATTGCCTTATGTCCCCTGATCCATCCGGCACCATTAAGTCAGTCCTGCAGGAGCAGCGCGTCTTTCATCCCTCCGCAGAGCTGGCCTCACAGTCGATGGTTGGCAGCCTGGAAGCCTATCGTCGGATGGCAAAGCAAGCCAAAACTGATCCTGACAGTTTCTGGGGTGAA
Organism: Prochlorococcus sp. AG-412-I05; assembly: GCA_003214855.1. GTDB lineage: Bacteria > Cyanobacteriota > Cyanobacteriia > PCC-6307 > Cyanobiaceae > Prochlorococcus. The sequence continues at coordinate 8,996 of QCLC01000021.1, read as the reverse complement.
GCCGCCCGCACTGAGCTGGAATGGTTTGAACCCTTTAATAGCGTTCTCGATTGGTCGAATCCTCCCTTTGCGCGTTGGTTTGAAGGAGGCACGACAAATCTTTCCTTCAACTGTCTTGATCGCCATCTCAATGGCCCGAAGGCAGACAAAACAGCCCTGATCTGGGAGGGAGAGCCAGGTGATGTACGGCGCTTCACCTATCGAGAACTTCATGCTGAAGTGTGCAGGGCTGCCAATGCGCTGAAAGCTCTTGGCATTGGCAAAGGTGACCTGGTTGCCCTTTATATGCCAATGGTCCCAGAAGCGGCCATTGCCATGTTGGCTTGCGCCCGTATCGGAGCCCCACATTCTGTTGTCTTTGGTGGCTTTTCCGCTGAAGCCCTTAGAGATCGTTTGGTGGATGGTGAAGCCAAAGCCGTGATCACTGCTGATGGTGGTTTTCGTAAGGACAAGGCCGTTGCCTTGAAGCCGGCAGTGGATGCTGCATTAGCCGAGGGTGCCTGCCCCAGCGTGACGTCAGTGCTGGTGGTGCAACGCACGAAAGAAAGCGTGGTGATGGAAGCTGGTCGAGATCAGTGGTGGCACGAGCTTGTGTCAGCTCAATCTCAAGAGTGCGCAGCGGAACCCATGGCGAGTGAAGATCGCCTGTTTGTGCTCTACACCTCTGGCTCCACTGGAAAGCCAAAGGGCGTTGTGCACAGCACGGCAGGCTATAACCTCTGGGCTCACCTCACTTTCAAGTGGATCTTCGACATTCGCGACGAAGACGTCTACTGGTGCACAGCCGATGTGGGCTGGATCACAGGCCATAGCTACATTGTTTATGGGCCTCTTTCCAATGGGGCGACAACTGTGATGTATGAGGGGGCACCACGCCCATCCAAGCCTGGAGCCTTTTGGGAGCTAATTCAGAAGCACGGGATCACGATTTTTTACACCGCACCTACGGCAATTCGGGCATTCATGAAAAGTGGTCGGGCTGTACCCGATCAATACGACATGAGCAGTCTGCGCTTGCTAGGTACCGTCGGAGAACCCATCAATCCTGAGGCCTGGATGTGGTATCGCGAGGTGATCGGTGGTGATCGTTGCCCAATTGTCGACACCTGGTGGCAAACGGAGACAGGTGGAGTGATGATCAGCCCATTGCCTGGTGCGACGCCAACAAAACCAGGATCTGCGACCCTTCCCCTACCAGGCATTGAGGCTGATGTAGTTGATGCACAAGGCGAGCCGGTAGACGTTGACGAAGGTGGATATCTGGTCGTGCGACGTCCTTGGCCAGGAATGATGCGCACCGTGCACGGAAATCCTCAACGCTTTAGAGAGAGCTATTGGGAATACTTACGCCCTAAGGATGGCAGTTTCATCTATTTCGCAGGCGATGGGGCTCGTCGAGATGGTGATGGTTATTTCTGGGTGATGGGCAGGGTGGATGATGTGATTAACGTTTCAGGCCATCGTCTTGGCACGATGGAAATCGAATCGGCATTGGTGAGTCACCCGGCAGTCTCTGAAGCGGCAGTGGTTGGAAGACCTGATGACCTTAAAGGTGAAGCGATCGTGGCCTTCGTCACCTTGGAGGCAAGCAGGGAAGTGAGTGATGCTTTGATTCAGGAACTTCGTGTTCATGTGGGCAAGGAAATCGGCCCCATTGCTCGACCTGATGAAATCCGTTGCAGTGATGCCTTACCCAAGACCCGCAGCGGCAAAATTATGCGCCGTATCTTGCGGGCTTTGGCCGCTGGAGAGGAGGTCAAGGGTGATACCAGCACCCTGGAAGATCGCTCCGTGCTCGATCGGCTTAGAGCCTGATCACGACCTCGTTCATGGGCTTGCCCAAGAGGAGATCGTTTCCACCAATTGATTGAGAGTCTCGGCCCGGGCGGAGTCATCCGCCCAGTCGCCGAGAAGGTTCTGCCGTAACCCTGCACTGGCTGGGGTGAGGTGATCGCCTGGAAGATGCAAGCTTTGTGTTGCATCTTCCACTCGCTGCTGGAGACTATGCAAAAGGCTTGGGGTCTGATCGAGGCTGTCATTCCCAAAACTCACCAATAAGTTCTGAGTTTGGTGGTAACTCTCGCGGATCAATCGCAGTGTTTCATTGGGGCTTGGGCTGAATTCCGTGTAAAAGCCAAGCTTTGGTGCAAGTTCGCGAAGCATGGGAATCGAACGATCAGCCGTGAAATTGTTGAAGCTCAATGCCACCAAAGCCCTGCTGTTACGACCTCCATCTGGGGCTAGAAGATGCAACTTGCAGCCAAGGCTATGGCCCAAGCGAAGGGGTGTGGGAAGGGCTCCGACTCTGGCCTCAAGTTGTTGTCGACAACGACGCAAATGTTTCCAAGCTTCATTGGCCTGAGCCTGATGGTCGAAGCCTGGCACATAGCCCCAAGCATGAACCGCCAGATTGTGGTCAGCTAAACCTTCAAGCAATCGTCGGTAGCTGAGCTGGGGGCTCGCCGCCAAATAACTTCCCCCCACCATCTCGACCAGTGCGATTGGCTGAGCTGGCCATAGTCCCCAGACGTTGCCGAGGCGTCTCCATCTGGTCATCGTTTCTTTTTGATTTCCTCCACGACGCGACATGCCTCACGCATATGAGCAGGACCATCGAGGAGATTATTAAAAATATGGCGGATTGTTCCTTGGCCATCAATCACGTAAGTCACTCGGCTTGGCAGCATCCCAAGGGTGCGAGGAACTTCAAAGGCTCGCCGCAGTGTGTTGTCCTTGTCGCTCAGTAATGCATAGGGCAGGCCATGTCGTTCTGCAAATTGTCGATGACTGATGTCATCGTCTCCACTCACCCCCCAGACTTCAGAACCAAGTTTCTCAAAAACTGAGTAATTGTCTCGAAAGCTACAAGCTTCGGCTGTACATCCAGGTGTGTCGTCCTTGGGATAGAAAAACAACACGAGTACTTTGCCTTTGAGATCATTACTCCGCCGCTTGTTGCCATTTTGATCGACCAGATCAATGGCAGGAGCCTTATCACCAACTTGAAGGGCCATCCAGAAGCTCGCATCTATGACGCACCCTAGAGAGCCCCTTGATGGGTGCGGGAGAATACAAGCAATCGATCGATGAACTCGGAGTGGGGGAAGCAAAGCAGCATCTCTTTGGAGCTGGTCAGTTGGATCTTCTCCCCGATCTCAATGCAGAAGAGGCAGTTGTCACTCCTTCAAAGGCTGGCTCTACTTCAAAGGCTGTCTCTTTACCGCAACCTTCTGCACCAGTGGCACTGCCTTCGTTGCCTCGAGAAGCTTTGAGCTCACTGCCAGAGATGTTGCTGATCATCGATACGGAAACCACTGGATTGGATCCGAAGCGAGGTCACTGCCTCGAGGTTGGCGCCATCCTTTTCCATGCACCGCAACGTGCTGTGCTTGCCCAGCATTCCTTTTTGCTACCTGTGGAAACCAATGCGGCTGAGTCGATCAATCGCATCCCCGCTGAGGTCACTCGCTTGGATCAACCTTGGCGACAAGGACTGGACTATTTCCAAGCCTTACTGGATGCCGCTGATCTGTTAGTTGCTCACAATGCTGGCTTCGATCGTCAGTGGTTCGGAAAGGATCAGCTTCCAGCTGTCTCCAAGCCCTGGCTGTGCACGATGGAAAACATCGCTTGGCCAGCTGATCGTCAGCTTCGTTCTAGGCCTTCTGTAAGAGATTTGGCTCTCGCTTATGGCGTGCCGGTATGGGCCGCCCATCGTGCTCTCACCGACTGCATTTATCTGGCCGAGGTGTTCGCCCGTTGCAAAGATCTCGAAACTCTGCTGCTTCATGGGCTTGAACCAAGGCGTTTGATGCGTGCTCAGGTGTCTTATGCACAAAGACATTTAGCCAAGGAAGCTGGGTTTCGTTGGAATGATCCAATTCAAGGTGCCTGGACTCGACGTTTAAGTGATCGAGAGGCCGCCAAGCTTGACTTCCAAGTGGTTTCCATTGATCAACAAGAGGAACAGCCATTGAGTGCATAACGTTGCTTTCGATCGCATCATCCGTTTAAGACAAGATTGAGCTAGCAAAAATCCTTATCCGATGCTGTTGAATTCTGATTGATTCCCTTAGTCAGAAGCTGAACTCTCCTAAACGTCTCATCACTTGCTTACTGCCGCTGTGGCATAGGTGATCAAGCTTGCGAGTTCTGGTTGGAAGGCAATTAGAAACACTGCACTTACGAAGTACCGACTTTTTATCGGGGGTTAGATCAGCCCTAGGTCACAACCCCACTGATTAGCTTCCTACGATTTTTTGAGTGAGCCATTCCGTTCCTTCCTGACAAAAACCGATAACTCACCAAGCATGTCTACTTAGCTGGCATAAATCAGGAGAATGCGTAGATGAATAACTCATCGATGGATCCCACCCCACGCTTGGTGAATGGTTCTAGCGATGCTCCTGCAACCCTGCTCTTAGCGCATGGGGCTGGTGCAGCGATGGATAGCCCTTTCATGACAGCGATAGCTAGTGGCTTAGCTGGGATCGGTTGGCGAGTGGTGCGCTTTGAATTCGCCTACATGGCTCAACAACGCATCAATGGCAAACGCTCTCCCCCTGATCGATTGCCGAAATTGAAGCAAGTCTTCCTCGAGCAAGTGGAGATAGAAATTGCAAGTCGGCCCGTCTTCATCGCTGGCAAGTCGATGGGAGGCAGGGTCGCCAGTCTTCTGGCAGATGAACTCTCAGCCAAAATGAACGTACTTGGCTGCATCTGCCTAGGTTACCCCTTTCATCCCTTGGGGAAACCTCAGCAGTTGAGAACTGAACATCTTGCCGTACAAAAGACGTCAACCTTGATTTTGCAAGGCGAACGCGATGGGATGGGACGACGAGACGAGGTAGAAACCTACACTTTGTCGCCAAAGGTCTCTTTGCAATGGATGCCTGCCGGAGATCACAGCTTCAAACCCACCCGAAGCTCTGGACTCACTGAAGCCGACAACTGGAGCGCAGCAGTGACTCACTCAAGTGATTTTTGCAAGAAACTGCTAAACAACTGAACATTTACAGCAGCCAAAACAATGAACCTGGCAACTCACTTGTCCATAGATGCAATCTTGCTTATCCTTGTGGCTGGTTTTGTTTTGTTCGCGAGAAGCCAAGCGACAAAGAGACAGGAGTAGAGCTGATGCCTGTACAGGAAATCCTGCGCATGGGCAATCCTCTACTGAGGCAAGTGTCCAATGAAGTTAATGATGTTTCGAATGAGCTAATCAGTGAACTGATCAAGGATTTACAAGACACGATAAGGGCCCATCAAGGAGCAGGGCTCGCCGCACCACAAATTGGTGTGCCTTTAAGAGTGGTGCTGTTTGGCGGAGGAGGCCCAAATCCCCGCTACCCCGAGGCCCCAGCGATTCCACGAACACTTCTGATTAATCCTGTCTTAACACCAATCGGCTCTGATCGAGAGGATGGTTGGGAGGGGTGCTTGAGTGTGCCAGGCCTACGGGGCAAGGTGTCCCGCTGGAGTCGGGTTCACTACAGGGCGCTCGATGAAAATGGGATAGATATTGAGCATTGCCTTGAGGGCTTCCCCGCAAGAGTGATCCAACATGAATGTGACCATTTAGATGGGGTTTTATTCCCTGATCGTCTTGTTGACTCTGCCTCATTTGGCTTAACAGAGGAATTAGAAGCTGCCGGCGTAATCCCGAAGCTTGCCAGCACAGAGCAAAAAGCATCGCAAAAGATCAACTCAAATTGAAAGATTAAAGTTTATTTTTAAATAAACGACTCACTATCATTAACCAAGAGCTTAACATTAAAAATGTACAACCTGAGGCTATTGATATGGACAATTTTTATATTTATCATGATGCTAGAAGTTGCTCCCAACGATGGCCAAATTCTTGCAGGAACCTTCTCTGGACTATTGATTGGCCTGCTTATGCGCACACTGAAAAGGTTAGACAAAACACAGTAGGATCAGCAATCACAGGTGCTGGCAACTCAGGAGTGACTCAATCAAGAGAACAGTTTGAACAATGGATGAGTGAGACCAACTCCCTCCTCCACAAGAGGCTAAGAAATAAAGCTATCAAGCGACGCACTCTGCGCGCCTTGATGCTAACAATCTTTATCCTGATTGTTGCGATAGAAATCGCAAGCAAAGCTGATGGCCAATTTGCCTTAGGCGCTTTTCTTGGCATCGCCCTCTATCACTTGTCTATTGAATTAGAAAATTTAAAAGATAGTGAATAAAACCAGCACTGATGGGGCATGACCCAAAGACGCATCACAAGTTTTATGGTAAATGGACTGATGAAAAAGATTTGATCGAAACAGCCTAGAAAAGTACTGCAATAGCAGTCACGCAAAACAGGACTGAAAAGCCACTAAATGATCTTTTTCCAACGGTTAGAACCTACGAGAAAAAAACAGGGCAAAAGAAATAAAGGGGAAAATAATGCTACAAAACACACCATTGAACATTTTCTTGAAAAGAATCTTTAGAAAAATTTAACTTTCTTGCTTGGTAATTTCAAAAAATTTTAAATTTCATCACATTGGTATATTAAAGGTAAAGTGATAAAGTTATTTAATGTGCTAAGATTTTAATTAGTATTTATGTCAAGAAAATGCAAACAGGAAAGGGAAAAGAGAGGGTTAGTTGTGATTTATGTGGTCACGCTGAATATAATTTCATCACAAAACAAACAGATTTAATTCATAAAACCACAGATGAGATTTTCGAGGTGGTTAAATGTAGAAAATGTGGACTCATTTTCACGAATCCAAGACCTAATAAAGAAAGTATAGGAAGATACTACTCTGATAAATATACTTTTCATAAAGATAAGAGTTTAACGAAAAAGGTAATAAATCATGCTTTGAATAGACTAGTAAATAATTCTTTTATCAGGTCAATATCACCTCTATTTCCTGGAAAAATAAATCGTATTTTGATACAGTTGTTAAAACCAAATATACCTGATCCTGTTCTTGTCTATCTTAATCAAGATATTACATCACAAAAGGAAATATCTTTTTTAGATATTGGGTGCGGGTCAGGCTCTAATGCGAATTTCTGGGGGACAGCTAGTTCTTTACTGTCTCTTTGTAAGACAATAAAAGTTATAGGAATAGAAATATCTGATGATGCTAGAAATGTTTTGTCTTCAAATAATATAAAATCATATAAAACTATTGACGAAATATCAAGCCTAAATAAGTTTGATATAATACGATTAAATTGGTCTTTAGAGCATGTCCATTCACCTTCAAAATACTTTGAATTTATAAATTCAAACCTTAGTAAAGATGGAATAGCAATTATATGTGTGCCAAATAACGATGGTTTAATATATAAAATAAATAAATCTTGTTTAGAATTGCCAATTCATTTATTCCATTATGATATTAGAAGTTTAACAAAATTTGCTGAAAAATATCAGTTAACCATATCAGAATACAAAACTTTTTCTTATCCAGCTATGTATGCCTTTGCAGAGGATATCTCGCTAATTCCTCAAAAGTATAATTTTTCAAAAATGAGTCTTAATAAAGCTTTTGAGTTCATGCAGACGCATATGATTTTAGATGATATTGGATTTGGTAATGATTTAATGGTTATTCTTAGAAAAAAAGGAAAGAATTAATTAAATATAATTAAATCATTATTTAATCTATCATTTTCTTTAATAAAAATATTATTAGTTTTCGTTTAATTTGAACCAAAAAGTGAAAAGAAGATAGTTAGGATGGATCTTTTTTCATTTGCTTTTAATAGAGCCTTTTCCCCAATCTTCAGAATTAAATTCATCTAAATCAACATGATTTAATTCGCAAATAGTTAAGCGAACTTTTCTTGATTTTATTTAAGAAGTTTTACTGCCATAGTGCTCTCTTTTTTTAATCTGACTCGTATTAGGCATAGTTATTTCTTTTTATTGGGAACCAACTACACGACCAAGAAAAACTAGGTTCAGAACAGAAGGTTTCTAGAGATTTAGCCGCAATTTGATGTTTTTCATTACTGCATACTCCAAAGGTGGGGACAAATTTATTTCAGGCAAATAACATTAAAACGATGAACAAAACCTCTGAAAACCTCATTTTGACTTACTTGATCCTTCAAAACCTAATGGAGCCAAGCGGACTCGAACTCCTGACCCCCTGAATGCCATGCAGGTTTTAGACCAAAGCAAAACCATTGGCATAAATACATTTGGACTTAATTAATACAATTTATGTGCGCAGAATTATGCGCAGAATTGTCATGCCTTGAAGAGGAACAAACAGCCTTCTAGCAATTGTTTCTAGGCAGTCAGGGCTAGCTTTCAATAAACAAAAGCCTGCTCTAAACCAGGCCAATCAGCATTAAGTGGAATGACCAGGGCAACCACTCAAGCAATGGCTACACGAGTTGATGAGCTTGCCCAAATGGTTCTCTCGGGTTCCAGCAACAGTACCTGTGCCGCCTATGCGTCCCAACAGTGGGGGTTATCACGCAGGCAGGGCTACCGGTTGTTGAAGAAGGCATGGATGCAGATCCGCAACGATGTGCATGAAGTCGCGGTAGACCGGCAAGAAATACTCTGTTGGTGTATTCATCAGCTTCAGGCCGCGGCTGCTGATGGCATTAAGCGCGGGCAGGGTTCAGTGACTGTTGGAGCTGTGCGGCAACTTGATGTGTTACTGGGCCTTGGTGCAAAAAGTGCAGGAACGCCAAGGCAAGGCTGTTGGCGTTAATGAGCGCCTAATTAAGTAATGAGGGCGTGAACATTCGCTTTGTGGAGTGTGATGGCCCGGGGCAAACTTTTACTGGGGATTCTGACGGCAACAACAGCAGCAGTCTTTGCACGGGCAATAAATCAAGCATGTCGAGCCAATCAACATGCAGTACTTTTTCCTACTGACACCTTGTTTCTGCTTGCTTAGACCTAGATCAGGAGTCCGGGGACGTTGAAACCCTGAAAACTAGTCCTGGACTTGAGGGCATCCAACGCGGGTGCCCTTCTTCATGTCAATTATTTGTGCTACTTG
>QCLC01000020.1 GCA_003214855.1 Prochlorococcus sp. AG-412-I05 | reverse complement strand
GCCTGACCAAGAGAAAAACCCTCATCAAAAAAATGCAATTCCTTGCGCGGGTGGCACCAAAGACGTGAATGGTGGGAGAGGCAGTGCAAAAGAGATGTCGTTCCTCCCTTCGGCACACCGGCAATCACAAACTCCGGCGGAATGGCAGGCGTGTCTTTAGGCGCCAACTGTGCTGCAAGAGGACCGAGCTCAAGCCGACTGGCTTGGCGGCAGGCCAGCAAAGCCTCTTGCCTGCGGCCATTCTGAAGCAGGTAATGAGCTAGCAGCTGGCGGGGCAGAGCCTGCTCAGGCACCTGCTCCACTAAATGCTGATAAGCACAAATCACTCGCGGCAGCAACGTCGCAGAGAAACGTGTGTACTGCAAACAATCATGGCTGGCACGATGGCTCGGATCCATCGCGAGGCTTGCCAAATACCAACCGGCAGCCTGGTCAAATTGAGCCAATGAACGATGCAGCTCGCCTAAGTGATAGGCAACAGTGCCCTGCAAGGAAGGCTCTGCAATTGCACGGGCGAACGAAAGCTGAGCCTCTGAGAGTCGATCAAGAGAATGCTCCACTACACCACGCAACAACCAGGCATGGGCATCAACCTGCTCCCAAGGCACCAGCTCAAGACAAAGCATCGCTTCCACAGGTCGTTGCTGACTGCGAAACCAGGCCGCTATCGCTACCGCACTACCTGAGCGCTCAGCGATCCCAACGCCTGCGAGCAACAATGATGGCAACCAACGGTGCAAACGATCCCAACGCCCAGCTTCGACAGCCAGCTGCACCAACTGCAAAGCACGAGCATGAGAAAGAGTGCCAGCAAGAGCAGCTGCTCGACAGTCCCGCCAAAAGCTCCGCAAGCGAGAGCTGGGTGTCGATGCCAATCCCATCAGTTGTTCAGCAATTGCCAACGATGTGGATTAGCGCGCTCCTGCCAGATCAATGGGGATGGTTGCTGATCAAGCAGTGAAGGCAAAGGAGCACGATGAGCCACCAACAACACACCTATTTCGCCATGGCGTACGGCATCCCATAACGGCCAATGGCGCAGATTCACCTTGAAATCAACCTCTTGCAACAGCAACTCAAGGTTGTGAATTTGCAGTTGAGGATCTGGGCTTGCCAGCAACCAAAGTGTAATGGGCTCGCCGGGAGGTTGCATCCGTAAAGCCTCTGCCCAACCAGCAAGAGCCACACCATCAAGATCTCCCCATAGCCCGAACTGCGTTTGTTCCTGCCAGGCCTGCTTGGGAACGAGGGCCACAGAACGGCGCAACACAAGACGTTCGAGACGTTCAACTGGCACAAAATCCAACTCAATCTGTCGGCGCCAAAGAGCCTGGCGCCTTTGCCAAGTGTGAGGTATAGCCCGTTGTTGAAGTAGAGCAAGAGAGCCTCTAGCACCCATAGCCTCTAAAGCCTGCTGCTGCGCACCTGCGTCGTTTTGAGGGTTTGAAGGGCGATGTGGAGTTTTTGCTGCGGCATGAACTCAACCATCTTGCAGCTCTTCATGATGATGAGCTGATCAGCTTGAAGACTTTTGGAACTGGTGCCCTGCAAGGCAGTTGTTATGATGCTCCTTACAAGCGCTGGGCAAAGCAGATCCCAGCGAGGCAATTGTTACTCGTTCAGAGTGAGCGTCTTTTTCGCAAGCCTTCTCAGCAGTTGGCGAGAGTTATCAAATTCCTTGGTTTGGAGCAGGATCTAACAAAATTACTTTCAGAGTGGCGTCATCTCAATATGAATCGAGGGTTGGCGGAAATTATTTCTTCTAGTTTGCGATCAGATTTGGAATGTTTTTTTACTATGCACAGCACTATTTATTTCAAAATCTGATCGCGAGGGCTTGGTATTGATAGTAAAAATAGTAAAAACCAGCTTTGGGGGGAGATAAGGGTTCTGATCTGCTTGTGTGGCTTTTTGCATAGAATTGAGCATTTTCTTGCTCGAATGAGCCTGTTTGGACTAGAGTTTGATTTAGATTTATCTCAGGGTTTTAAAACGTGTCAGCAGTAATCGACTCTGTCAAGTCAGTCTCTACTAGTTCTGTCACTGCGGAGCCCAAGGCGGATACGTCTACCAACGCGATCGCTGGTGAGACTTTCGTCATTACCGACCCAGCCACATCCACTACACCTGTTACATTCGATATCGCATCAACAGTCGATTCTGGCACGATCACCCTTGCTCCTGGCACTGTTGGTTCAGAGATCTCTGTGACCGGCGCGGGCAAAGCAACCCTCAATATTGGTGGTGCAACTGATGCGGCCGGGAATGCCCTTGATCAAAGTGGGTCTTCAGTCGGTATTAGTGATAGTTACGCAGGAAAAGTTGTCGCTAACTTTACGAATGCCTTCGTAAGTAGTAGCACTACGATTGATGGAACTGCAAAGCTTGGCGGTTCCACCTCAAGCATCGCTGATAATGCACCTGGGGCATCGGTCACAGGAGTCAACCTTTACATCAACACTGGTACAGGTGCTGACGAGATTGGTGGGTCTGACAAAAATGACTTCGTTCGTGCAGGCGCTGGAAATGATGAAGTCAACGCTGGGTCAGGTGACGACATTGTCCGCGTAGGCTCTGGTAGTGATACCGCGACATTAGGTAAAGGCGATGACAAGTTGTATGTGACTGTTGATCAGCTTGGTAATGGTGATGTTAATACCATCACTGACTTCGACTCCAGTGGTGACGACAAGATTACCTTTAATAAAGACATTGAGGGCCGTGTGACGATTAGTGGTCAAGGCACAAATTCAATTACTATTACACTTTCAGGAGATACGACTGCTACGACTACGATTACTTCTAATGGTGGAACGATTGATGCTGATGATATTAGCTTTGTTTGATTAAATCAAGCAAACTCAATTAGCACACTCAATACTTTCGATAGATATCTCTAGCTACTCTTCATTGTCTATGCCGCTGTGGGTGCTTGGTATGCACCGAAGCGGCACTTCTTTTTTGGCAAGGTGCCTCCATTCCTATGGAGTGGAGCTGCCACCAAATCTTTTGCCACCTGCAACCGATAACCCTGATGGGTTTCAAGAATCTGCAGACTTCGTAGCCCTTAATGAAGCTATTTTGGCTAGTCAGGGCTGCCTTTGGGATGGCGTTTGGCATCTATCCAATTCGGTTGAGATTCCTCCTACATCTGCTGGGGTAGCTCTTGAAGCAAGGCGTTTGATCAAGAGTTGGTGTCAACCTCCGCTTGATCATTCTCAAGTGTCAACGCCTTTGCTGGTACTTAAAGACCCCAGGCTCTGTCTGACCATGCCAGCTTTGGTGGATGCTTTGGGGCCTGAGTGGTTCCTATGGGGTTTAGCGATTGTTCGTCACCCTTTCGCCGTGGTGAGATCGATTGGTTACCGCGACAATATGCATGCCACAAAAGCGTTAGCTCTGTGGTTGCGTCACAATCTTGAGATGCTGCAGCTGGCTACGGACGGAGGGCTCACCCAGCACTGGCGTTTGATCTGCTTTGAGCGTTTGATAGATAATCCCACAACTGAGCTCAATCCTATTCTTGCAACTTGGCGTGCTGGTGGCTGTGAAATTAGTCAACTTCCCTCTAAATCGCTACGGCTCAGGCAGTTACCTCTATTGCCAAATGCGCTTGAGGCAGTGGACCCAGCCTTTCAGGATCTCGCCTTGCGTTTCTATAGATCTCTTCAGGATGCTGAAAGTCTTGGCAGCGTCAATCAGGCCATTCAGGATGAGGTACATGAGCAGCTCGATGGTAATTGCCGTCTCAGTCAACAACTCTTGGCGATCGAAACGCAACGTCGTTATCAGCTGGGTTTGGCACTAGCAAAAGAACGCAGAGGTCATGAAAGCCCTAAGAGTTTGCTGGGCGAAGAGGATATTGTTCGCCTTGAAGAGAGATTGTCATTGACTGGCCCTTCATTAAGGCCGGCCTATGTAGAACTTAGAGGCGTATGCGTGGATCTGCGTGGTAGGGCTCATCGCCGCTCATTGAAGCGGTTGCTACTCGGTAAGCGAGCAAATGGGCTGCGCCCCCTTGCTCTTGATCATCTGGACCTGCGAATTGACCATGGTGAGCGTATTGCGTTGTTGGGGCATAACGGCAGTGGAAAAAGCACGTTATTAAGATTACTTGGAGGAATTTATGAGCACACAGCTGGCAATCTCATCCGCGATGGTGACCCTATGTCACCCATTATTGCTCAATCACTTGGGTATAGCTTGGAACTTACCGGCGTGCAATTGGCTCGCTATCATCACTTGTTACATCGTTTTCGCAAACAAAGTTGGCAAGAATATCTTGCTGAGATTGAGTCATTTACAGAACTGGGCAAGGCTTTAAATACGCCAATTAAAACCTGGTCTCTTGGCATGCGCACTCGTCTCTCGTTTGCTCTGATTACCTTTCGTGAGGTTCGAGGTCTTGCTCTTGATGAAGGATTGGCCGCCGGTGATCAGTGGTTTCAACGCAAGGCCAAGGCTCATTTGGATGCTTTTATCGAGGCTGCTGGCACGTTGGTGTTGGCCTCTCATTCGATTGACCTTTTGCATCGCTACTGCAGCCGAGGTGTGATTCTCGAACGCGGTCGCATCATTTACGACGGTAGTTTTTATCGCGCTTTGCAGTTGTATCAGACGATGGTCTAAAGATGTTCTATGTGGCGTAGTTATCAATCTCTGCTCCCCGCTCTGACCTATGGAGCTTGGTTGCGGATCAAGGAGAAATTTGCACGCACGTTGATCGGTAGTGGTTGGATTGCTCTTTCAGCGCTGCTCACAATGGCAGTGCTTGGCAGCATCTACGGCACGATTACCGGGGTTGAAGACTGGTCTGCTTATTGGATTTATGTGGCTTTGGGCCTGGTGAGCTGGAACACGCTTGCAAGCTGTATCACCGCCAGTTGCACGCTGTTTGAACGTGCTCGTGAGCGAGTGCTTAATCAGCCCATGCCATTAGGTGTGTTTGTGATTGAGGAGTGGGTCTCCATCAGTTTGTCGATGTTGATTGCACTCCTGGCTGTGTTGTTGGTGATGGGCCTAAAGCAACCAGGCCTGTGGTGGTATTTCCTCAACGCTGGTTGGTTGGGAATGCTCAATCTTTTACTTGGGTGCCTCTGGTTGTCATTATTGATTAGCCCTCTTGCCGTCACATTGGCTGATTTACAGCAATTAACGCCAATCCTGCTGCAAATTGGCTTTCTTGCTTCACCAATTTTGTTCTACCGCCAAAGCCTTGGTGCGCTGGCTTGGGTGACGCGTTTAAACCCACTCTATGCCTGGGTCCGCATGGCTCGTGACCCTTTCCTTGGCCATCCTCATTGGGGTTTGCAATGGCTTGCTTTGATTCTGCAATTGGGGCTGGCAATGTTTTTGTTGTGGCGTATTGATCGCCGTCGTATGGCGGTAATTCGTTGGCTTTAGAGTATTTAATTGGCAAAACCGATGATTGGTGGGCGTAGGTAATCTACCAACTCGTCAGGATTAATTAGTTCGGCTTTGTTGCCAGCCACTAACAATGGATCAAGACACATCTCTTCATTACTTTCTAGTAGATAGCGTTTGATAAAGGGGTGGCCATCGAGCAACAGTGGAATGGCCCAGTAGTGGGTTGGTGAAAAAAATGTCATGGCACTGGTGCTTGTGGTCAGCAATGTCTCCACGATCAACTCGGCTGCCTTGGCTGAACAGAATGCTTCAAGCTTTTGCATCAATTCTCCACTTGCTAGTTGCCCACGTAATCGACTCACAGGGTGCAGAGGTTTGAGCGTAATACCATGTTTCAGGCAAGCTTGTGATAGACCAATCTCGCCATCACGAATGGCAATTTTCATTCCTCCCCAGCCTGGATAACAGCTCCAGTAGTGATGCCACCATGGAGAATGAAAAACATTCTCTGGAATGTTCAGGGCATAGCTCTGGAGGTGATAGCCGTTTTGATAGGAGTCGGTGAATCCAACCACTTCCTTGCGTTCGCCATCGAGAAACCGAGGCCAGCTGCTTTCTGCTAGGGAGGCCACTGGAAAAACGCTGTCATTGAGAAGGATCAATTGCTCACAGTTGGCCCAAAGCCCGCGGCTATGGAGTGCCAGCCATCCATCCTGAAAAGCGCCAAAATCACGCCCTTCGTTCTCACGGAACAGCAAACCAACCTGCTGCTCTTGGCACCACTGACGTCCGATCGGGTCAAGCTGGTCGGTGAGAATTAACACCTGCCAGCCACGTTGGCGGAGGTCCTGGATTTCCCGCTTCATGGCGCGTTGAAGACGCCCTTTGGGCGAGAAGTGGGAAAACAGAACCAGTCGTTTGCAACCGCTGCTGATCGCCTCGGGTAAGACCAGTTCCTTGATCCGCTTTAGAGCAAGGATTGCGTGCAGTCGTCGTTGATTAGCGCGTTGCTGCCATGGTGATAACAGTGGCAAGGTTGCTGCATGCCAGATGCTTGCAATGCCTTGAGCAATTGAGCGTAGTTTTATTTTAATGCGCCTGCTTATATCCATCATGAGTTTACAATTATGGGTTCTTTGCTGAAATAACCTCCAGGTAGCATTGGTGTTTTTGTATTGATACTGTTCTTGGCATATTTGAAGGCATCGTCGGCGAAACGTTCAGGAACAAAGCGGAAGTCGATGCTTGCAACAGAGTGATCTTCTCGATTAGGTACGCAGCCATGCAAGCGTTCAATATGGTCGAACATCACCACATCTCCAGCCTTCAATTGCAGAGGCTCAAAGTCACTATTGCCGATCTCTTTTTCAACTTGTAGTGCTGCTGTATTATGGGCTGATGTAAAAGCACAGATGGCATTGAGTTCCCAACCGCTATGGCCAAAGTCTGAATCGTGGTGAAAGCCACCAACCCAGCGATTATTAGGCAGCCCAAAGCGATAGCAGGGAATGGCTTGCACGTAACAAGGCTCGCCGACCAGATCATTAATTACGCGTGAGCATAGGGCTTGATAAAGGTTTTTGAGATGATGGTGAAGTTGATATAGCTTTTTATGGAGTGGAGTGTTGCTATCACTGCCGAGTTTAAACAGTGGATAGGGGCCAAAATGCTCATGTAGGCGGTGTAGGGGAACACCAAGATCGCTTTCCAGTGAATTTGCTAGTGCAATACCTTCTTGTGTCTGTTTTAGTTTCCTTCTATGAAGTCTTTGACGCATCTCAATGGCTTGCTGCAAAGACTCCGGAGTTAGTTCAAGGACAGATTCTGCGATTTCCGGTTCCATCTCAGAGCAATTATTATCCGGCATAACAGGAGGAATTGTTTTTGAATGTGCGCTTGTTTGGGCACCTCGGCGCAGCTTTTGGTCTGGCTGGTGGTGCCAAGGCTACTGCTCGAGCATTGCGTGCTGCAGGTTGCACTGTATTGCCCGTAGATCTTGTTCTACCTACGCATGCGGCGGTCGCCAACAGTTCTGAACTGATCTCAAAGACTTCGCCTAGCGATTCAGCAGCAGTGGGTGCTGCAGGATTGGACGAATCAACAATGGTGCATGTGGATTTGGTGCACACCAATCCCAATGTGCTTGCCAGTTCTCCAGAGTTGCTGGCTCAGCCTCAGCTCACGGCTCCAGTCCGGATTGGTTATTGGGCTTGGGAGCTCGAGCAGTTCCCAAGAGGTTGGGAGCGCTTCTTTGCTGATTACCAAGAGATTTGGTGCCCAAGTTCTTTCACCACCCAGGCGCTTGCACAGCGATCCCCAGTACCGGTAGTGGCTGTGCCCCATCTGCCTGATTGGCCAAGGTTGGAGCGTTTAAACGCTGCACGATTCAACTTGCCAGCGCAAGAGGCCTCAGAGAGGCCATTTACGTTTTTGACCCTGTTTGATTATTGGAGCACGGTCGAGCGAAAGAATCCGCTCGGAGTGATTGAGGCCTTTGAAACTGCCTTCCCTCTGGCTGATCCTGCTGGCCCTGTTGTACGGCTGACGATTAAAACCAGCAGTAGTGAACAGTTTCCAGACAACGCGGCCGCACTGCGTCAGCGAACAGCACACGACTCACGTATTCGATGGCTAGATGCTCTTTTGCCAGAAGATCAGCTCGATGCTCTTTATCTCAACGCCGATGCTCTGGTCAGTTTGCACCGTTCTGAGGGTTTCGGTCTCACCTTGGCAGAAGCTATGGGCATGGGTATTCCAGTGATTGCTACGGGTTATTCAGGTTGTATGGATTTCATGCCCCCTGGCAGTAGCTGCTTGATTCCCTGGTCGATGCAGCCGATCCAGCGAACCTTTGGTGACTATGTCGCAGGAGCCTATTGGGCAGAGCCTTCGATCAAGGCTGCTGCTGTTGCGATGAGGCAATTGGTTTGTAATCCTGCCTGGTCTAGGCAGTTGGGTCAGCAGGGAAGGTCAGTTGTTAGTGAACGCTTGTCGCAGCAGCGGGTGATTGATGTCGTTCGTCAGAGGCTGGGGCATTTTTTGCTGCCTGCGCAGGTATGAGCTTCCATTGCTGCAGCTTGTCGTTTAGCGCCTGTTCCCAGGCAGTTGGTTGATTGATTTGCTGCAGGATGCGCCAACATTCATTTGGGCTGAGTGTGTAGCAGTGCTCTTCCAGTAGCCGTCGTCGGCAGGCGCCATCGTCATGCTGCTGTTCCCATAGCCACTGAGCTAGCTCAAGCCCAGGTACCAGTACAGCAGCGTCTCGTGCGCCTTGCCATGCAGTTTGGTTTGGCTGAGGCGTTTTAGCCCAGTGGTTGAGTTGTTTGATGGCTGCGTTAGGGCTCAGCTCGTAAAGCACTTGCAGCAGGTTGCGATAGGTCAGTGAACTGGTTGAGCCTTCTAGCAGGCTGCGTTGATAGAACTTTGCGGCTTCTTCGTATTGGCTTTGTCCGCGCAGGGCATCAGCGAGTTTGTGGTTCAGCCAAAAAGTGCGTTCTGGGGATTCTGACCATGGCCTTAAAACATGCTCACAGGTTTTGTAATCACCTTGCATCAGTAAGGTGTAACCAAGGGTGTCGCATATGGCGCAGGATGCTTGCGGCACGAGCTGCAGGATGCGCCATAGCAGTCCTTCAGCCTCTGACCAGGCATGATCATTAACTGCCTGCTGCATTTGATCCCAAAGGGCATCGCTGAGGGCCTGCTGAGATTTGTTCGAGGTCATGGTCGAATCGCAATCCCAGGAACCACTCTCGCAGTGCGTTGACAATAACGACAGCGTGATGCTGGTGTGGCCGCATTCAGCAGTGCTGGAAGCTTTGCTGGCAGCTGATCTGCTTGGCCCATGGTTGGCCCATGCGATTGAGGCAGCTGTTTTGGCGCCCTGGCCAGCTGCTTTGTCTCGGCCAGATTCTCTGGGGGCTCTGGCGCGGCCATGGTTGCCATCTGAACAGGCCAGTTGGCCTCAGTGGTGTGAAGAACGTGGCATTGATGTGAATTGTCTGGCGCCTGCTATTCAGCGTCGCGAAGCTCTTGATGGTTGGAAACAGGCGCATTTCGGCGAGGCTGCACATCAGAAGTTCCTTGAGTTGGGCCCTCTTCTAGATCAGGTTTGCTTTTCAATTTTGCAGACCCGTGATGTCCACCTCGCTCAGGAGTGGTTTTTCAAGTTGCGCGAGTCTGATGTCAGTTTTGCTGATCTCGCCTTGCAGTCGCTTGGAGAAGAAAAGCGCTATGGCGGTCGCATGGGCCCCATCCGCATGCAAGACATTCAGACTCCTCTTGACCGATTGTTGGCAAGAGCTAAACCTGGGCAAATTCAGCCGCCCTTACGCATTCCATCTGGTCATTCCATCGTCTTGCGTCTTGATTGGCGTCAGCCCGCCCAGTGGGACGATCAAACCCGCAACGAATGGATCAATGGCTTTTATCGACGTTGGCTTGGTGAAGTGATTAAGCAGTTGCATCAGCGCCAGCCCTTGCCAGGAGACGTTTGCTCCATACCGCTACCATGACTAAGGCTTCTGACATGTTGATAGCGAAGCAAGGCTGGTTGGCAGCCTATCCATCTTCGCTACAAGACTCTCTTCGGGCGCATCTCCAGTGGGTTCGTTATCGCACTGGACAGCCTTTGCTTCAGGCTGATCGTCTCCCCCATCAGGTCATGATCATTGCTGAGGGAGCGGTGCGCTTGGTCGCTGAAGACCCAGCTATAGGTCCTTTCAGTCTTGCTCGCCTTGGTGTAGGTGATGCTTTGGGTTGGTGTGGCTTGGTGCGTGGTCAGCCCACAGAAACGGCCATTGCAATGGAGCCCAGTTTGGTGGCCGCGATTCCGGCACGACAGTTTCTGAGCTTGCTTGCTAGTGAGTCGGCTTTGCGGCAGGCCTGTCTGGAGCCGGATCGCACGGAGCTGGCTGAGTTGTTGCTCGCATGGCTCACTCATCAACCTCAGCATTATGAGGATTTGCCTGGGCTGGTGGCAGAGATGTGGCGACCCGGTGCTGTGCGTGTCCTCACGGGTGAGGAGTTGCATGAAGCCATTGATCTTGATCCTGGATGGTTATGGCTGCCAAGTGCACCTTTGGAGGCAGGTGATTCGATCGGGATTGCGATCGAGCGTTGGCTACCAGCTTCTTCAGAACACTCGGGAGGGTCTTTGCCTCTTGGGCCAAGACTGTTGGGTCTGTCGCGATCTGCTCTTCAAGAGGCTCTTCAGCTGCGGGCTGTGATGCCGCAGGGTAAGGCGGATGTGAATGGTGGAGGGCATGCACTCAAGGAATTGTGGGAACAGGCCCGTGAGGCTGATGAGCTGCCCGATCCCATTGATCCTCGTGATCTGGGGCTTCCGAATTCGTCTCTGCGATTGCCGCCTTTGACCGAGCGGGGTGAGGGGCCATTGGAGAGCGCCATGGTTTGCCTCAGTCGCCTGGCTGGTCGCTATCACTTTCCCTTCCCTCGTGACACGGTTCAGCAGGTGTTGTTGGATTGTGAAACTCGCCTTGGTGGCATCTCGCTGATGCAGCTTGGGCAGTTGCTTGAGAGCTTGGGTTTGGAAGTGCGTCCATTGCGATCTCCTGCTAATCGCTTGCATCGCTTGGAGCCTCCGGCCCTAATCCAGTTAGAGAATCGCTTCTTGCTCATTGAGGCAGCTGGGCCACGCGGCTTGATTGCGGTTGATCCGATCAGTGGTCTGATGCAATTCGAGCCCAAGGATCTGGCTCGGCTATGGCCTGATGGCCTTGAACTGATGTTGGTGCGACCAGCCGAATCTGCTGCCGATGATGAGCAGGTCACCCGTTTTGATTTGGCCTGGTTCTGGTCGGTGATGCAGCCCTATCGCCTGCAGTTGGTGTTGCTTTTGATCACTGGATTTGTTGGCAAACTTTTGGCGCTTGTCTTCCCTCTGGCTGTTCTTCAGATCATTGATGTGGTTGTTGGCAGTCGCAACCTTTCATTGCTTCTGCCGATTGGGGTGGTGATGGGTGTGGCGATTGTGGTGATGGGCTTGCTCGGATTATTGAAGGAATATTTACTTTCGGATCTTTCTGATCGTATTGATACGCGGCTTGGTAGCCAGATCGTCGGTCATTTGTTTCGTCTGCCTCTGAAGTTCTTCGATCGCCGCACTGTGGGTGATCTCGCCAGTCGTCTTTTCGACTTGCAGAGGGTGCGAGCGTTCCTCACCAATACAGCCATTAGCAGCAGTCTTGACCTGCTGTTTATTCCCTTGGTTGCGGTGGTGTTGTTCTGCCTCCAACCCTTGTTGGCTGCAGTTGTGATGGTGCAAATACCGATTCTCATTTTGTCCACCCGTTTGAGTCGTAATTCGCTCAAGGTTTTGCTCACTCGTCGCAACCGCGCTTGGGGCAAGGCCCAGGGGTTTTTGGTAGAGGTGCTCACGGCCATCCGCACCGTTAAGAGTCAGAACTTCGCTAGCCAGGCGCGCTGGCAATGGCTTGAACGTTATCGCCGCTACACCGGTGAAGACTTTCGCCTCACAAAGATGCGTGTTTCGGTGAGCGAGTTCAACAAGGCGATTGCCAATTTCAACAAGGTGGCCTTGTTCATGGTGGGTGGCTGGTTAGTTGTGAGTGGCCAAGGCTCGGTGGGAAGTCTTTTTGCCGTTTATATCCTTTCCAATGGCATTGTTCAGCCGCTGTTAAATATCTCCAGCATTGCTGATCAATATCGTGACGCTAAGGCAGCGATGGATGCCTTGGCAGATGTATTGGGTCAGCAGCCTGAGGAATCGATAGGTACTGCAAACATGTTGCCGCTACCTGCCATTCAGGGGCGGGTTGATTTCGAGCGCGTGGCCTTTTCCTATGACCTTGATGGCAGGCGTCAACTCGATGATTTCAGTCTCTCGATTGCCCCAGGCACTTTCGTTGGCCTCGTTGGTAGTAGTGGCAGTGGCAAGAGCACGGTTGTGCAGTTACTTGATGGCCTCTATCGGGCTAATCAAGGCCGCTTGTTTGTTGATGGCACAGATATCAGCAAAGTGCAAATTGGGAGCTTGCGTAGGCAGGTGGGGTTTGTGCCTCAGGAATCGATTTTGTTCGATGGCACGGTGCTCGAAAATTTGCGTCTCAACCTGCCTGATGCCCCCTATGAAGCTGTTGTTGAGGCGGCAAAAATCGCCTGCGCTCATGAATTCATCATGGCGCTTCCGAATGGCTATAACACCCGAGTTGGAGAGCGGGGCGGTGCCTTGTCTGGTGGTCAGAAACAGCGGATCGCCATTGCTCGAATGGTGCTTCAAAATCCCAATATGGTGATTCTCGATGAAGCCACTTCAGCTCTCGATCTCACCACTGAATTCCTGCTGCTTGAGCGGTTGAAGCAGCGTTTTTCAGGTCGCACGATGATTGTGGTCACCCACCGTGTGACCACTTTGCGTGAAGCAGACCGCATTTTGTTGATGGATGAGGGCGTGATCTTGGAAGAGGGCAACTGGGATGAATTGCTAAAGCTTGGCGGTTCTTTTGCCACCCTCGCCGAACAACAACGTGCAATCAATGCCTAAGCTCTCTCCTCCACAGCTGCCGGGTAGCCCTTCTGCCTCTATTCGTGAGGATGAGGAAGCTCTGCGGATCGAGAGTCGCCCTTCGCCTGTGTTGCCTCTGGTGCTTGCCGGCACCCTGTCGTTGCTAACGCTCACTGCTGTTGGGGCTGCTTTTGTGGTGAAGGTTGATCAGATCGTGACTGTGCCAGGCAAGTTGGTCACGCGTCGCAGCACTCAGGCCCTAACCACTTCTGAGCGTGGTGTGGTAACAGAAGTTTTGGTTAATGAAGGTCAGCGCGTTGAGGCTGGTCAACCTTTGGTTGTGCTTGATCCGCGTGTGCAGCGTAGTGACGTGAATGAATTGACGTTGCAGTTGCAGGCTGAGGCGTCTCGTCAGACTTCTGAGTTGGATCGGATCCAGGCACGGATTGTTGGTTTGGAGCGACAGGAGGCTATTGATCAACGCATCCTGGCTCGATGGCGTCAACTGGCTGGTCAGGGTGCTGCGCGTCAGCTTGAGGTAGAAAATAAAGAGCGGCTGTTGGTGGTCACTAGTCGAGAACTTGCTGAAGCCCGCCGCCACGCGGAAACGCTCCGATATCACTCAGACCGCACGCAGGCTGAGTTGCGAGCTTCTCTTGTTGATGCACGTAGCAAACTTGATTTGGTGACCCTTCGCGCTCCGGTTAAGGGCACGGTGTTGGATTTGCGTGCTCAGACTGGACAAGTTGTTAATGGAGATAATCCTCTGCTCAAGTTGGTGCCCGTGGATGACTTGCAGGCTGTGGTGTATGCGCCCAATCGCGACCTTGCCTTTATCCGTTCTGGTCAGAAAGCTGAAATCGCGCTCACTGCCTATGACACATCGCTTTACGGCACGCTTTCGGCCAGTGTTCGCAATGTTGGTGAAGATGCTTTGCCACCTACAGAGGAGTATGGGTTCCCACATTTTCCGATCACTCTTGATCTCAGTCGTCAAAACCTAGAAGTCAAGGGTCAGAGCTTCTCCATGCAGCCCGGCATGGCTGTGAATGCTCAGATCAAGCTTCAGAAGCGCACCATCTTCCAGCTGTTGTTTAGCCGCTTCACCCAGAGTCTCGATGCCGTCCGCACCATGCGCTGAGCGTGCTCTGCTGGTAGTGGTGGCGCATCACACCCCAGCAGATCATGTGATTCGTTTGCAGCAGTGTCTGCAGGATTTGCCCCCAGGGGTGGTGTATGGGGTGGTGATCAATGACCATTGCCCTGGCGAGCCTGCCGAAGCTCTGCTGTCAGGGGCTGCGATCACCTTGGTGCAGCAGCAGAATCCTGGTTACGGGAGGGGTTTCAATCAGCTTTGGCAGGCTTGGCTGGCTAGCCATGCTGAGCCGCCGCCATTGGTGGCGGTATTGAACACTGATTTGTCGTGGTCGATGGGGGCGATGGAGCGTTTAGTGGCTTGGATGGAAGCACATCCTGATGTGACTGCTGCTGCACCAATCCTGCGTTTCCCTAATGGCCGTATGCAATATCTTTGCAAGCGCAATCCAACCCTATTGGCATTGTTTAGCCGGCGTGTGATCCCGAAGTGGTGTAAGCCCAGTCTGCTCAAGCGTTACGACAGTTGGTTCACGATGCGCGATCACGACTATGAAACCGTTTTCACGTCGTCATATCTGAGTGGCTGTTGCTTATTCATGCGGGGTTGGGCAGTGGACCTTGAGCAGGGTTTTGATCCGCGCTTTTTTCTTTATTTTGAAGATGCTGATATTACCCGTCGCCTTCGTCGGCATGGGCGCACAGTGCATCTTCCGGTGGCAG
The DNA here is from genome assembly GCA_003214855.1 of Prochlorococcus sp. AG-412-I05. Classification (GTDB taxonomy): domain Bacteria; phylum Cyanobacteriota; class Cyanobacteriia; order PCC-6307; family Cyanobiaceae; genus Prochlorococcus. Next base: position 20,147 of record QCLC01000020.1, on the reverse strand, counting down.
AGGTGATGCATCACTGGGGCCGTGGCAGCTACACCAGTTTTTGGCTCACCATGGTGAACCTACGCAGTGCTTGGCTCTATTTCCGCAAGTGGGGTTTGCGTTGGTGGTGAGTCAGCGGGGCACTCTGGAGGTCGTGATGGCTACCTTTAATGGCGCCGCCTATCTTCAGCAGCAGCTGATCAGCATCGAGTCGCAGACATGGCGACCTGATCGTCTACTTGTTCGTGATGATGGTTCCAGCGACGGCACGATCGCGTTGCTGAAGTCCTGGTCGGAGACCACGGCTGGTTGGTTGCAGTTGTTACCCCCAGACGGCTTGCAATTGGGTTGTTGTGGCAGTTTCGCGGCTCTGTTAGCGATGACGCAGGCGGCTTATGTGGCAGTGGCGGATCAAGATGACGTCTGGGAGCCACAGCGCCTGGAGCGGGGGATGGTGGTTCTGCAAGCTGAGGAGTTGCGTCGTGGTTGCTTTGCTGAGGAGCCTGCAATGCTGTTGCATTCGGATGCAACCCTGATTAATGCTCAGGGAGTGTCTCTTCATCTTTCCCTCTGGGATTGGCATGGACTGGGTAAGGTGTGTCCTGGATTGGCGGCACTGGCGGTAGGCCCTCGAGTCACGGGTTGCACGATGTTGCTAAATCAGGCCTGCTTGAAGCAGGCGTTGCCGATACCTGAACAGGTGGTTCAGTACGACTGGTGGCTTGCCTTGGTGGCGCGGCATGCCAATGGTTTGCTGGAGTTGCCTGAGGCTTTGCTGCAACACCGTCGTCATGATGCCAATACCAGCGGCCCGATTCGCTGGATTCACTTGAGGCAGAAGTGGCAGCGATGGTTGGCTATACGTCGTCAGTGGCTTGCCTTTCAGTCTCGTTTCTCTGTAACGGTGTCTCAGCGGTTGGCTTGGTGGAGCAATTGGGCATTGCGCGCTTATGTCGATGGCAGGATTTAGCGAAGGGGATAGGGAATTGTCCTGATCAGTTTGTGCGGGGTTCGTTTAAGCCCTTGGAGCAGATGAGATTGCACCGGTTTTATCTGAGTGGATCAGGCATCAGCTCTAGTAAATAGCAGTTGTTGTTCTTGGCTATTTCGAGCTTTGAGCTAACTATTGCTTTGTAAATCATTTTGATTTAATTGATTAATTTGATTATTGTCTTGAATGGGAGTGAGTCATGGAATCTGTCTTGAGAGCTCTTGCTTCTGAAAATGCTTGGGAGAATAGTCTCAATTGATTGGCATGCTTCGTGTCTTCTCTTTTTAGTTTTTTGCTCTAGATTCACCTGCCTTTAGGATCTCGATCGCATCGGTTGTGCAGCTCAGAATGTGATCGGCCCCGGCCTGCTTCAGTCGATTTTCATAGGCGCTGCGTGCTTCTTGTTGCTCGATCCCTTGCAAATGGGGTGGCGCAACGGCGAGGCTCATCCATTGCTGCTCGGGTTGTTGCTGGCGGGCATGGATCACTGTGCGCACATCGGCCACCGTGTCGCCTAGGTAGGCGACTGTTGGAACTCCGGGACCCAATCTCCTACCAGCAAGTTGGCTGGCTAGTTGAAGCAGGCCAGTGGGATCTGGTTTATCAGGTGCTTCGCCCATGGCGATCAAGGCTGGATGCTTGAGCCCCAAGCGTTGTTCCAAGACAAATCGGGCAGAAGGAGGTTCAGCACCGCTAACAAACCCCCAGGCGAAGCCAAGCGAACTCAGCTCCTCAAAGAATCTTTGCTTGACAAGCAGTGGCTCATTGCGGATAAAGCCCTGCCAATTGCTGGGGTCGCCATTGGGATCACCGCCAAAATAAAAACGACTAAACACCTCTATGAGCTGCTCGCGGCTCGGTCGTTCTAGGGTTTGGTTACGGCTTTTCTGATCACGTCTAAGGAGCTCCAGGCTGGCGTCCCAGTCGTTATTCCAAATGCCTTCTGTTTTGAGTGCGTCGATCTCAGCGACGCTGGGACGCCAGCCGCTGTAATGGTGCACTGTTTCCTGGATGGCGCGGCGGTAGCTGGCTGCTACATCGCGGATCACGCCGTCGATGTCAAACAGCAGCAGGCCTTGCAGGTTCAGTGGATAAAGAGTGTTGAGAGACTGTTAGGTTAGTTGTTTGTTCAGATTCCTTGAGCGCAGAGAGCATGACGGTTTCCGAAGGCGCTGCCGCTGATCAAGAGGTCGCGAGCACGGCCGCTGCGGTGGCTGAGGCACATCCCCAGGCCACGACGGACGTCGTAGAGGATCAGGCGCAACCGAAGGAGGAGCCCCAGGAAGGCCGTCCTGTGATGCGTGGTGGCAGTGCGGCTCTTGCGACTGCAACGATCGATGCTGATGGTGTGCCTTCTGGATATACCCCAAAGGCCGATGAAGGTCGTTTTTTGCTGAAGATTCTGTGGCTGCCAGACAACGTGGCTCTGGCTGTTGATCAAATCGTTGGCGGTGGCCCCAGCCCTCTTACGGCTTATTTTTTCTGGCCTCGTGAAGATGCATGGGAAACACTGAAAGGTGAGCTAGAAGGCAAGAGCTGGATCACCGATAACGAGCGCGTTGAGGTTCTCAATAAGGCCACGGAAGTGATCAACTACTGGCAGGAAGAGGGCAAGGGTAAGAATCTCGAAGAAGCCAAGCTCAAGTTCCCAGACGTCACCTTTTGCGGTACGGCTTAATCAAGCCAGCCGAACGAATGAAGTCTGCAGACCCGCTCCGCCTGTACGGCGGAGTTTTTTTAATGGTGAAACTGAATAGGAGGCTTCATGGGCGAGCGTGCAGTTCAGGCTCCAGAGGATGCGTCTTGCTCAAACGCAGCAGCAGCATCCAAGGTGGCCTTGACCTCAAACAGCTCCTCAGCCAGCTCAGCACTGATCGTGAAGGTGTCGATTCCTGCTGTCGCCAAATGGCTGAGATCACGACGACTGCGCAAACTAGCCACCAGGAGTTTGCAGTTACTGCCAACTCCTTCTAGGGCTCGTTGCATTGCTATTAATTCGGTGTAGCCATCACGGCCTTGATCGTTAATCCGTCCGAGGTAGGGGGCGATGTGTTGAGCGCCCAAGGCTGCAGCGATCAAGACCTGGGGGGCTTCAAAACAGGCCGTGAATGTGATTGGGATTTCTGCGGCGATCAGGGTGCTTGCTGCTTGGCTGCCTGCTTGGGTAATCGGCAGTTTGACGTGAACAGTGAGAGCTGGAGTCGTTAATTGGGCCAAGGCAGCGCCGCATTCTGCTAGCTCGATGGCATGCTTTCCCCATGCTTGAAGATGTAGCTCTAAACAACCCAGTCGTTCGGCTGTAGCAGCCAAGCTCTTGAGATGATCCAGTTGGCAGGGTTGTTGGGCTCGTCTCAGCAGTGTTGGGTTGGTTGTGATGCCAGCAAAAAGGCCTGTGGGAAGCCATGCTTCCCATGTGCTTGGGTCTGCGCTGTCGAGTAAGAGCTGCAGCGTCAACTCAATGTCCTCAGCAGCTGCCTATTGATTTGCTTATTTAGTGGCTTGAACTCGTGCTCGGGCGCGATTGAAGTTCTGCTGTGCTTTTATTTTTTCGGTTGAGGGTTCCTGGCCTTCCATTTGGCTCACTTTGGCCTTGGCTTGTTCCAGCTCTGCTTCAGCCGTTGTTGCATCAATGCTCTTGCCGAGTTCGGCACCATTCACCAACACGGTGACATCGTCTGCTTCAACTTCGGCGAATCCACCCATCAGGGCAATGGAGTTCCAGGCCCCATTGGTTCGAACCCTCATCACACCGATATCCAAGGCTGTGACAAGCGATATGTGGCCCGGCAGGATGCCAATTAGACCTGTGGTGCTAGGAAGAATCACCTCTTCGGCGGTGCCGTCGAACACACTCTGGTCAGGTGCCAGAACGCGGAGGGTGAGAGACATGGTTCGGAGGCTTGGGTTTGAGGTGGAGAAACTGAATGGGGATGAAAGTGATTAGCGGGGAGATGTCTCACTCCCCGCTTGGCTTTAACCCTTTGCTTCTGAAGCCATCTTCTCGGCCTTCGCTTTGACCTCGTCGATATTGCCAACCAGGTAAAAGGCTTGCTCAGGGAGATGGTCTAGTTCACCAGACATGATCATATTGAAGCCGGCGATGGTTTCTTCCAGCTTGACGTATTTGCCTGACATGCCGGTAAAAATCTCGGCGACAAAGAAGGGCTGGGAAAGGAACTTCTCAATCTTGCGGGCACGATCTACTGTGCGGCGATCATCTTCTGAGAGCTCGTCGAGACCAAGGATGGCAATGATGTCTTGCAGTTCCTTGTAGCGCTGCAGTGTGGCCTGCACGCTTCGTGCTGTGCGGTAATGCTCATCGCCAACAACTGATGGCTGAAGCATGGTGCTGGTGGAATCCAAAGGATCCACAGCTGGGTAAATACCCTTGGCGGCCAATGCACGAGCCAGCACAGTTGTGGCGTCTAAGTGGGCAAATGTTGTGGCTGGTGCGGGGTCGGTGAGGTCATCTGCGGGAACGTAGACGGCCTGAATCGAGGTAATCGATCCCTCTAGGGTTGATGTGATGCGCTCTTGAAGTGCACCAACGTCAGTGCCAAGGGTGGGTTGGTAGCCCACGGCTGAAGGCATGCGACCCAATAAAGCAGAGACTTCCGATCCGGCTTGCACAAAACGGAAGATGTTGTCGATGAACAGCAGCACGTCTTGCTTGTTCACGTCGCGGAAGTGCTCAGCCATAGTGAGAGCTGAAAGACCCACGCGCATCCGGGCGCCAGGTGGCTCATTCATCTGACCGAAGCAAAGTGCTACCTTCGATTTCGAAAGGTCGTCTGAGTTGATCACTCCGGATTCTTTGAATTCCTCGTAGAGGTCGTTGCCTTCACGAGTGCGCTCGCCCACACCACCAAAGACAGACACACCACCGTGCTCTTTGGCGATGTTATTGATCAGCTCCTGAATCAGCACGGTCTTGCCCACACCGGCGCCACCGAAGAGGCCAACCTTGCCGCCTTGACGGTAAGGAGCCAGGAGATCAATCACCTTGATGCCAGTTTCAAAAACTGTTGGTTTGGTCTCGAGCTCAGTGAGTTTTGGTGAGGGCCGGTGTATCGGGGCAGTGGCATCGGTTGTAACAGGACCCTGCTCATCAACTGGTTCGCCGAGCACGTTGAAAATCCTGCCCAGAGTGGCTTCACCAACGGGCACGGAAATGGCAGCGCCGGTGTCGAGGGCTTCCATGCCACGAACCAGACCATCCGTGCTGCTCATGGAGACCGCACGCACTCGATGGTCGCCGAGGAGTTGCTGCACTTCGGCAGTGATGGCAACATCCTGACCGGATGGGTTCTTGCCCTCAATGCGAAGGGCATTGAGGATCTTGGGCAGCTTGCCGGCAGGGAATTCCACATCCAGAACCGGGCCAATCACCTGACGAATGACGCCCTTGGTGCCGGCGGTGGCGGTAGCTGCAGCGGCCATAAGAAAATAGAGTTTTGCAGGGTTGCGTGTCTAACGCATTCCCTTACAGAGCGGCGCAACATTACCACTGCATGGCTAGATCGTCTCAGGGTTCGGTGACCCGCACAGGTATCGACTAGTCGGCACAGCATCAACACACATAGGGTTGGCACTCAATGGCCACGAGTGCTACTCCAGGTCGTTATGTGGTGCTTTGGCGCCCTGTTCTTGCCCTTTCAATACACCCATGGCAGCTGTTTCTCTCAGCGTCTCCACCGTTAAGCCTCTCGGAGATCGCGTTTTTGTGAAAGTCTCTGAATCAGAGGAGAAAACTGCGGGCGGCATCCTTTTGCCTGACACCGCTAAGGAAAAGCCCCAGGTGGGCGAGGTGGTTCAAGTTGGCCCTGGAAAGCGCAATGACGATGGCTCCCGCCAGGCTCCCGAAGTGGGAGTTGGAGACAAGGTTCTTTACAGCAAGTACGCAGGTACAGACATCAAACTCAGCACAGATGAGTACGTGCTGTTGTCCGAGAAGGACATCCTTGCTGTCGTCAACTGAGCTTTGCGGCTGACTCTGAACTTTCAGCTGACACCGGCTTTCAACTGACCAAATCCATCATTTTTAAAGGACAACGCCTCCCATGGCTAAGCGCATTATTTACAACGAGCAAGCTCGACGTGCCCTCGAGCGCGGCATTGACATCCTGGCCGAATCCGTGGCCGTCACACTGGGGCCCAAAGGCCGCAATGTGGTGCTTGAGAAAAAGTTTGGTGCCCCCCAAATTATCAATGATGGCGTCACCATCGCCAAAGAGATTGAGCTTGAAGATCACATTGAGAACACCGGTGTTGCTCTGATCCGGCAAGCAGCTTCGAAGACCAATGACGCTGCAGGTGATGGCACGACCACAGCCACTGTTTTGGCTCATGCCATGGTGAAGGCCGGCTTGCGCAATGTGGCTGCTGGTGCCAATGCAATCTCCTTGAAAAAGGGGATCGACAAGGCTTCCGACTTCCTCGTGAGCAAGATTGAGGAGCTCGCTAAGCCGATCAGTGACAGCAACGCCATTGCTCAGTGTGGAACCATTGCTGCCGGCAACGACGAGGAAGTGGGTCAGATGATTGCTGATGCCATGGACAAAGTTGGCAAGGAGGGAGTGATCTCTCTTGAAGAGGGCAAGTCGATGACCACTGAACTGGAGGTCACCGAGGGGATGCGTTTCGATAAGGGCTACATCTCTCCTTACTTCGCCACTGACACTGAGCGGATGGAGGCTGTGCTGGATGAGCCCTACATTCTCCTCACTGACAAGAAGATTGGCTTGGTACAGGATCTGGTGCCTGTGCTCGAACAGATTGCCCGCACTGGCAAGCCCCTGCTGATCATTGCTGAGGATATTGAGAAGGAAGCTCTCGCAACCTTGGTGGTTAATCGTCTTCGTGGTGTGCTGAATGTGGCGGCCGTGAAGGCGCCTGGGTTTGGTGATCGCCGGAAGGCCATGCTCGAAGACATGGCAGTGCTGACCAATGGTCAGTTGATCACCGAAGACGCCGGTCTTAAATTGGACAATGCCAAGCTGGAAATGCTTGGTACAGCACGCCGTGTGACCATCAATAAGGACACCACAACGATCGTTGCCGAAGGCAATGAGACGGCGGTGAAAGGGCGTTGCGAGCAGATCAAAAAGCAGATGGACGAGACTGACTCGACCTACGACAAGGAGAAGCTGCAGGAACGACTTGCCAAGCTGGCCGGTGGCGTTGCTGTGGTGAAGGTGGGTGCTGCCACCGAAACCGAGATGAAGGACAAGAAGCTCCGTCTTGAAGACGCCATCAACGCCACCAAGGCAGCAGTTGAGGAAGGCATCGTCCCAGGTGGCGGCACCACACTGACTCACCTCGCTTCTGATCTGCAGAAGTGGGCCAATAGCAACCTCAGCGGTGAGGAGCTGATCGGTTCCAACATTGTGGAGGCTGCCCTGGCTGCTCCCTTGATGCGCATTGCTGAGAATGCCGGCGCCAATGGTGCTGTTGTGGCCGAGAACGTTAAGAGCAGGCCTATCAGTGACGGCTATAACGCTGCTACTGGGGATTACATCGACATGCTTGCTGCAGGCATTGTTGACCCTGCCAAAGTCACCCGTTCTGGTTTGCAGAATGCGGCCTCGATTGCTGGCATGGTGCTGACCACTGAGTGCATCGTTGCTGATTTGCCAGAGAAGAAGGAGGCAGCTCCTGCCGGCGGTGGCGGCATGGGTGGTGACTTCGACTACTGATCAAAGCCGGGACTCTTCGGAGTCCCACAAGTCACATGTCATCAAGAACAGATCAAAAGCACCCTTCTGGGTGCTTTTTTTTGGCCTATGTGAAGGACGATCGCTGGTAGCAACTATGAGCGAGTTGTGCTGATCAAGAGTCATGAGCATTGCTGTCTTGATGCTTGCATTGCAAGATCAATTTGAAGCTAAACTTGCTCTAGAAATGTTCATGATATCCCTTTCCTTAATGCATAGATAGCGGCACCAGTGCGTTCGTAAATATGCGCTTTTGGGCGCTTCATTTCGATGCCATATGGATTAGTGAAGATCGCAAATAGTATGCGCGCAAATCTAAATAAATTCTTCTTTGTTGACGTTTTGCTTGCGTCTTCCTGTTTGACCAGTAACAGCATCTCTCCGGCAATAATTTTGTTGTCGTCAAATGCTTTCAGCATCTTTTCTTTCTCTGAACTGTTGATCGTATCGAGGATGATCCTTAGGCCTCTGATTGAGTCTCGGTCACCTCTTGCAATCTCCCTGGTAATACTTTGATAGAGATTCTCCCATTTGTATGGCTCTTCTTTAAATAGATATGCAGCCCGACTGCTTGAGCTTGACTTTAACAATCTCGCCTTTTCATCTTCTTCATTTTGTTGTGATTTCCAGTAATCATATAAAGGAGAAGCCTTCTCTATGATTGTTGCAAGTTCTTTCCCTTTGGGAGGCATTTGGTTTTCAGAGCAAATGATTTTTTATGGGGAGGCACCTTTAGGGGCGCTAATTTGCTGGTAAGAATGATACTGAATGGGCTGGCAACTTCTTGCTGAGATGCAGGCTAGCTAATTACTTGACGTTTTGATGGTCAATACCTGTTTCTTTCTCATAGGCAATGACTAGGTCGACCAATTCTTTCTTGAGTAATCCTTTTAGCTTATCATTTGAATCCTTGGCGGTAACTATTTGCTTTTCATTCGTTTGTGTGTCTTTCGTTACCCCAGTATTAAGCAGAGAGACAAGCCTTTTCAATGAGTCAAAAACAATAAAAGTAATCCTGATAAGAAGTAAGATGATTGTATCGGTCGTGATCATTTCTTCTGGCGCCTTTGATGTCTTCTCCTCTGGTGCCTTTGCCATTTTGGGTTTCCGATAAATGTCTTGTCGATAAGAAATCAATAGAGCAAGTCGCCATCGCCGACACTTTGATTATAGCTTGAATCCCATTTGGAGCATAGTGTTTAGCCTCTTGATTTTAGCAAAGGAGCTTTGACTTGCTTTTGTGCGCAAGAAGATTTGATGCTTGACTTTTCATCCCTTCGTTTTGTTGTTGTATTCATTGTAAGCCGCAGAAGCATATTGTAATTCTTCGAACATGCATCAGAGATCCTCTCTTTATTGTTTTTGCCGCTTATCGTCTACAACATAGCTTGATGTTTTATTTAGCCATCTGTGCTTGCTTGACCATCACTAAAATTGTTTTGTTGGCTCAGTGATGAGATTCTTCTTGTGCTCAAGATCATCTTTGCACTGCTACTGCTGCTTTAGGCAAGTGCAGGTGGCTGATCGATGGTGATTACCTGCCTTGAATTATTGTTCAAGGCAGGTAATCTTTTGAATAAGCATATGTCTATGCTAAATCGCGGTGGGTTTGGATAGGCCTGCTTCCCTTCCTGTTGCCATGCTCAAGTTTCTTTTTTGCTTTGAGGTGTATTCCACTAGCTGCCTTGCTTCTGAGTTATGCAGGAGAGCTTAAGTTGCAGTTTGGCATGCAAAAACATGGTGATGAGTTTGATCTCGATTGGCGAGGTTCATCACATGTTTGTTCAATCCTTTTGGCAATAATCTTTCTTGCCTACTGAGGAATCAAAGCTCAGCTCAAGTGAGCCAGCCAGCGCTAAGGATCACTGCAAGAGTCAAGAATATGGCTAGGCATGTCCAGGTGATCCTGTCCAAGGTTGCCTCGGCACTGCTGGTGCTTGTGAAACTGGAGCTGCCGCTAGCGGATATCCCTCCCATGCCACCACCCTTGGGGCTATGCAACAGGACCAACAACATCAAGAGAACGCCAGAAGCGACCCAGATCCAGGAGAGAACAGAGGTAATCATGGCCTCAGTCTAGGGATGTGTTGATCATGTTCTGACCCCAGCTGGCGATCGTTCGCCTCAAACGGGTTGAGGGAGTCGTGCAGAGGGCGTTGGTGAATCAATGGCTTGAATCAACGATAAGCCTGACATGGCATCGGGTTTAGGTAAATCAAGCAGTTGCAGCAGCGTAGGTGCGATGTCAGCCAGGCCACCACCATCACGCAGTTGGATGTCATTGCCGTAGCCAGCGAGCTTGCGTTTTTCTCCTTCTACCAAGATCACAGGTACGGGATTCGTGGTGTGAGCCGTCCAAGCCTGACCATCTGAACCTTGCATCAGTTCGGCATTGCCATGGTCTGCCGTGATCAACAGAGTGCCGCCCATTCGTCCGGTCGAATCCAGCAATCGGCCGATGCAGCGGTCCACGGTGCTGATGGCTTCCTGAGCGGCTCCCATCACACCGGTGTGGCCGACCATATCTGGATTGGCGTAGTTGATGACGACCAGTGAATACACACCACGCTCAATCGCGTTCACACAACTCTCGGTCAGCGTGTCAGCAGCCATCGCTGGAGCCAGGTCGTAGGTGGCCACGCGGGGGGATGGCACAAGATGACGTTCCTCGCCTGCTAGTGGCTGTTCGATGCCACCATTCATGAAATATGTGACGTGGGGATACTTCTCTGTTTCTGCGGTACGGTATTGGCGTAGGCCGTTTTCAGAGACCACCTGGCCGAGCAGATCGTCGAGTGATTCGGCGGGGAAAGCTACTCCTACAGGGAGATCGTGTTCGTACTGGGTGAAGGTCACGACATCGAGGTTGGGCTGATTGGCTCGAGGGAAACCATCGAAGTCTGGAAGAGTGAGGGCTTGCACCAATTGCCTGGCGCGGTCAGGACGGAAGTTGAACATCACGAGGCCATCCCCGTCTTTGAAGTAGTTATTGCCAAGACGTGTGGGTTCTAGGAATTCGTCGGTGGTTCCGTTGGCATAACTTGCGCTGAGAACGTCTTCGGCAGTGACTTTGCTGATCGATTGATTTGGGTCGGTGAGTACCTCATAGGCCTTGATCGTGCGCTCCCAGCGATGGTCACGGTCCATGGCCCAATAGCGGCCGCAGAGGCTGGCTAACTCACCTACTCCACTGGCGTTGATGGCGTCTTCGATTTGGTGTAGGTATTTGCTCGCACTTTGAATCGGGGTGTCTCGTCCATCGGTGATGAGATGCACTGCCACTTTGTTGAGTCCAGCGGCGGCAGCCCAGTGCAACAGACCGCAGAGATGGTTGATATGGCTATGGACACCGCCATCGGAGCAGAGTCCCAACAGGTGAAGCGTGCCGTCAGACTTGTGCAACCGTTCGGCTAGGGCGATTAGGGCAGGAGTTTGCCCCAGCCTTCCGGCTTGTACGGTTTCACTGATGCGAACGAGTTCCTGACGGATCACCCGGCCAGCACCGATGGTGAGATGACCGACCTCAGAGTTGCCCATCTGGTTGTCTGGCAGCCCGACAGCGGCACCACTGGCTTCGATCAGGGTGTGGGGGTAGGCATGCCATAGGGCATCCATGATTGGAGTCTCAGCACTACGGATGGAGTTGTGTTCAACTTCCTCACGATGTCCCCAGCCATCAAGGATCGCCAGCACTACAGGTGCAACTTGGCTGAGATGCCTTGAATTTCCGGAACTGCTGCTGGGCATGTTCACACGCGGCTATTGCTTATTTAGGACTTCTCCGAATTGAAGTTACTTCCTCCTTTGGTCTTGGTCTGCATTTGTGCTGACTTCCGTCAGCTTTTACGCATTGATTGTTGTTGGAGGCAAGAGAAGATCGGCATAAACTCACGTCTTAATCGTCACGACCATGATCGACAAAGGTAGTGATGAACGGGTTGAGATCCTCTCTGACCAGGAGCTCGGTCGCACCCTTTCGCGCCTTGCTTCTCAAGTACTCGAGTCTGTTGCTGATAGCCGGGAGCTTTTGTTCTTGGGAATTCCTACGCGAGGGGTGCATCTCTCTCGTGTCTTGGCAAAAGAGTTGGAACCCATTGCTGGCCATAGCATTGATCAAGGAAGTTTGGACCCCACCTTTCATCGTGATGACCTGGGTCGAGTCGGTACTCGGATGGTGCAACCCACCGATCTCCCCAACAGCGTTGAGGGGCGAGAGGTTGTGTTGGTGGATGATGTGATTTTTACCGGCCGCACAGTGCGCGCTGCCCTTGAAGCTCTTCAGGCCTGGGGCAGGCCTCAGCGGGTGATGTTGTTGGTGATGGTGGATCGAGGGCATCGGGAAGTGCCGATTCAACCAGATTTCTGTGGTCGCAAAGTGCCGACTCGTCGCACGGAAAGCATCGAATTGCGCCTCTCTGATGTGGATGGAGAAGAGGGGGTTTACTTGCGCCAGTTACCTTGATTAGGACTACACGCTGAGCTGGTGAACTTTGAGTTCATGCATCGGCGCTGTTTGTTTTGATGACAGAGGTCAGTTCAGGCCATGGTCGTCTTGCCTTTGGATTGCGTTGAGGTTGGTGTGGCTGAATCAGTTATTGCACGGTGCCAAGCTTTTGTTTGTCTAGCCGCTCACCACTGCGTAGATCTAGCCCCTCCATTTGCAGTTGGGCATCGTCGTCGATGGAGAAATGCAACCTCAGGCAGTCTTGCCCCGGCTGACCGGGTGGATTTAGTGCAAGCGAAGCTGTAGGGCAGGTTCCTGGCCAGGGATGCAGTTTGCGCTCTGCTGGCTTTGATTGCAGGGTTGGCATTCCATCGATGTAGATGACCTCATGGCTCTCGTTGATGTCTGGCTCAGCAAGCACCACCTCCAGCTCCAGTTGATCGATCCGGCTGGCGGCAAGCACAAGCTCAAGGGGGGCGGTTGTTGGCCAGGGTTGACCGGCGAGAAACAGCGGATGCCAATGATGTTGTCCACCTCGCTGATCCCAGCAGCGCAGAGATACTCCGCGGTGCAGTACATCCTGAACTTTGACCCCCGGTGTGAGTTGCAGGGCTCCAACAGCAACAGCCTCTATGGGGGGAGGCGTGAGGAGTGGGGCTGGTTGCGTTTGCTGCTGCAACCAACTGCGAACGAGGGGGATTTGTGCTCCGCCGCCGACGGCTACGACCCCCTGTAGGTCTTTGAGTTCGCAACCATTGCCACGCCCCCTTGCCAGGGTTTCATTGAGCAGGCTGGCCAGGCTGTTAAGAAAGCCTCTGGCGATGAGCAGCTCTTCCAGCTCCCTGCGGCAGAGACGTAGAGGCAGGACTTCATTGCCTTCTGAATCGGTGGCAATCTCTAGCTGGGTGGCCTCAGCGCGAAGATCCACCTGGCTAAGGCGGCATTTGAGCCTCTCTGCAGCATTGAGGAGTGTTTCTGAGAGCGGAACGTCGGGATAAAGATGATTGGCAATCCAATGATCCAGGTCCCGTCCACCCAGCTTCAGTCCAGCCTTGCCAAGCACGCGTGCGCAGCGCAGGGCTTGTTTGCTGCTGTCCTGGAGATCTTGGCCAGCAAATCGAAGTAATTGGGCGATTGGAGCCGCCCGTCCTTCACCACCTTCGAGGGCCACGAGGGAGAGATCAATGGTGCTGCCACCGATGTCCATCACCAACAGCTTGGAGCCTGGGGGTAGGCCGGCACCCATGGCAGCAGCGGTGGGTTCATCAACCAGGGCGATTTCTTCGACCGGCAGTGTTGTGCAGACCTGATTCAGCCAGGTTCTATAGGCGCGATAGCTCTCCACTGGCGCAGTGAGCACAAGACGTCGCACTTCGATATGGGGAGGGAGTCGGCGCCAGATCTGCTGCAGCAAGATTTCTCCGGCCTGTTCTGGCGAGAGGCAAGAGCCATCGCTTTTGGTTGGCTGAGGTGACCCGATCCAGCGCTTGAAGTCTCTGCTCAAGCTTGGGTGACCCTGCCCCACCAGGCCTGCTTCGTCCACTTGCTGCCCAACTAGAGGGTTGGGGTCATTGCTTTGGCCGGCCCAGATCAAACTGGGGACTTCTCCTGGGCGACGGCTGATTGGTGGGAGATCGAGGAGTTGAGGGCTGGCAGCACGTTCAGCCTGGAAGGCCACAACCGTGGTGGTGTTCCCAAGGTCAATGGCAAGGGTGCCAACTTGTTGGAAAACCTGAAGCTTTTCTTCGCCCTCTGGGGGCATATCCATGGCCATGGCCAGGTTGTAGTCATCACAAGGTTAAGAGACAATGACGATGGATCGGTTGCAGCGCCTGGTGCTCTCTTTTTATCGAGAGGACCCTTGTATGGAGGCTGAGCTGGAACCGTTGCTCGATTGCCGCATGACCCTTAGTTGGGGGAGCATCCGGATTGAGTGTGTGGATGAAGAGCACATGGAGGAAGTCAGCGCTTTGCTGACCCATTTGAGGCTTCCCTTGGCGGCCCTGGGACTTGGCCGACAGATTGTTTTGCGGGTGCCGGGCTCTTTACAACGGACCTATCCCATGCATGTGCCCTTTCACAGTGATCTATTGGCTTAATGCTGAGCAGCGTTCGCCTACAGTGAGTTCGATATCTAAGAAGTTTCTGTGATCACATCGGGAGTGGATCCCAAAGACCTTGCCAAGCGTGGGGAGAGTCTCATCCGCCAGTCGACCAATCGCTACCTCACTACGGTTCGAGTTGCGTTTCGGGCGAAGCAGCGCCGTTTCGATGATTTTGATGGCCTTTTGGAGGAATCGAGTGTGAAGCCGGTTCAGCGAGCCATCGTTGAACTAAGCGACGAGCAGGACCAACCGGATCTGCTGCCTGGCTGAGGTCATGATTCAACAGGAGGGCCCTGGCTGGCGACTTGCCAGGGATCCTTCTAGGGAAGCCTTCCCGGTGCTGATTGGAGGGGAAGGCTGGGCTATCGAGCTCACTCAAGATGAGTGGCAGTGTTTGCAGTCTCTGGTTGTTGAGCTCACTGATCAACATCAGCAGCTTGTTGATCAGCTGCTGGCAGAGGAATCTGTTTGCCTGGAGATGGAACGTCAGCCGTGGTGGGCTTGTCTGGATGGTGATCGTCACAGCTGGAGCCTGCAGGTGATTTTGCAGGGCGATGGCGAGAAGGCCCGTGGCGCTGAAGGATGTTGGTCGGTACCTGCTGCGCAAGCGATGGCCTCTGCGATGAGAACCGCCTGGGACTTTGACCAATGATTAGAGAGGCTGATCGATAACGGGATCATTGATCTTTCCCCGAGCTTACGCAAGGTAATTCACAGCTTTTCCACAGCCTGCAGGCTTGAATCGCCCTCTCGGCTCAAGGATGTGGAAAAAGGGCCGCTTAGGTTCTTGCCCCCTTGACGTGGATCGTTCTTGCTTCCCATCGAGACGGCATGTTGATAGCCTTGCTGAGGAAGACTGTCAGGGCGTTGTTCTCGCCATGAGATTGATTGAGATGAGGCCTTGGGATGGGTCTTGACGGGAATGGTTCAGGTGTGGAGAACTGGTGTCGAGTACTGGAGTCACGATGCACTTGAGGGATGTCCAAGAGATCGCAGGAGAAACTGTGAGACAACCGATGGTGCAAGCTCAGACGGTGAAAGCCCAGGAGGTTGTAGAGGATGCCAGGCTCGATGATGTGGTCAGCTTCCAGGCCGAGTTGCCTCTGCCTCTGCAAGAGGCCATGGCAGGCTTTATCGAGACATGTCCCAATTGGGATCAGTATCGGTTGATCAAAGCAGCTTTGGCGGGCTTTCTTGTGCAGAACGGGGTGGATTCAAGAGAGATCACCCGTCTTTATGTAGCCAACATGTTTCGCAGCGACTCTCTGATGCAGGGAATTTGAATGCTGCTGCTGGCTTGTTGGTCAGTGGCAGCAGGGTGCGCCTTGCTTGGCTAAAGCGTCGTTAGTTGGCTTGTGGTTCGAGCCCCAAGAACGTTCTGGGCATATGCTCTGACAAGAGCCGCTCTTCAGTGATTGGTTTTGAGGAAGGGTTAGTGGAGTGGTCCAAGCCATTGCAGCAGATCATTAGCAGTGCTTTTTGGAATCGGCAAGATTGAGAGGCGGTTGCCCTTGCGAAGCACTGGTAGTTGTTCAGCGCTGTATTTGTCTCGCAGACTTTCTAGGCTTAGGAGTTCGCCAAAGCGTCCGAGATAATGCAGTCGAACGCAATCCCAACGCGGCTTGTCTGGTGATGACTTCGGGTCGTAGTACTTGGCTTTTGGATCAAATTGTGTTGGGTCCACCAGACCGGTTTCAATGACCTCCATGAGCCCTACGATTCCAGGAGGCTTGCAGTTTGAATGATAAAAGAATGCTTTGTCTCCTACGAGCATCGAACGCATAAAATTGCGTGCTTGGTAGTTGCGAATCCCATCCCATAGGGTGTTGCCTTCTTTTTTGAGGTGGTCGATGCCGTAGGCATCGGGCTCGCTTTTCATCAACCAGTAGTTAGGGTCTTGTTTTGTCATGGGATCTCAAAAGAAATTGGTGGTTTGGATAAAGTTTTGCTAGCCCCCCTTCCTTGGGGTTTTATTTGTTATGAACCTTTCTAGCTAATCGCGCTATAGAGGCATTCCTTTGAAAAGGTAATTAACTTGATGTCAATCCCTATTGAAAATCTGTGTCTTTGGATCTGATTGCTTGCTATCGCAACCCTGGTTTCGAGGCAGTTGCTGATGGGGTGATGTCATTCTTTGACCGGCGCCTTGATCTTCAACATAGTGGAGTGGCATTCGGCAATGACTCATCTTCATCCGAGGCAGAACCAGCCAAAGTGTCAACCGATATCAGCCTTGTTGCAATTGATCGTTCAGATCCAGAGGCATTTGCTCTTTCAGATGTGATTGTTCGGGGTGTTACTGCTGCTCTCGATCAATATCTTCAGGATCGTCCGTTATTTAGAGACTGCTCTCCAGAGCAGTCTCTGTTTGTTATTCCGATTTTTAATATCCAACGTTATGGCCCTGGGGAAGGTTTCAAGCGCTGGCATTGTGATTGGACTATCAGCGATGAGGCAACAGAGCCTGTTCATAGAATGCTTGCTTGGATCCTTTATTGTAATGATATTGAAGCGGCCGGTACTGAGTTTTATTGGCAGCAACATCATGAACCTGCAGAGCGAGGGAAGCTTGTCATTTTCCCTGCAGGTCCATCTCATATTCATCGCGGCCGAGTGAATCATAAAAGCACTAAAACGATTGCTACAGGTTGGATTAATGCAGGCAGTAAAGGCTCCTATCTCTCTCGTTTGGCAGCCTCTTGATAATTTGGTTCACAAGCAAATTATCAGGCCAAGATTCATAATTTTTTTTACACTACCTTCTTTAAATGTTGATTCTGCGACTCTTTAGTGAATTGTTGCCTTTGCTGGTAATCGGCTATTTGATTGGTCGCTTTAAAGCAGAACTAGCATCTCAAATAGCGCCACCTCTTATCAACTTTGGTATACCCGTCAGCCTGATGGGTCTTCTGCTCAAGAGTGGGATGGACTGGCGCCTTTTTGAGGCCCTTGCGATGTGCTTGCTTGCGATTGGATTGCTGATAGTTGTAATTAGAACCTTCCCAAAAATCAGAACTCTTATTGGTAATCGAAGTTTGCTGTTGGGTAGTGTCTTTGGGAATTCAGGCCATTTCGGGATTCCTGTTTCATTGGCTCTTCTGCCAAGTCAAGCACTTAGTTTTAGTATTGGTTATGATCTTGGCGCCACGTTGGTTGTATGGAGTTTAGGACCCATACTTTTTGAAAACTCCTCATCCGAATGGAAGGGAAGAGCTGCTTGGACTAATCTTTTAGGCGTTCTGACTACTAGTCCTGCGACGAAGGGATTGGTTGGGGCATTTTTTGTTCAGTTGACTCCATGGAGCGATCAAATCACCTCTGCTCTTTGGATCCCATCCAGAATTGTGATTGTTCTAGCTCTAATGATTGTTGGGATCCGTTTGGGCTCTTTTGGGTCTGTTAATAATCCAGGAATTGGTAACTTGTTCTCATTAGTTGTGCCTGGCTTGCTGATAAAGCTGATGTTCCTTCCTGCCTTAATGTTGACTCTTGCCAAGGTTTTTGGCTTGTCAACTTTGATGTCTAATGCCCTTGTCTTGCAGGCGGCTACACCCACAGCGATATCAGTTTTGTTGTTAGCGGAAGCAAGTGGTAAGGAGCAACACGTTGCGGCTTCTTTAGTGGCTTGGAGTACTTTGATTTCATTGGCGACAATCCCTATTTGCTATTTAGTTCTTCAATCCATTAATTGATTCAAGAATTGAAGTTATTCTCAAAAAATTATAGAGGCGACTTCTTGTTAATGAATTGCCTGAGTTGGCTAACGATTTTTGATTACCGAAGTATCTTGGCTCTCTTTCAACAGGAAGTTTTCACTGGTTACTCGTTGATGGTCTGTCTTGTGTTGGCCATGGTTGAGATTTGAGGAATTGATGGTCGTGCTGCTGCTAAGGTGTGTTTTGAAAGCATTTCTCGATGAGTTTTAGAGAATGCTAATTGTGGTAGCAGTGATAAGATCTAGGTCTAGAGATTATCAAAAATGAGTTTATATCAACGATGTTAAGTTGTCTCGGCAATTGCAGTGCTTGAGTAGAGCCTCAATGAGGTATCTCCCTCTGGGCTTTTAATTGCTAAGTTCTTCGCGCTTGCAAGTTCTAAACGCATTATGATGAGCGCGAGCAGTCTGCAAATCTTACCGATGGATTTTTCTGGTCCGGGTGCAATTGATCAAGCGATTGAGGCAGGGATAGATCTTGATGGCAGCCCCATTCCTGTGGAGATGCTCAAACTCTACAAGGAAGTCATGGATCAAGAAGGTGCGAGAAAGAGAAGTGGTGTTAAGAAGTCAATGCGTAATCGAATTGTCCGTTCAGGAGCCAAGCATTTCGATCAAGAGACCCTCAATCAACGTCTTATCGCCGCTGGATGGGAAGGCTTGAAGTCAAAGGAGATTGCATTTTTCTTTGGCTGATTGAGACTGCATAAGTGCGATATCTTTGATAAACCATTTGTCGCTCGTTAACCTTTTGCTAGCTAACTCTAGGCCGAGAGTTGTTATCAAATAGACACTTATATTCGTCAATAGATTTTGATTTGACTATTGCTCTAGACGTTGGTGTGATTAAATTGATTAGTATGAGGGTGATTGTTCTTTGTCTAGCCGCGAAGCCAAGCATGACATCAGAATGAAAAGTCTCCCTGCTTCACAGGAGCTTTTAAAGCTTGAAGCCTCGGCGAGAAAGCAAGGCAGCGGGATTGAGATTAATTCACTCAATGGACTTTGGAAGTTTGTATCTGTTTGGAAGCAAGGCAATGAGAAAAAAGACTTCTTCTCTTCTTTGATGCTTCGATTTTTTTCTGCTAGCCTAGAGCTCAGGCAAGAGAATGGGAGTCATGAATGCATGCCTTTGGTGATTGCTAACTCTGTTGCTATTGGCTTGCTAAAGCTTGAATTTACAGGTCGAGGAGAGCTCAAGGGCTCGCAGCCTCTACTGCCTTTCTTCTTTGATCGAATCACAGTTAGTTTTGCTTCAAGGGTTTTATGGAGCCGCCCGCTTGATGTGCCCGAAGAGAAAGGAAGGCCTTTCTTTGCTCTGATCTCAATGGGGGCGAACGGAGAGTGGCTTGCGGCTAGAGGCCGTGGGGGCGGCCTTGCGCTTTGGCTCAAGGGCTAGATCAACAAAGCAGCAAGTTAAGGGTTAATTTTGCACTAGTTATTAGGACTCGATACCTAAGTTCGCTTGCTATTAAAAAATGATCACTTATTGCGTAGTTAGTGAAACGTGAAATTAGCCAGAAAGTTAAAGCTAGTGATCAGCTAGCCGTAGATTAGGCCGTTAAATGTGGTGCAATCAGGCTACGGAAATGTTCGCCGCGGGCTTCGAAGTCTTGGTATTGATCAAAACTTGCGCAGGCAGGTGAAAGCAACAGGCAAGCGGCTTGTCGCTCTAGGCCTAGTGGAATGGCCAAAGTCACAGCAGCGTTGAGGGTGGTACAGCAATGCAACTCACCACTGAAGCCAGCTGTTTTGATCAGCTCTTCCAGGTCTGAAGCGCCTGCACCAAACAGGATGACAGCGCAGGCTTGCTGATCCAATTGCTTGAGCCATCCAGAAGCATCGCCCTGTTTGGTTTGCCCACCTGCCAACACAACGGCAGGAGCAGGGACGGCCTTGAGGCCCACACAGGCGGCGTCATAGTTCGTGGCCTTGCTGTCGTTGTAGACGTTCATTTGCTTGATATGACCAAGCTGTTCGAGTCTGTGAGGCACGCCTGGGAACGAGCGCAGGCTGGCTTCGATGGCCTTAGCTGGCAAACCCGTTTGCCGGGCTGCGGCTGTCACCATCAGCAGGTTTTGAAGATTGTGTTGTCCAGGCATGGCCAAAGCCGAAGCGGCAAAAAGCGCTCCTTGCGGTTCTCTAACCAGCCCCTCCGCATCAATCCACAAGTCGGCGCGATGGTTTGCAGTACCAGGCC
>QCLC01000019.1 GCA_003214855.1 Prochlorococcus sp. AG-412-I05 | reverse complement strand
ACTGCAACATTGAGTCGCTCTTTAGGAGTCACAAAATGCTTGGCCGGATAAATATTAATGGCTTCCAAGCTTTGCAAAATCTCACCTGTTGTTGGGTCCAGATAACGGATTGCCTCTACCTCATCACCAAAAAGCTCAATACGCACTAGCCGATCTTCATAAGCAGGGCCAATCTCCAAAACATCCCCTCTCACGCGAAAGCGACCCCGCGTAATGGCAAAATCATTACGGCTATATTGGTTCTCAACCAACTCCCGCAATGCACTGCGAAGCTTGAGTGTTTCGCCAACTTTAAATTTAACAGCAGCCTTTAGATATTCGCTTGGAATTCCTAAACCATAAATGCAGCTAATTGAGGCCACTACGATAACATCATTACGCTCAAACAAGGAACGCGTTGCTGAATGACGTAGCATATCAATTTCTTCATTAATCGAAGACGTCTTGGCTATGTAGGTATCACTAACAGGCACGTAAGCCTCTGGCTGATAATAATCATAGTAAGAAATGAAATATTCAACAGAATTATCAGGAAAGAACTCCCTAAACTCATTGCATAATTGGGCAGCGAGTGTCTTGTTATGAGCCAAGACAAGTGCCGGACGGCCAGTCTGAGCAATCAAATTGGCAATCGTGAATGTCTTACCCGTACCAGTCGCTCCTAAAAGCGTCTGAAAACGCTGGCCCTGATTGACCCCCTCCACCAACCGAGCAATCGCAGTGGGCTGATCCCCCTTCGGGCTATAGGGAGCCTTGAGGTGATACTTCGGCATTAGGGCCGTAACGGGCAGCCGCTTAGCTTATGAGCAGATGCCATGAACGGGCTATTCCAAACTTTCTCCAAAGCTGATGACCTTCTAACCAATGCCTTGAACTCTCAGGCTGAAAGCAAAGCAGCTCTCGTGAACTCAATATCAGCGATGCCGAGAGATCGCAACACAATCGTGCTCACAATGCTGTAAAAGACAGCGCCGCAGATGGCACTAAGCAAGCCGTTCTTGAGCCGAAAACCATTAATCAGCCAGGCTGCCAGAGCAAATAAAAGGATCGTGATCAACCAGTTGAACAAAAACGACACTGGCCAGATCAGCCCCCCCAAGGACGTAATTGCCCAGAATGGACCCAACAGCAACTTGAGAGGCACGATCAACAAAGTACCCAAGAAGCCAATCATCACGGCCGACCAAAAAGCTGTGCTGAAATTGGCCATCTCAATGCCAAGGGGCAACGCAGCAACCAATAACAAAATCAGGGCCCGGATAGGCCATTGCAACAACCAGCCGAGCGATCCAAGCATTTAAAGCAGACGACGCAAAGCAGCTGACGAGACACTAATTAACGCTAGTGAATGACTGCAGATTTGGGCGCGCTGATAGCTTCACGCAAGCCCCGCACAACAGCAATCATTGCCAGCTCATCATTGAGACGGTTCACCACCGATCCAACACCTACACCAGCAGCACCAGCAGCAATAGCCATGGGCACCGTCACTACCGATAAACCAGAAGCACAAAGCACAGGAACTACCCGATCAGCAGCCTTCAGTGCGGTAGAAATGCTGTGTGCAGCAGCCAAAGTTGGAGCAGCTTTCTCAATCAAGCCAAGACTTCCAGCACTAAATGGCTTAGCGCTCGTGCCGCCCTCCGTCTGAATCAGATCGGCACCGGCAGCAACCAGATCCACGGCCAGTTGCTCCTGCTGATCCATCGGCAACACATGGGGCACGGTCACACTCAACACCACCTCAGGCAACACCACCCTGGTTAAACGAGTCAGCTCCAAGACTTCGGCGGCACCAAAGATCCGGCCCTGAGGATAAAAAGCATCGAAATTTCCAATTTCCACCATGGCAGCACCAGCTGCAACAGCTGCAGGGAACAGCTCAGGGTCCACCGCTGACACACAAACCGGAACTCCAGCGGATTCCCGGATCGCCAGTTGCACCAGCTCTGGATCACAAGCCACATCAATCAGATCAGCGCCACCGTGGCCAGCAGCCCGCGCCACCTGCGCCACCGAGAGGGCCTCGAAATTCATCAAACCAGCGATCACCTTGAGGGCCGAGCGCTGCTCGAGACGCTGACGCAAGTGTGTTGGCAACTGAGCGAGGCGGGTCATTTCATCAACGATCTGTAGATCCATACTCCCATTTGCCAGGCTCCTGCACGGCAGACTGGCCTCAGCTGAATGACCCCTGCGCCATGGCCTCATCCAGCTCAGCGCAGCTGCCCTGGAGCGCCTGGCACGCGCGTCTCCATCACAAACTGCTAGCGAATCCAGATCTACTACCAGCAGAAGTCTCACTCTTGATCGCCGTGTCCGGCGGTCAAGATTCGATGGCCCTGCTTGGCCTATTGATCGATCTCCAACGAAAACATGGCTGGTCTTTAGAGGTGTGGCATGGCGACCACAACTGGCATGAACAATCAGCAACGATCGCAAGTGAGCTCAAGAATTGGTGTGAATCACACAACTTGAGCTTCTGGTCTGATCAAGCCAAACCTGCACAAACCAACAACGAAGCCACAGCGCGACATTGGCGATATGAACAACTGACGCTTCACGCAGAACGCTTGTCATCCAACAACCCAAACCATCCATGCCGGTATGTGCTCACAGGCCACACCAGTTCTGATCGAGCTGAAACCTTGCTACTCAACCTTGCCCGTGGAACAGACCTCGCGGGACTAAGCAGCATGCGCCAATGCAGGCCCATCAGCAAAGACAATCCTCACAAAAACGTGCAGCTCATACGCCCTTTGCTGGGGTTCTCGCGTGAGGACACCGCCCTGATTTGCAGCGAGCTGTCCTTACCTATCTGGCTGGATCCTGCCAATTCCAATCCAGACTTCAGCCGCAACCGAGTCCGCCAAGAAGTGCTACCAGTACTGGAATCGCTGCATCCGGGCTGCAGCCTGCGCATGGCAGCTCTCGCCGAAAGGCTCAACCATCACCATGCGGACCAGCAAGCCATCGTCATGCTGGCGCTCAACAACCTCAGCAAGCAAAGCGGCCTCTGTCGTAAGGACCTTGCCCAACTACCGATCACAGCAAGAACAACTCTGTTGGCCTATTGGCTAAAGCGATCAGGAGCACCAAGTGTGCCAGCAGTCCAACTTGAACAGATCAGCCAAAGCATTGCCCCCGGAAAACCACCTGGATCTCTACACCTCGCAAAGGGCTGGAAAGTCCAATGGCAGCAAAACTCGGTACAACTAGAACATCACGACTGACTCCGGTGGACGGCGACTTCCAACAGCAGTACCTGGCCGCCGAGAAGGCCTATGGGGCAGGAAATTACGCAGAAGCTCAATCAATCTGTGAACACCTGCTAGGCCAACTAGAGCTGCAACAGAACGGACCTGAGCAAGAAGCAATGCTGGCCTGGCGGGCCTTTGTTGCTCTGCTAATGGGCCACATCCTGCTCTACGGAATGAACGATATCCAACAAGCCCAACACCACTACAACCTGGTTCTAGATAGCCAACCACAAGACACGTTGAAAGAACTCGCCGAGCAAGGCTTACAACGATGCCAAAGCGAATTATTGCAACGGCAACCAGCAACAACACAATCAGAAGCGACAGAGGCTGGCTCAGCAATTGAACAACCAGAAGCTTCACAAACCTTTCAAAAGGAGGCCAGCACAAGCGCGCCGCTACCTGAACTGCTTCGCGACCCATTCCTGAAGGCAGATACAGAGATCAACAACCAAGCCAATGGAGAAGAATTACCGCCATTTCTTCAACATCAAGACCCGGCAGAAGCCATCGCAAAGGATGCCAATCGCAAGCCATCAACAGATCTCATTCGTGATCCATTTCTTTCTCAAGAGCACACAATCATAAGCGCAACAAATACTCAAGAAACACCCCCAACTTGGCTCAAATCAACAACTGATAATGACGGCAATTCAACGTCAAAGGCATCAAGCCAAGCAGCTAAAGAACATTTTGATGACAAGAGCGGCGATCAAGAATCAGTTCAAAAATCAGAAAAAAAGAATCAGTCAATAGAATCACAAGTCATTGAGCACAATGCCAACACATCAGATTCGTTCATTGAGGAAGAGAAGGCAGAGTCTCAGGATGCAAAAAATAGCGAAGTCAACGTAACCAAGCAACAACAAAACCCAGCATTAAATAGAGAAATTGAAATCGGACCAAACCCTGAATCCAAAAAGATTGAATCAGACGCAACAAGCGTCGATGTCGCCATCGTTGCAAATAAAGAGCCTGATGATGGCAATGACGGCTTTGAGATCTCCAAATCACAATCAGAGATGGTTCTGATTACAAGTGAGCAAGAAGAAGACGGCAACATACAAGACAATCTTCCAGAAGACTTGCCAGCTGATATTGCACAAGACCTACTCAAAAACTCGATCATGCGGGTGATGGTGCCGTGCACAGGAACAGAAACGCAACCACCTCAAGCAAAAATAGACAATAAAACAAAAAAATCTGCAATCAAATCCATCAATAAGTCTGTCGAAGTCCCCAAAACAAACGAAGTGCTTAACTCCAAGCTTGAAGTCATCAAAGCAATCACAGATGGTTGGGATGGCTTCCGTAAATCTCCTCGAGAATTTGTTGTCTTCACTCTACTTATCGGTGCATTAAGCTTAGGCTTTCAAGCAATAGGCAGCCTTCTAGTTAATGAGAACAACCCTATAAGCATTGGCTCCATAATCATTATCGTCTGCTCAAGCCTTGGCAATGCAATTGTCAACCTTTGGGGCTTGACAGGAATGATTCGAGGGTCCTGGATGGTACTCAACGGCCAACGCCCTAATTTTGCTGATTTCATCCGCTGGGATGGCAGTGCTTATTTGCGCCTATTTATCAGGCAATTAGTTTTTGGATTCTTATTATTTCTGCTCATCATGACTGGCGGCCTGCTTGCAGGTGGCCTGGCAATCATTAATCAGATTGTGATGTTCATACCAGTGATTATTATTGCAATTTTTGTGGTCATTCTGAGTATTAACCAAATTTTTCTTCCCTGGATCGCCTTGCTAGAAGAGCTTGGCCCAATAGCAACAATCCAGCGCGGCTGGCAGGTTGTCAATCCATCCTGGTTGATGGTGGCCCTACTTGCCCTCTTCCAACTCCTGATCTTGACGGTCGGAACAATACTCTGTTGTGTTGGGTTGTTGGGCGCAGCTCCATTAGCAGCTTGCATCTCCACGGCTGCCTACCGACAACTGTTCAAAGAAGAAGCTGACCAAAGCGTTGCTCTCAGCAACGCCAACTGAATCACCAGGATCTGGTCAGAGCCAAAACTGCGTCAATGCAAGCAGCCACAGGGTCTTGCATTAGGCAACAGCTGAGCGACGGCGGCGTGTGCGACCGGAAGGCATCTCTGCTGACTCAGGTTCAGATTGAGTCTGAACATTGGCTTGATCAGAAACCGTCTTAGTAGTCGACCTTGCTGATACAGCTGCCGCAACCTTGACAGGAGCCGCAGCTGGAGTTCGGCGCCCGTTACTAGCCAGATCACGATCACCACGAATACGGGTCACCGATCGATCCTCAGGTTCAGCATCAGCCATACCCTTATAAGCAGGTGTTCCGGCTGGTGCAGGCTGCACTAGGCACAGAAGCAAGGGCTCAACTTGCAACTCACGACGCATACGACGACCCAAGCCCACTTCCACTTCTCGCTGCAAACCCATCCAATCCACTTCAGGAGTTTTGCCATCCGTTTGACGAGAAAACTGCTTCCAGCGGTTTTCCAACACCCAACTTATTTCCCGTTCAGTCCAAATCGACATCTTGCGGGGGTCAGCAGCGGTCACGACACCTCGCAAGTTCACTCTTGGCGGTGCAACCATCACTCCATCAATACTGATTGCAGCCAGCACAGTGACAACACCATCTTCAGCAAGTTGCTGGCGCTCTTTCAAAACACGCGCATCAACAATGCCATTGCGAGAAGCATCGAGAAGTTCAATTCCTGCTTTTACTGAATCTCCTTTACTAATCGAATCAGCTGAAAGTTGAACGACATCACCATTATCAAGAATCAAAATATTTTCGCTGGCTACGCCCATCGACTGCGCAGTCTTGCTGTGGCAAATAAGCATGCGATGCTCACCATGTACTGGCACAAAAAACTTTGGTTTTGTTAAAGCCAGCATCAACTTATGGTCCTCCTGGAAGCCATGCCCAGAGACATGGATACCCTCTCCCTTGCCATAGACCACCTTGGCTCCCAGCATCATCAAGCGGTCAATGGTATTAACAACTGAGATCGTATTGCCCGGAATCGGACTCGCCGAAAAGATAATCGTGTCAGTGTTCTTGACCTGTACATGTTGATGCTCTCCGCGTGAGATGCGACTTAACGCAGCCAACGGCTCGCCCTGACTACCTGTCATCAACAACAGAGTCTCGCGATCAGGCATATCACGAATCTGTTTGATCGGTACGAACAGATCATCAGGAGCACGCATATAGCCGAGTTCACGCGCCTTAGCGATCACATTGAGCATCGATCGCCCAAGCAAACCAACTTTGCGTCCGTTCTTTAAGGCCAGCTCCAAAATCATTGAAACGCGATGAATAGAGCTCGCAAAAGTTGTGATAATCACTCGACCATCAGCTTGAGCAATATGGCGATCTAAAGCAGGAAAGACCGATCGCTCAGGTGGGCAGAAGCCAGGCACCTCAGCATTGGTTGAATCACTGAACAAACACAAAACACCTTGCTCGCCGTGATGTGCAAGGCGAGCCATATCAAAATTTTCACCATCCACAGGAGTATGGTCAAACTTAAAGTCTCCTGTGAAGATCACCGAGCCAACAGGAGTGGTGATGGCAAGCGAAAAGCTATCTGCCATCGAGTGGGTATTGCGAATAAATTCCACCGAAAAATGTTGTCCAACCTTGACAACATCCCTTGGACTCACAGTCTGGATCGTGGTGCGATCTGTAACACCAGCCTCTTCCATCTTTCCCTGAAGCATTGACATGGCCAGACGCGGGCCATAGATCACTGGAATATTGAAGTGCTTGAGATGATGAGGAATCCCACCAATATGATCTTCATGACCATGGGTCACGATCATGCCGCGGATGCGCTTTTGGTTCTCGCGTAGATAACTGGTGTCTGGCATCACCACATTGACGCCATGCATGCCATCACTGGGAAATGCCAGGCCAGCATCCACCATCATGATGTCGTCGCCGTACTCGAACACGCAGGTGTTCTTGCCAATCTCATGGAGCCCACCAAGGGGAATCACTCGTAAGCAGGGCTCTTTGGCTTTACCGTCCCTAGAAGAGGTGGATCTGGAAATGGAGGAACTAGACGTCATGACAAAAGCGTACGAAAACTATTTGGGAACTGAAATGAAGCGAGCGCTCATGGCGAAAAGCTAAAGCGTCAAGCAATCAATGTGGGAAACAGCCGTGGCGTCAGGTCTGACACAAGGCAGTCAAGGTGTTTGAAAGAGCATCTCGCATAACGGGATCAAGCGGAAGCAAAGGGAGGCGGGGGGATCCGACCGGCCAACCGCTGAGCTCGAGGGCTGCTTTAACAGGAATCGGATTGGTGGTGACAAATAGAGCCTTGAACAAAGGTTGCAACTGCTCGTGATAACTGAGGGCAAGAGCACCCTGACCAGTGAGATAGGCCTCAATCATCGCCTTAAGCCGACGACCTACAAGGTGACTTGCGACACTCACTACCCCAACAGCCCCCACCGCCAACATGGGCAAAAGCAAACCATCGTCGCCGCTGTAAACAGCCAGTTTTGAACCACACTGCAACCTCAACTGCGTCACCTCATCCGTGGTGCCACTAGCGGCTTTGAAACTCACCACATTCGGACATTCCATCAACCTTGCAACTGTGGCTGGAGCAAGCGCACATCCAGTCCGCCCAGGAATGTTGTAGAGCATCAGCGGCAACTCAGGGGCAGCCTGGGCAATAGCCCTGAAATGGGCTTCAAGACCTTCCTGCGGAGGCTTGTTGTAATAAGGAACAACCACCAATGCCCCATCAGCACCCACCGCAGCTGCCTGAGTGGTGGCCTCTATCGCCTCAGCGGTGCTATTGCTACCAGTACCGGCAAGAACCTTCACGCCTGGCCCCACTGCCTGACGGACCACCCCAAGCAATTGATGCTGCTCCTGCCAGCTCAGAGTGGGCGATTCCCCAGTCGTGCCGCAGACAACCAGTCCATCAGATCCCTCATCCACGAGATAGCGAGCAAGACGACCAGCCAAAGCCAGATCAACGCATCCATCAGCGTCAAAAGGTGTGACCATGGCCGTCAGCAAACGGCCAAAAGGAGTTGGAGACAACTCAGCAGCAGAGCTCATGATGATGACAACAACAATTCTGCAATTTGGATCGCATTTAGAGCGGCACCTTTACGGATCTGATCCCCGCATAGCCAAAGCTCGAGAGCATTGGGATCACTGATGTCCTGCCGAATGCGACCCACCGCAACCGGATCGCGATCAGTGACATCGGTAGGCATGGGAAAGCGATTCTGCTCAAAATCTTCGATTAACTCGAGACCCGCTGCCGCCTTCAGCAATTGGCGAGCTTCTTCCACTGGAAAAGGCTCGTCAAACTCAATATTCACAGCCTCCGAATGGGCTCTCAGTACAGGCACCCGAACACAAGTTGCGGTAAAGCGCAAATCAGGAAGGCCCATAATTTTGCGCGTTTCATTGACCATCTTCATTTCCTCCTCGCAATAGCTATTGGCCATCAATGGAGAGTTGTGCAGGAACAAGTTGAAGGCAAGAGAATGAGGAAGCACTTCACTACAAGGCGTGTCGCCCGCTAAAACAACCTGAGTGAGCTGCTTGAGCTCCTCCATAGCGCGTGCCCCTGCACCACTCGCCGACTGATAGGTGCTGACAACAACACGACGCAAAGCCCGTCTTGCAGCCAAAGGTGCCAGCACCAGAGTTAACAAAATCGTGGTGCAATTTGGATTTGCAATCACCCCCTGATGCTCTGCAACCGCCTCAGGATTGACCTCAGGCACCACGAGTGGCACGTCGGCATCCATCCTGAAGGCACTGGAGTTGTCAATCATCAGCGCACCGGCTGAGTTGATCACCTGCCGCCACTGACGCGATACGGATCCACCAGCTGAGGCCAGCACCAAATCCACCCCCTCAAAAGCAGCTTCACTCACCTCCTGAACGACGAGGCTGGAGCCATTCCAAGGTTGAACATGGCCCGCAGAACGCGCAGATGCCAATAAGCGCAACTCACTAATCGGAAACGAGCGTTCCTGCAAAAGCTGAAGCAGCTCCTGACCCACTGCGCCACTGGCACCAAGCACAGCAACTGTGAGGGGACGATCGGGAAAAAACGATATGGGAAGCAAGCGGTGAGATCAGGTTATTGACTGAGTTCAGGGGTTCGATCTCAAGAAAAAATTGAACCCAGCTGGGATAAAGCCCTACAGCCTCAATCAGGCAAGACGTTGAGACCACAATACGTGTTGAGAGATGAACTGGCGCTTTCTTAGGGTGGTCTTCTGCTCGCAGTCGTCCGTCCATGAGTGCCACAGCACTACAGGTCAAAACCACGCAGAAACCCAATAGTCGGCTTGCTCTGGAAGTAGCGGTACCAGCAGAGCGCTGCCAGGCCAACTATGAAGCCGCTGTCACCCGCTTAAGCCGCACCATCAATCTTCCAGGCTTCCGCAAGGGGAAGGTTCCGCGTGCCGTTCTACTGCAACAGATCGGCCTGGTAAGAATCCGTGCAACAGCCTTAGAATCGCTCGTTGATGCTGTCTGGCGTGAAGTCCTCGAACAAGAATCAATCGAGCCACTTTGCGAACCCGAACTCAGTGGCGGCTTTGACGCTCTTCTGGAAAGCTTTCAGCCCGGCGAGGCACTGACCCTCACTCTTGAGACAGACGTCACCCCAACCCCAAAACTTAAGGCCACCAAAGGGCTCCAAGCCGAAGCAGAAGTGGTGACTTTCGATCCCAGCAAGGTCGATGAATTAATCGAACAATCGCGCAAACAACTAGCAACCCTTGTACCCGTCGAAAGTCGCCCAGCAGCACTCGGCGATATCGCTGTGGTTAGTTTCAGCGGCACCTACGACGACGACGGCAGCGCAATCGAAGGCGGCAGTAGTGAGTCCATGGATGTCGATCTTGAAGATGGACAGATGATCCCCGGCTTCGTGGAAGGGATTATCGGTATGAGCTTAGGCAGTGAGAAAACTGTTGATTGCCACTTCCCAGACGATTACTCGAAAGAGGATGCTCGCGGCCGTAAAGCCAGCTTTGTGATCAATCTCAAAGAGCTCAAAACCCGCGAGTTACCTGATCTTGACGATGCTTTCGCCCAGCAGTCCAGTGACAAAGCAACTCTGGAGGAACTTCGCAACGATCTAGAACAACGTCTTCAGGAAGACGCAAAGCGTCGTGATCGCAGCAATCGTCACGACGCACTGCTGGAAGCATTGACTGAGCAGCTGGAAGTAGATCTACCAAACACCCTTGTGCAGCAAGAGATACGCAACCTTGTTGAACAAACTGCCAGTCAATTCGCCCAACAGGGAATGGACGTGAAATCCATGTTCACCCCAGAGCTTGTCCGTTCCTTGATGGAATCATCACGCCCAGAAGCCGAAGAGCGCCTACGTCGCAGTCTTGCCCTCACTGCACTAGCTGAAAGCGAAGATCTCAAAATAGAAGAGAGTGAAATCAGCGCCAAGGTCAAGGAAGTAAGCCGCGAGCTTTCTGGCGAACGTGATATTGACCAGGCAAGGTTGCGTCAAGCTGTTAGCGACGACTTGCTCAAAGACAAATTGCTGGACTGGCTCGAAGACAACAGCACCATTACCGAAAAGGTGCTTGAAAGCGAGGCAAAAACCAGTAAGCCCTCTGCAAAATCCAAAGACAGCAAAACTCAATCGACAAAAACCAAGACCAACAAAGCCAAGACCGAAAAACCTGCCTCGGACCAAACCAAGTCCTGAATGGCACCAATAGATTGATTGATAGAAGTGCTCCCCTCAAGCCCAAGCGAGTGATCGATTCCTGCTGCTACCACCCCATCCACAATCTCTGGCAAGGCATTCGTCCTGTCTCATCACCAGGGATCCTGCCCACAGTGGTGGAACAGTCTGGCCGAGGCGAACGCGCATTCGACATTTACTCGCGCTTGCTACGTGAGCGAATCATTTTTCTTGGCACTGGTGTCGACGATCAAGTGGCAGATGCCCTAGTTGCTCAGATGCTCTTCCTTGAAGCCGAAGATCCCGAAAAGGACATCCAGATCTATATCAACTCCCCAGGTGGTTCAGTGACAGCTGGTTTGGCGATCTATGACACCATGCAGCAGGTAGCTCCAGACGTCGTGACCATATGTTATGGCCTTGCTGCCAGCATGGGGGCTTTCCTTCTCTGCGGAGGTGCCAAAGGCAAGCGACTGGCACTACCCAATGCACGGATCATGATTCATCAACCCCTGGGTGGTGCCCAGGGCCAAGCAGTAGATATCGAAATCCAGGCTAAAGAGATCCTCTTCTTAAAAGAAACCCTCAACGACCTTCTCGCCGAGCACACTGGCCAACCCCTCAACAAAATCGCTGAAGACACTGACCGCGACCACTTCCTTTCTCCAGCAAAAGCGGTTGAATACGGACTGATCGATCGGGTTGTGGATAGCCTCACAGGCGGTGGAATCGTTACGGAAGGGTGACGCAACCCTGATCTGACACGATCCTGAGCGTTCAGGCTGGCCAACATTCGTCAGATCCTGTCTGCCCGTTTGCAGTGATCACAGCCCGATGGCCAAATTCGACGCCCATCTAAAGTGCTCTTTCTGCGGCAAGTCTCAGGACCAAGTACGCAAATTGATTGCCGGGCCAGGTGTGTACATCTGCGACGAATGCATCGATCTCTGCACCGAGATCCTGGATGAAGAACTTGTCGATAGCCAAGGCAACCCACGTCATAGCAGCGAGTCCAATCGCAAGTCTGCAACTGCTTCCCATAAAAGTGGAAAGCCAGCACCCACACTCACCACCATACCCAAACCTCAGGAGATCAAAACCTTCCTAGATAAGCAAGTGGTGGGGCAAGAAGCTGCCAAAAAAGTCCTTTCAGTCGCCGTCTATAACCACTACAAACGCCTGGCTTGGCAAGGTGACGGCCAAGGCGAAACCGATCTCTCTGCAACCAGGCTCCACAAGTCAAACATCCTGCTCATCGGTCCAACAGGCTGTGGCAAAACCCTCTTAGCCCAAACCCTGGCCGAACTCCTGGACGTGCCCTTCGCCGTTGCTGATGCAACCACACTGACCGAAGCCGGCTATGTGGGCGAGGATGTCGAAAACATTTTGCTGCGGCTATTGCAAAAGGCCGACATGGACGTCGAGCATGCCCAGCGCGGCATCATTTACGTCGATGAGATCGATAAGATCGCCCGAAAAAGTGAAAACCCCTCCATTACCCGCGACGTATCCGGTGAAGGAGTACAGCAAGCCCTGCTAAAGATGCTCGAAGGCACGGTCGCCAACGTGCCGCCGCAAGGAGGGCGTAAACACCCCTATCAAGACTGCATCCAAATCGACACCAGCCAGATCCTCTTCATCTGCGGTGGTGCCTTCATTGGCCTCGAAGATGTGGTGCAACGGCGACTAGGACGTAATGCCATCGGCTTTATGCCCAGCGATGGTCGAGGGCGCAGCCGGGCCAATCGTGATCTACAAGCCTCACAGGTGCTTCACCACCTTGAAGCAGACGACCTCGTGCGTTATGGCTTGATCCCTGAATTCATTGGCCGCATTCCCGTGAGTGCAGTGCTTGAACCACTTGATTCACAAGCACTCGAATCGATTCTCACCGAGCCTCGTGATGCACTGATCAAGCAATTCAGCACCCTGCTGAGCATGGACAACGTGCAGCTTGAGTTTGAATCAGATGCCGTAGAAGCTATCGCCCAGGAAGCACATCGGCGCAAGACCGGGGCCCGAGCACTCCGAGGCATCATCGAAGAGTTAATGCTGGATTTGATGTACGACCTTCCCTCCAAGAAGAACGTGAAGAAATTCATCGTGACCCGCACGATGGTTGATGAACATACCGGCGGCAAGGTGCTGCCTCTACAAGCCAACGACGAGCGATCGCATAAGGAATCAGCCTGATCCAGTGGCGACAGCTGACCACCTAAGGGTGCCCCGCCAGCACGGACTTTTTTTGCATCACGGAATTGATCTTGGAGATGGCAGCGTGGCCCACTATCTAGAAGGTCGGTCAATCCTGCGCAGCTCCCTTGAAGACTTCTCTCGCGGTGCAACTGTGAACGTGGTGAATCACACCCAAGCCTCTCCCTCAGGCGTGACCCTGAGACGAGCGATGAGTCGCATTGGAGAGCAGCGCTACAACCTACTTTTCAATAATTGTGAGCACTTTGCCAACTGGTGCAAAACCGGGCGACATCGAAGCAACCAAGTCGAGGACTGGATGCAAACCAGCAGCCTAGGAGCGCTGGCACTGGGTCAAATCATCCCTGCTGCCCTACTGACAGGATTATCACTACTGCTTCGGCGAGGATTGGTGGATGAAACCTCGCGGAAACGTGCAAGGCAAGCAGTAGCTCAACTGAAAAGTCTGCGCGTGAAATTACTCAACAAACTTGAAGCAACACTGGAGCAAGCAGAGGGATGGCTTCATGGCGAACCAGACAACAGCTTGATCGATCACCACAACTCCCGCAGCCGTTCTTTGCTGTTAAAAGGTCAGACCCTTGCCGATGAACTAGCAGCAATAGAAGATCTAGAAGCCCGCATCAATGCATTGCTCGACGAAGCAAAAGCCAAGCCTGAGTAACCTCAACATCCCGCCAGCAGCGCATGAGCCAGGCCTACCAGCCGCTGCATCACAAATATCGGCCACAGCGCTTCGATGCCCTGGTGGGGCAGGACGCGATCGCGGCGACCCTCAGTCATGCCTTGCGCAGCAGCAGGATCGCACCGGCCTATCTATTCAGCGGTCCACGAGGCACTGGTAAAACCTCCAGTGCTCGAATCCTGGCCCGATCACTCAACTGCTTGAACTGCGACCAGCCAACACCCGAGCCATGCGGAAACTGTGAGCTCTGCAAAAGCATTGCCGCCGGCACAGCACTAGACGTGATCGAAATCGACGCCGCCTCCAACACCGGCGTAGACAACATTCGTGAACTGATCGAACGCTCCCGCTTTGCCCCGGTACAAGCCCGCTGGAAGGTGTATGTGGTGGACGAATGCCACATGCTCTCAACCGCCGCCTTCAATGCCCTACTGAAGACCCTTGAAGAGCCACCGCCACGAGTGGTGTTCGTACTAGCAACGACCGATCCACAGCGAGTGCTGCCGACCATCCTCAGCCGTTGTCAGCGTTTTGATTTCAGGCGGATTCCACTGGAAACCCTTGAAAAACACCTAGAGATGATCGCCACTCGTGAAGCCATTCCAATTGAGCCCGAAGCACTGCATGTGGTAGCCCAGCGAGCCCAGGGAGGGCTTCGAGATGCTGAAAGCCTGCTTGATCAGCTCAGCCTGCTTCCAGGGCCAATCAAAGCAGAAGCTGTATGGGAGTTGATGGGAGCTGTGCCTGAGCAAGAGCTGCTGAAACTAGCCGCAGCCTTGGCCCAAGCCGATCCACTCTGCTTATTGGAAACCTGCCGAAACCTGCTGAATCGAGGCCGTGATCCAGGTGCTCTTCTGCAAGGGCTGGCAGCGGTGTTGCGAGATTTGGTGCTCATGACTGCCGCACCCGATCGCCCTGACCTCACAAGTGTTTCTCCACAATTGCGCAATCAATTGCCGCCCCTAGCCAGCCAAATAGGTCGTCATCAGCTTTTGCAATGGCAGGCCCAACTCAAAGGAAGCGAAAGTCAGCTGCGGCACAGCGTTCAACCCCGTCTCTGGCTTGAAGTGCTTCTGCTGGGTCTGCTGGCCGAACCACCTTCCAGTGAAGCTGTAACCGCAGTGCCAATAGCAAAGACAGCTCAACCAATAACCCCAGCTGCGCAGGCGATCACTGCCAAAGCATTGACCCCGACAACACAAATCCAACAATCCCCTTCTGCATCAACGACGACCCACGATCCAGTCTCAGCAATCACCCCAAACACAGAACCCGATCCAACCCCAGCTCCAGCCCAGAGCACCCCTAACAGCAATCTGCAGGAGTTATGGCAACAAATACTTGGCAGTTTGGAGTTACCTTCCACACGCATGTTGCTCTCTCAGCAAGCCCAGCTAGTACGCCTTGATGACCATCGCGCCGTGGTTCAAGTCGCCGGCAACTGGATGGGAATGGTGCAAAGCCGTGCAACCCTCCTGGAACAAGCAATAGCAAAAGCCCTGGGAAATTCCAGACAGCTTGTTCTCGAAAGCCAAAGCGGAAGTGCCACACCAATGCCCATCCCACAAAAAACGGGTGCGGCACCAACAACAAACACATCCGCTGCCACTGCTGAACCATCACCACAACAACAAGTTCAATCCAGATCTACAAGCGCTAATCCCCCAGATCCTGCAACCAGCGCCGCCATCACAGACCAGCACAAGCCTCTAGAGGAAGATTCTCCTACGACTCAGCCCACTTCCTCGTTAGAACCAATCGACAGCAAAGCAAAACGCCTAGCTGACTTCTTCAACGGCAAAGTGCTGGACGTGGACCTTTAAACATTCAAACCTGAACAGGCTGTTGGCCATGATGACTGGTCTTGGCCCACACCAAACTCTTCGGGAACAGTGCCATCTTTACAGTGACCCAAGGGATGACCATAAACCAGTGAGACAAATAAGTAATCGCCACCACAAGATTCCAAGGGGTTGGCGATGGCAAAGCAGGCCCATCACTGATGCTCCTACAACCGCGCCAGTAAGCCATCCCTGAAACGCTGAAGGCCACGATCGAAAGGGGCCAATAGGTTGGGATAGTGCGTGTAAAGAGTGTGGTGAACAGATCAGCAAAAGACACCACTGGGAGGGCGTATTGAAGGAGGAAAAAACAAGCCAAATCACGACGCTGAGCCAGGGTTAACTTGCTGGACATCAAGACCGGCCAGTAGTCAAAAAATCGTTGCAATCCACCCTCAGCCCAACGTTGCCGTTGTCTCCAAAGAGCTGACAAGCTCTCAACTGCCTCCTCCTGCACTGGAGGGTTCCAGACAATCCCGACCAAAGCTCCAGCTGTAAGTAAACGGAAACTCAGATCAAGATCATCTGTGACCGTATTTTCATTGAATCCCCCACAAGCCTCCAGCGTGGAGCGTTGAATCAACTGGCCATTTCCACGCAGCTCTACCACGCCTTCCCCCGCTAAACGTCCTTGTTGAATCAAGGCATCCATAGCCATCTCCATCGCCTGAACCCTGGTGAGCAGATTGTGCTGAGAGTTGATCACCGCCTTACGCAACTGCACAGCAGACCACCCACCCTGTTGAGCAAATAACACCAGACGCTGGAGCAGGTCATCCTGCAACTGGGCATCAGCATCAAGAATCAAGAGCCATTCCCCCTGAAGCTGCTGGAGTGCTGCATTAAGAGCTCCAGACTTTCCGCCGCCTGCTCCAGAAGGACGATGAATCACATTTAAAGAAGGAAACTGCTGCTGCAACTCATCCAGTAGAGCTGGCGTTCGGTCCTGACTTCCATCATCAATAATCCAAGTCGAGAGCTTGCCCTTGGGGTAGTTCAGACCGGCAAGACGTTCCACCAACCGATCAACCACAGCTTCCTCATCCCTGGCAGCGACCAAAACATCAACGCTGGGCCAGACATACTCAGCAGAGGGCTCAAGCCCTATTTCATTGGCATTGGTAGACGAGTGCTGCCGATCGCGCAAAACCGTGCGCAGGCCATACCCTCCCAAGACAAAAGCCAGCGTAATTGCAGGCAAAAGACTTCTACCTGCTTCCAACCAAAGGTGGGGTGCGGCACCAGCCCAACAGCAAGCAATCAAAAACAGGGCTGTCTTGCCGCGTCGATGATCCCCAATGACAGCGGCGGCGGCCATGCATAGACCCGAAGTCCAGCGACTCTAAGGGGCATCCTTCATCTCAGGCAAAGGTCCATAGGTCGTTCCTGGGTAGTAATGACTAAGGATCTGTTCAGTTGTCCAGCCCCGACGGGCCAGATCAACTGCGCCGGCTTGTGAAAGCCCAGCCCCATGGCCAAAACCACCGCCAGAAAACTGCCAAACTCCGACACCAACTTCCTCAACCACGAAGAGAGTGCTTGGTAACTGACGCAAATGACGCCGAATAGCGTCTAATCGAAGCACCACAGGGGGCTGATGGCCGTCATCACGGATCTCCAAAGACAAGACCCGACCACTTGGACCTCGTTCAAGAACAGTCAATCGCTGGGGCATTGACAAGCTAGGCGCCACCAAACGCAAAGCTTGTTGCAACTGTTCAGCAGTCAAAGTACGGGTCCAACGAAAACGGGGATGACCCTGGCCATAAGCACCATCGGAATTATCCAGCAATGACTTCACGACAACTCGTTCTGTGAGTGGCAAAAGGAAACGATCTACCCATCCAACGGATCCATCCAACTGAGCCCTTAGGTATGGAACAGACTGCATGGACCAGGCTTCAGAACCAGCGGCCATCACACCACCATTGCTGGCGTGATACACAGCATTGATGGGTTGCTCCTTCCAACTCAACACCTTGCCAGCAGTGCTCACAATCGCCTGGCGGACTCCAAAACTGGCCTGCCTTGGATCGCTGTAAACCTGGCACTGAGTGTCACTGCACAGATGGTATCCATCAAGGGCAAACCGATGGCTATTGGCAAGCGCCCAGGTCCTAGCCAACACCGTCTGAGCAGCTAATGCTGCTGATGGAGCGCCCGCTCCAATCTCATGGGGCACCACTCCTTCCAGATACCTCTCCAGGGGGACATGTTCCACCAAAGTCCAGCTTCCGTAGGCATCAACCTGCAGTTGAAACGGCCCCAAATACACCCCACCCTTCCAACTGAGGCCATCCGGAGCATCAATCTGAATCGGACCCACCAAGCTGCGATCACCACTGTCCCCCTGAATCACAGGCTGCACAGCTGTAGAGACGATGCCCTGCCAAAGACGAATGTCCACTCCTGGGAGAGGTTGTACCCCTTGCGGCGCCCACACTTCCCATTCGCTTGGATGAGCCACCACTGCCGCAACGCCCAGCTCTCGCCACTGCGATGCAACCTGCTCCGCCGACTCGAAACTGGCGAATGGACCAGCCACCTGACGTGACAACTGGAGGGGCTCCTCGAGAGCTACCAACCGCCAGGTGATTGTGATAAGTGGAGCCCGCTGCACATCACCGCGCGCATCTTTGAGCAATAAGGGCTGATGCCCAGCACTGATCAAACGTAATGATGGAGCTGAGCGACTCGACGTCGTGCCCTGTCCCAAATAAGGCTGCAAAGCCACCCACAAAGACCTACCTGACATAGGAACCGGCGGAGCTTGTACCGCCTGATGAGTAGGCATACCAACAGAACCAACTGGTGGAATCACCTCTTGGGCGTCACAGCCCACCGTGCACACACCAAGCAAGACAAGGGCGCCACTCATGACTTGCTTTGAGCGAATCAGCGAACGATGAAAAGTCTTGGCCAATGCTTCCCCTCGGCAAACACCCATCATGCGAAATTTGGCTTCTGGCAGGTCTTGATCGTATGGTTGTCGTTTGTGCGCAGACCGTCAGAGATGCCTAAGCTCAAGACCCGCAAAGCTGCTGCCAAGCGGTTCAAGGCAACTGTCACTGGCAAATTCATGCGCCGTCGTGCATTTCGCAATCACCTACTGGACCACAAAAGCCCGAAATTAAAGCGCCATCTCGCCACCAAAGCCGTTGTAGATGAACGTGATGCGGAGAATGTGCGTCTGATGCTCCCTTACGCCTAAAGACCAAGCTCAACTAACAGGTCTTATACAAGCTCTGATCTGATTTCATTCCCTTCTTGATTTCTTAAACCATGGCCCGCGTCAAAA
The DNA here is from genome assembly GCA_003214855.1 of Prochlorococcus sp. AG-412-I05. Classification (GTDB taxonomy): domain Bacteria; phylum Cyanobacteriota; class Cyanobacteriia; order PCC-6307; family Cyanobiaceae; genus Prochlorococcus. The sequence continues at coordinate 16,434 of QCLC01000019.1, read as the reverse complement.
GAGGCAACGTTGCCCGCAAACGCCGCAACAAAATTCTTCGACTAGCCCGCGGCTTTCAAGGCAGCAATGGAAGCCTCTTCCGCACAGCCAATCAGCGGGTCATGAAGGCTCTTTGCAATGCCTATCGCGATCGGCGGCGGCGCAAACGTGATTTTCGTCGTCTCTGGATTGCTCGCATTAATGCAGCCGCTCGGATCAATGGAGTCAGCTACAGCCGCCTGATTGGTGGCCTTAAAAAAGCCGACGTACGCATCAATCGGAAAATGTTGGCCCAACTGGCAGTCATGGATCCAAAAAGTTTCACGAGCGTGGTTACCTCCGCCAAGAGCTGATTCACTTTTTGGCTTATCAATACACATAGTCAACAGAAACTCCAATCTGAAGATCTTTTTGGATGCCTAGCCAAAAAACTTTCATCTGTGTTTAATGACCAGAGCATCTTGAACTCTTGATAGGGCTTGTTTTTCTTTACCGTCTATTGCTTTTGAAGATCATCCAATCCATCAAAGCTAAAAAATCATCAAGACATCAAAATCAGTTGTGGCTTGATAGCTGAGCAAGCCTTAAACCTGACTCCAAGGCTTGCCGTTGCGTGGATGGCTCAAAGCCAATGTGGGCAATACTCCTGTATTTAAGAGAGCGCGGTCTGCGCTGATCGGCTTGCTCCGGCTTTGCCTTCGCAGCCGATGAACCGAAAAATTGACTGATTTCAACAACTGAGGCCTGAAACCACAAGCTCAGGCAAAATCTCAATCGCCTACCCACACTTCAAACATGCAGCCACTAAGAGTGTCATCACTCTGCTGAACTGAGCAAGCCCGTTCAGCAGCAATTGATCTCAAAAAAGCAGAGAACAACCATGAATGTGCCGATCAGAGGAGGTACTGCAATAGAAGCTACAAATCGGCTGATGTTCTGAAGCCAAGGGATTTGCAGCGATGGGGCCAAAACACACAAGCTGGACTAAGACCCTCCTCTACGTCTGTCTCATGCTCGAGAGCAATGAATCTGACGTGCTGATGCACGCAAAACGTCCTATACCTGATCTGCTAGTCCACCAAAGACTCGTTCTCGTCTGAGAAGATATCAAACCATCAAATGGTGGGAGCTACTTTGAAAAGATGGTTGGAAGCCGCTAACCCCTCAGTGCTGATCTCTAACGAAGCGCAAATTTCCCGCAAGTGCCTAACTCAATATCGATGAACCTGCAGAGCAAACTCTTTGAGCCATTGGAAAAATGGTTTTTCAACCAGAAAAGCAGATGTTAAAAGTTCAAAGTCAATTCGACTACGTCCTCGATTTGACTGCAAATGCCAACTCATCCCTAAGCACTGCCCCTAAGCCATGAGCGCCTTCCTGCCAGAAACGCAAACCTACCTAATTGGCCTAATCGGTTTGCTCGCAATCGTGGCTGTCATCGTGGGCAGTCAAGTTTTCAAGACTCAACGCGACGAACGGGCACTGATCCGACTTGAAAAAAGTGGAGCGGGCTCTTCCAAAGAGGCATCCAAACTCTATGAACTGGCATCTGTACAGCTGCGTAAAAGGCTCTATCCCCAGGCCATAGCATCCCTTCGCAAAGCCTTAAAGCAACTGACTGGTGAACCAGATGAAGCCAAAGCTCTGATCGAAAATGCCCTTGGGTTTGCACTCGCGGCTCAAACAGACTATTCATCTGCAGTTAGTCACTACCAGTCAGCCCTAAAAGCCAAGGCTGACTACCCCGTAGCACTCAACAACCTTGCCTTTGCTAAAGAACGCCTTGAGCAAGATACTGAGGCCTACGAGCTGTATCAAAAGGTGCTGAGCCTGGATCCCAAGAACAAGACAGCGCGCAAAAACCTCAAACGACTGGCAAAAACACAACCAACAAACTCACCAGAGCCCGCGGATGGGCAAGGGTTCTGATAAGTGATCTGATGCCTGTACTGAACAGGAACTGTTTAAGTCGAGCATGCCGCCCGTATTGGTAAGACGAGGTGCCTGCCAACCCACCATTGTGAACTCCTGCAGGCCGATAAAAATCCCACCTGGCTCCACTCCAGGAATCAACTGATCTGAAAGGGGTAGCAACTCCAGCTGATCTGACTTGGCATTGAAATTTCCCTGCACAGGAGTTGTAACGCTGCCAAGACGCATCTCTCCACGCAGATCAATGATCTGACCAATCGGTGTGAGCTTGGCCAGGTTCAAGTTCACATCAACATTGGAGCCATCTACAAAAGACTTGTAAGTGCCACACCACTGGCGTGGCATTGTCTCAGCAAGATCAACGGCGCGTGCTACCGGATCAAATCTCTGAACAGAACCCTCCACGACCAGCGGCACAGCCAATTGAGAGGAATCCAAGGGCATAGTGAGCTCGAAGGGAACCTGACTGTCAATCGAGAGATCCATGGCGAGCAGGATGGGCATGGAAAAACATGATGATGGGCACAAGCTAAGGCCAATCGGCTCAACCGGGACACTCCGCGATGACGTTCCAACAACCTCAACAGCGCCAATGGTTCTGACGCACTCCTCACCTGACCTACTCACAATCGGCAAACGCAACTTCCACAGCCGACTTTTTGCAGGCACAGGGAAGTACCCAAGCCTAAAAGTGATGCAAGAGAGTCTGCGCTCTTCAGGATGCGAAATGGTGACGGTTGCAGTCCGCCGTGTACAGACAATGGCATCAGGCCACGCCGGCCTGATAGAAGCCATCGACTGGTCAAAAATATGGATGCTGCCCAACACCGCTGGCTGTGCAACTGCAGAGGAAGCCATTCGTGTAGCCCGACTCGGCCGCGAACTCGCCAAACTGGCAGGCCAGGAGGACAACAAGTTCGTCAAGCTCGAAGTCATCCCCGACAGCCGCCACCTCCTACCTGACCCTTTCGGCACCCTTGAGGCCGCTGAACAATTGGTGAAAGAAGGCTTCGAGGTCTTGCCATACATCAATGCCGATCCTCTCTTGGCTAAGCGCCTTGAAGAGGTGGGCTGTGCAACGGTCATGCCACTGGGCTCACCGATTGGATCAGGTCAAGGTCTGAGGAATGCCGCCAACATCTCCCTAATCATTGAAAATGCTCGAGTGCCAGTCGTTGTGGATGCTGGCATCGGTGTCCCCAGTGAAGCTGCACAGGCCTTGGAAATGGGTGCCGACGCAGTGCTGGTTAACAGCGCAATTGCCTTAGCCGGAGATCCAATCACCATGGCCGAAGCAATGCGCTGGGCGATTCAGGCCGGTAGGCAGGCTTACAGATCAGGTCGCCTACCCAAAAGCGCCGCAGCCTCGCCAAGCTCACCATCAACAGGGATTATTACGGAAACCAAGACTAAACAATTGTGAAGGAACGTAACGGAAAAGTTCCTGCAAGCAATCCTGTCCATAGGGTCCGCCGAGTTGTAAGTGTTACATGCAAGTCACCGAGGAAGAGGGTGGTCGACTCAACGCCTTTGCAAGAGAACCCCGTATGGAAGTGATCGCTGATAAAGGCAGCAGCAACGCCAACACTCGCCTGCTCCTCATCGGTGGAGCCCTACTTGTGACATCCCTAATCATCGTCAGGATCGCCATCAGCTGAAAAACCTTGTAGTAGCTTGCCCTGACTGAGCGAAGTGCTCGTTCCTGCAGGAGTTTGAGTTGAAAGTTTTCGTTCTCGGCGGCGACGGCTTCTGCGGATGGCCTTGTGCAGTGAACCTTGCTGATAGGGGTCACGACGTATTGATCGTCGACAATCTCAGCCGCCGCAAGATCGATATCGATCTTGAAGTCGAGTCACTGACACCAATCACCAGCATTGGTGACCGCCTTAGGGCCTGGCGAGAAATCGGAGGCAAGCCAATTCGTTTTGAGCACCTAGACATCGCCCATCAGTACGACCGATTGGTGACAATGCTCAAAACTGAACGACCCGATGCGGTGGTTCACTTTGCCGAGCAGCGTGCAGCTCCCTACTCGATGAAGAGCAGCTCCACCAAGCGCTATACCGTCGATAACAACGTCAACGGCACTCACAATCTGCTCGCCGCCATCGTTGAAAGCGGCCTAGACATCCACATCGTGCACCTGGGAACGATGGGGGTGTACGGCTACGGCTCGCACCGCGGAGCCACCATTCCTGAGGGATACCTCAAAGTGGAAGTGCCCCAGCCTGATGGCAGCCGTTTCGAAGAAGAAATTCTTCACCCAGCCAGCCCTGGAAGCGTCTATCACATGACCAAGACGCTCGATCAACTGCTTTTCCTCTACTACAACAAGAATGACCAAATCAGGATCACCGACCTTCACCAAGGCATCGTCTGGGGTACCAACACTGAAGCAACCGCTAGGGATCCACGCCTAACCAACCGCTTTGATTACGACGGTGACTACGGCACAGTTCTCAACCGCTTCCTGATGCAGGCAGCAATCGGTTATCCGCTCACTGTCCATGGAACAGGAGGTCAAACCCGTGCCTTCATCCACATCTGCGATTCTGTGAAGTGCGTACAACTGGCTCTTGAAAACCCACCGGCTAAAGGCGAACGAGTCAAGATTTTCAACCAAATGACCGAGAGCCACCAAGTGGGTGAACTTGCCAAGAAGGTAGCTGCCCTAACTGGCGCCGAACTCAACCATCTTCCAAACCCACGCAACGAAGCAGTGGAGAATGATCTGATTGTGGATAACCGCTGCTTCATCGAACTTGGACTCAAACCAACCACCCTCGACGATGGCCTACTTGCTGAAGTAGTCGATGTGGCAAAACGCTGGGCAGACCGCTGCGACCGCAGTCGTATCCCATGTGTATCGGCCTGGACTTCGACCCAGGCGGAGGCCATCAAGAACCCCTCCTAAACAGCCTGCCCACACCACCCGCTCAACCAGTGAAGATCGCCTTTTTCACAGAGACCTTCCTCCCAAAAGTGGATGGAATCGTGACAAGACTCACCAAAACGGTGCAGCACCTGGTTGAAGCCGGTGATGAAGTGATGGTGTTCTGCCCGGAAGGCTGTCCTAGCGAATACATGGGAGCGGAATTGATAGGAGTGCCAGCCATGCCACTGCCGCTCTATCCGGAACTGAAGCTTGCCCTGCCCAGACCAGCCGTTGCCGAAGCCCTAGAAACCTTCGAACCCGATCTCGTACACGTTGTCAATCCAGCTGTACTAGGCCTTGGGGGAATTTGGCTCGCCAAAACCAACGGAATCCCTCTAATCGCTAGCTACCACACCCACCTCCCGAAATACCTAGAGCATTACGGCATGGGCATGCTGGAACCCTTGCTCTGGGAACTTCTCAAGGCAGCCCACAATCAAGCAATACTCAATCTCTGCACCTCAACAGCAATGGTGGCTGAATTGAGCGAGAAAGGGATCCAAAACACCGCCCTGTGGCAACGCGGTGTGGATACCGAACTCTTTCGACCGGAACTGCGCAACGAAACCATGCGCTTGCGCCTTTTGAACACAAACGACGATCAAGGTGCCCTGCTTCTCTACGTAGGGCGGCTATCCGCCGAAAAGCAAATCGAACGCATCAAACCTGTTCTCGATCGCATACCCGAGGCACGATTGGCCCTAGTAGGCGATGGACCTCACCGACAGCAACTGGAAAAAGCATTTGAAGGCACTGCTACAACATTTGTGGGCTATCTCGAAGGGGAAGAACTAGCCAGTGCATATGCAAGCGGGGATGCCTTTCTATTCCCCTCAAGCACCGAAACTCTTGGGCTCGTTTTACTGGAAGCAATGGCAGCAGGTTGTCCTGTAGTAGGAGCCAATCGTGGCGGAATTCCAGACATCATTACCGACGGAGTCAACGGCTGTCTCTACGAGCCGGATGGAGTGGATGGAGGGTCCACCAGCCTGATCAATGCAACCCGACGACTGCTCGGCAACGATCTCGAGCGTCAAAATCTGCGCAAAGCAGCCCGTCAAGAAGCCGAACGCTGGGGATGGGCCAGTGCCACGCAACAACTGCGGAGCTACTACAGAACAATCCTCGGCCAACCCCTCAACCTGGCCGCCTGAGACCAAACATCAGTGTGTTCTGAGAGTCAGTGCGTTCAACTAGAGCGTGTGCGATTCCAAGCCTGAAGCACCTGCCGTGCCATAGGCAACGCATGGACCGAACCTCCACCAGGAGTGTTCTGGGCAAAAGCAACAACGACGATTTCTGCTGACTGATATGGCGCAAAACATGCAAACCATGCGTGATCAGAGCCACCGGTACTGTCCTCAGCAGTGCCCGTCTTGCCAGCCACTTGCGGAAAGTTGGGCAAATTGAGACCTGAACCAGTCCCATCCTGCACAACCTTGCGCAAACCACGCCGAATCGTCGCCAATGTGGATGGCTTGATATCGACCTTGATGCGACGCAGTGATGAAGTCCAGTCGATCGCACCATCTGCCAGGTGAGGAGTGACCAAAAAACCCCCATTGGCGAAGACTGCATAAGCTCGAGCAAGTTGCAAAGGAGTGATCTGAACCACAGATTGACCAATCGAGGCGCTGGCCATGTCCTCGGGAATCCAAGGAGTCGTTCCAGCTTCAGCCCAACCCCGACCTTTAGCCGCCCAGGCCTGATGGCCCACCAAGCCCTTGCTCTCCTCATAGCCAATCTCAATCCCAGTGCGGGCATCGAAACCAAGCTTGATGGCGGCCTCATAAAGCGCCTTAGAACCCACACCCACACCCACCTGATAAAAGAAGGTATTACTGGAAAAGCGCAGCGCATCCTCATAACCGATCGTGCCAAATCCAGCACCGTTGTGGTCAGGGAAGCAATGCCCCCCATAAGTGATGCATGCCGCCGTCTTTAAACGCACATCAGGCAGAAACTTGCCACTCTCCATGCCCGCCATACTTGTAACAGGTTTCCAAGTACTCCCCGGGTCATAAGCATTCATGGCCCGACTGAGCAATGGCTTGCTCGAGGAAGCAAAAAGCTTGTCGTACTCCTTCTGCGTGGTAAATAGTTTTGAGAAAAAATTGGGATCAAAGGCAGGGCGACTAGCCATGGCGCGAATAGCACCGTTACGAGGGTCGAGTGCTACAACTGCACCGCCAGGCTTATCTTCAAGAGCCTTTTCAGCAGCCAACTGCAAATCAAGGTCCAGTGTGAGGAGGAGGTCTTTACCCGCCTGTGAAGGCTTGTCACCAAGACTGCGCTGCACCTCTCCCATAGCGTTGACCTCAAGCATCTGACCACCCCACTTCCCTCGTAAATGAGGCTCATAGGCCGCCTCCACTCCAATTCGGCCAATGCGATCTCTAATCTCATAACCCTGATCAGCGAGAGTCTTAAACTCTTTTTGAGTAATTGGCTGGGTATAGCCCAAGACATGGGCGGCCAAAGTGCCGTGCGGATAGTGACGTAGTACATCCACATCGACCTGGACCGCTTCAAAACTGCGCGCCTGCTCACGAAAACGCAGCACCTGCTCAGGTTTCAAATCAGTGGCCAAAGTGATGCGATAGCCATCCGTTCCAACCCCCTGCCGCCTGCGTTGATCTAAATCCTGCTTAGAGAGATTGAGCAACTGAGAAAGACTGTCACGCAGCCCAGGCCAATTACCATCACTCACCAATCGAGGCTGCAAATAAAGGTTGTAGCTGAGCTTGCTTGAGGCAAGTAAACGGCCTTGACGATCGAGCAGCCGACCACGAATCGGTGAGCGGGGTACCAAGCGAATCCGATTTTCATCTGCCAACTCTCGGTATCGAGCCCCTTCCAACAGCTGTAACCAGGTCAACCGCGCCACCATGGCACCACTAAACAAAAGCACCAGAGCAAGCAAGACCTTGGGCTGCTGGCCTAAACCACTGTGCCGCTGATTGGCACGTCCCAAATGCCTTGATCCACTCATCAACGTCAGCTTTGTTCCACGCCTGATGGTGGCGATTTTTCGCCAACATCTTTCTGCAGGTGAAGCTGAAGAGCATCAAGCCGTCCCTCAATTCTGGCCAGCACCTCTAGCAAAATCTGCTGATCCTGAGGGTCTGGGGAGTTCACAACGACATCATCAACGGCAACATTCACTGCCATCACAGGATTTCCCAGCCCTGGACTGACCTGATCTAATCGATCACGTACGGATCGAGCAGCAGCTTCTCCTTCAAGACGAAGCTCCTGGAGGGGATCACTTGAGCCCGTAAAAGCTTCCACCATTTTTCTCGCTCCACCACGACGGACCCGATCAACCATCGCCAAACCCACAGGAAGAGCATCCTGCATCAGGGAAAGGCGAAGGCTGTCGAACGAATCGTCGGCCATGCAAGCCTCAAAGGTCTACCTAACAACAGTTTGCTCGGAAGGGATCAAAAGTGTCGGGCAAGACGTTTGAGACATTCCCATCGACCAGCCCCCAAAACCTGCCAAAACCAATAACGCCACCATTGGTCCCACAGCATGATGCGTTGTCTCCAAGCTGAACCATTCCCTCCAAGACCGCCAAAAACGCTCACGAGCAAAGCGCTTCCGCTCACGAGACTCTTGTTTGAAACGCCTGCGAAACGACTTCTCGACCCAGCGCTCAAAAGACTGCTTCTTTGTGACCGCCATCTTGCGCTCGACCTCAAGCAACTGGCCAGCTGTAAGTTCAGGGTGAAAAGTGCCGATCAGCTCCAAACTTTTAAGGAACATCTCAACAGCAGCATCCTTGATATCCCTTTGGCTCTCATCCAACAGGGCCCAATCAAGCTCAGGGTAAAAGCGACTACGATTGAGGCTGATCTGGTCTTCACCCAACTGACCGGGCTCCCTTAACCAGCGATCGGTGTTGCTGTCAAACCGTCGCCAGTACAGGAAAGGGTTGATATAAACGGTCTTACCCGCAAACTGAATGCTGTCCTGTTGCAAACGGCGGTCTAGCTGTATGTCCTGCTGTTGGGCGACGGTCAAAAGTCTTTAGGCCAGTGGCCCAGGCTATCGAGTGATTCTGAGCTTCACCAGTCCCTCATCACCTCAACAGAGTCGACTTTCACTTCAAGGGTGCGAATCAAAAATATTGAGTGATGCAGAGCATTCTCGAAGATGATTTGAGCTCATGCAGCCAAGTCAGAGTAGAAAGCGTTGAAGAAGAAGATTCGACGCTATAAAGATCGTCAAATGTTTGTCACCATCAACACATCGACAATAATTACCATATAAGCGACAGTCAAAGTTGATTATTAGCAGTATAAAATAAACTGATTCAAGCGACAATTGACAAGAAAGATGTAAGCCTATCAAAAGGCAAGACGCATAATACTCTCAATCCAAATAAAATCGCAGGGTCCTTCAAGCTGACATCATAATGTATAATTATGCATCACCTCCAATAAAACGTGAAGCCACAATTTAGAGTTAAGAAAAGAAATTTAATGCCTAAACTATTCCCACTCAATTGTTCCAGGAGGCTTGCTGGTGATGTCAAGCACAACCCTGTTTACACCTCTCACTTCATTGACAATTCGATTGGAGATACGCTCCAAAAGTTCATCAGGCATGCGTGACCAATCCGCTGTCATGCCGTCCTCACTGGAGACACATCGCAGCACAATCGGCCAAGCGTAAGTGCGCTGATCCCCCATCACCCCGACAGAGCGCACCGGTAGTAATACGGCAAAAGCCTGCCAAATCTCGTGATACAAACCCGCCTCACGGATTTCCTCTCGCACGATTAAGTCAGCATCACGCAAACAATTCAACTTCTCGTCGGTCACTTCACCAAGAATGCGAATCGCCAAACCTGGGCCAGGGAATGGATGGCGGCGGACAATCTCCTCAGGAAGCCCCAAAGTACGGCCCACTTTTCGCACCTCGTCTTTAAACAATCGCCGCAACGGCTCCACCAACTTGAACTGCAAATCTTTGGGAAGACCGCCCACATTGTGGTGGCTCTTGATCTTCACGGCCACCCTCTCGCCGGTTTTTGGATCTATGTTGGTACCAGAACTCTCGATCACATCCGGATAAAGAGTGCCCTGCGCAAGATAATCAAAGGGGCCAAGACGATTGCTTTCTTCCTCAAACACCCTGATGAATTCCGTGCCGACAATCTTGCGCTTTTCCTCAGGATCAACAATCCCCTTGAGCTTAGAAATAAAACGTTGACGCGCATTAATGTATTCAACATTGATATGGAACTTTTGATCAAAGAAATCCATCAAGAATTCAGGCTCACCTTTACGCATAAACCCCTGATCAATAAACATGCAGGTGAGCTGATCTCCAATAGCCTTTTTTAAAAGAAAGGCAAGAGTGGAAGAGTCAACACCACCAGACAAAGCAAGCAACACCCGTTTATCACCGACTTGAGAACGAACCTGGCTAACGGCTTCTTCAATAAATGCGGTCGTAGTCCAATCCGGTTCACAGCCACAAATGTGATAAACAAAATTTCTAATCAACGACATCCCATCAGTGGAATGAACCACCTCAGGATGAAATTGCACGCCATAAAGAGAACGCTTGTGGTAAGCCACAGCCGCATCGGGTGTATTCGCTGTATGAGCAAGTCGCACAAACCCCTCAGGTAAGGCGCGCACGGAATCACCATGGCTCATCCACATGGTGGATCCATTCTCAACATTGGTGAGCAGATCCGTCGGGTCATCAACTTCAAGAGGAGCCTTGCCGTATTCGGCCTTTCCAGTAGCAGCCTCCACCCGACCACCCAACTGCTGCACCATCAATTGCATGCCATAACAAACCCCCAGCACAGGAATACCCAAATTCCAAATGTTCGGATCACAAAGCGGCGCTTTCTCGGCATATACAGAGCTAGGTCCGCCACTCAAAATGATGCCCTTCGGGGCAAGCTGCCGAAGCTCATCCGCAGAGGTGCTATAGCTCATCACCAATGAGTAGACCTCTGTTTCTCGCACCCGACGGGCAATCAGCTCTGAATACTGAGAGCCAAAATCGAGAATGACGATTGCCGGCTGGCGCTGACCTTCAGCCTGGGAATTGGACATATCAGCGAAAAACTCCTCTGGAGTCAACCAACAGAACGTTCAGGGTAGAGAAAGGCTTATCGGTGAATCCTCAGGGATCACTCCCAAGACAGCCAACTGTTGAAACCCTTGGGGTCCAGCCCAGCGCAACCGTCGCTGACGATCAAAAAGAGCTGCCCCAATAGCCATCGACCATGAGCCATAACGGGCAAGGTAGGCAGCGCTGCGATGCTCCACTGTTGCCGCCAGCCGATACCAAAGCTTGCGTACCAGCTCTGGATCTTGAGCTTCCAGCATCTTCAATGCTGCCTCCATGGAATCAGCCTGGCCAAGTTGCCGGATCAAATCCAACGGCAATCCTTCACGCACAGCCATGGCCGCAAGCACCTCCAAACGACCATCTGCCAGATGGTGATGAGTATGAAAAATCCCCCCTGCCAACTTCACCAACTTGCCGTGATACCCCAACAACAACAATTGCTCCACCCCAGCCTCTGCCGCGGCCACGATGACAGGCCCCAACCAATTGCCAATCTTGAGGAGCGGCTGAGCAGCCAACCCCAACTGTCGAGCTAGATCAAGACCATTCTCACCAATCACCAAAGTCATTGCTCCACAAAAACCTGGTTCGGCACTTTGCCGACGTAGTTGCTCAATGGTCTGGTGCAACTGATCAGGAGAGGCGCTGACCTGCACATCCGCCTGGGTACCAATCAAGGCCAAGCCATCCACAACCCCAAAAGCTGCATTACTGGTACGTGCTGCCAAATCTCTCCCCCTAGGCAACACAACTTCCAACTGCAGCCCTCGACCCGAAGGCACCAACGGGTACAAATTACGACTCAAAAGCTCGCGTGCAAATCGAGACACACACGCCTCTCCACCGGACCCCAGCGTGCCAACACCCTTGCCTGCCACGAGATTAAGCCAGGCCTCTGAAGGAACATTCAACTCATTAGCAACAACCAACTCCTGCCACTGAACACACACCCAAATCTCCAAACCTCTTGTGATATCCAGACCTGGACCTGGATCGCAATGGCTGATTGCCAAAGCCTGTTCACCTCCAGCTAAAACCGCTGCAGAGGTGACTGACACAGCAAAAGGTTCGTCGCAATCAGGCAATTCAAGCAACTGAACAACACTGAAAGGCCTACCAAGCAAAGCTTCGGTAGCAGCTCGGGCCGCAGCCGCGACCCAAACCGGGAGCGTCAACCCCCTTGAATCAGCATCGGCGTGATCGATAAAAAACCCTTGCTTAGGTATTTTTTAGGATGGTTCATTACTAAGCCTTAGGCCGTGCAGGACAAACTCACCCTGATGATCCCGGGTCCTACACCGGTTCCCGAAACAGTACTCAAAGCCATGGCTCGCCACCCCATCGGCCATCGCAGTGGAGAGTTTCAAGCCGTCGTTAGACATACCACCGAGCAGCTGCGCTGGCTGCATCAGACCAAAGCAGATGTTCTAGTCATCACGGGCAGCGGCACCGCTGCGATGGAAGCAGGAATCATCAATACCCTCAGCTACGGCGACAAGGTCCTCTGCGGCGACAACGGCAAGTTTGGACAGCGCTGGGTAAAGGTGGCTAAGGCCTACGGCCTGGACGTACAAGTGATCAAAGCAGACTGGGGACAACCGTTAGATCCAGAAGCCTTCAAAAAAGCACTGGACGCAGACAATGGCAAAACAATCAAAGCCGTAATTCTCACCCACTCGGAAACCTCAACCGGGGTCATTAACGACCTTGAAACCATCAGCAAATATGTCCGCACTCACGGCAAAGCACTAACCATCGCTGATTGCGTGACAAGCCTTGGAGCCTGCAATGTCCCCATGGATTCTTGGGGTCTAGATGTGGTTGCCTCCGGTTCCCAAAAGGGATACATGATGCCTCCAGGTCTCAGTTTCGTGGCCATGAGTGAGCGAGCCTGGCAAGCGCATCAACATTCGAATCTACCGAAGTTTTATCTCGATCTGGGGCCTTACCGAAAAACTGCCGCTCAAGACAGCAATCCATTCACCCCAGCTGTGAATCTCTACTTCGCACTGGAATCTGCGCTGGGAATGATGCAGTCAGAAGGACTAGAAGCCATCTTTGACCGTCATGCCCGCCATCGCGCAGCCGCTCAGGCGGGCATGAAGGCCATCTGCCTGCCCCTTTATGCAGCTGAAGGACACGGCAGCCCAGCGATCACCGCAGTCGCCCCTGAAGGAGTTGATGCAGAGCAACTGCGCAAAACTGTCAAAGAGAAATTCGACATCCTGCTAGCAGGTGGACAGGATCATCTAAAGGGGAAGGTCTTCCGTATCGGCCATCTTGGATTCGTATGTGATAGAGATATCCTCACTGCCATAGCTGCCATCGAATCCACCTTGCAATCTCTTGGCTTGCATAAAGGCAACATGGGAGATGGCCTGGCTGCAGCAGCAGCAATTCTGCGATAACATTGCTCTCCAACAAAACCAACTAAAGCTGATCTAAACTGATAAAATGCGGGTGTAATTCAGTGGTAGAATGTCAGCTTCCCAAGCTGAACGTCGCCGGTTCGAATCCGGTCACCCGCTTATCAAAGGATTAATCAAAGTTCATAGAATACTCATTCATATTTAACAAACCAAAAGCCTACCTAATTGAAAAATAGAGTTCAAACTATTATTCAATGCCAATTCAGGATCTGGGCTTGATTAATTGAAGAACTTGTGGACCAACCACTCCTGCACGACGCTCCTGATCTAATGCCTTAAGAATCAAACTGCCAGCAGCCTGAAAATCTCCCGCTTCAGCCTGTGCAGAAGCTCGGTCAAAAAACCCACTCGCGGCCTTCAAGTAAACCTCGCGTTGAATAGAAGCAGAATTCGTGCCCGCTGTTGTTCTCAAAAAAGTAGACGTCAAGACTGCTCAGCTGAACCCCTTGATTGAAAGTTTAACGCGAATTGTCTAGTACAAGCAATATCGAGCATCAAAACAGCAAATGTTGTTGCCTAAATCAGCCAATCGATATGTATAGAAAATATAAGGGGACTAAATCAGGTTCCTGGCTCCTCAATGTTGCCTCCCATAGTTTCGATCTTAGCTCTTAAGTCTGACGCACGAGTGTGGTCACCACGTGTTTCAGCAACAGCCAATGCAAATTCAAGCTTCTCGAGCTGATGACCCCCCTCATGGAAGGCCTGAAGTCTGACAGAAGATCTCGCTAACGGTGCAAATACTGAGCTGGTAACACCAGCTTTGCCAGAGGCAGAAATGGTTAAAGCCATGGATGCCTTTCTTTTTATTGTGCACCCGATGCCACCCTCATGCAGCGAGAGTGTCTGGTTCCCCTGACCAAGACTGAGGTTCTTCTCGAGCTTGATCCTCAGCTTGATCAGAACTGTCGAGAAGTTCCTGGCACTCTTTTAAGAGCTGCTCAACCCCATCAAGCATCTCCATTTCCTCTGCGGGAAACCTCTGAGATTCGCTCTGCTGTCTCAACTGAAACTCCAAAGCCTCCTGACGCTGCTCCAACTTAACGAGCCTCTGCGATAAAGCAGTGATCGTCTGAACCAGGTCTTCTGCAGTACGAGTAATTCGAAAAGAAACTGACGAGGGCATAGCCACAAACAAATACTTTGTCCCGATGACAACACATGAGGAATAAAGGCTCAAGTGATTAGGCAGATGGTGAGGAGAATCATTTGCGCTCAAAGTATCTGTACTGTTTCAAATCGATCCCATGCCTTCTCTGGCAACACTACTGATTTATCTGATAGCAGGAACAGCATTGGGTCTGCTGACATTGCGCACTGGCATTCCAGCAGCACCCCTTGCAGGTGCTCTTTTAGGTGCAGGGCTCGTGAGCATGAGCGGTCGCCTTGATGTTGCTGAATGGCCCTCAGGAACACGCACCACAATTGAAATCGCCATCGGCACAGTAATCGGTACCGGCCTAACCAAAAGCTCCCTAGGGGAGCTGCAAAACCTCTGGAAACCAGCCCTACTGATCACTCTGACACTTGTACTTACTGGGATCGTGATCGGTCTTTGGAGCAGTCGATTACTAGGCATTGACCCTGTGGTTTCACTCCTCGGCGCTGCCCCAGGAGGTATCAGTGGCATGAGTCTGGTAGGTGCGGAATTCGGCGTCGGTGCTGCAGTCGCCACCCTGCATGCTGTGAGATTAATCACCGTACTTTTGGTACTACCCCTTCTAGTGAAACTATTGGCCCCATTAGGACTCATTGATTCCTGATTAAACCTGGACAGGACAGTTTCAATCGATAAGTTGATCAATACTCTGTTGACTTGCAAGCGATGAATCGAAATCGAGTTGCCCTTTCACTCACACTGCTAGGCCTTGTGGGAATCAGTCTTTCTGCCACAGCTGCCCAGTCAGCAACAACTGACGCCGCAAGCAAAGGAGCCCAGGTCTACTGCTTCATGCGCAGTAATGGCAATAACCATGAGGTGAGCTGGACTGCCTCTTATGCCCTGATCAAACGCCAGGGAAATAGCCTTTTCAAGACCTCACCAAATCATGCTGCCGTATTAATTACTGAAGCAGTGGTCAACGAACCGAGCAGTTACCCAAACTGTGGTCAATACCTTGGTGATCTCTACGGAGGTAACAAAGGCTCTTCATTTGGAGCTGATCAAGTAAGTGGTGATGAGACTGTCATCGACTCCTATAGCTCTGGTAATACCAACACCACCACTCCTGCAAGCACAGATCATGAGCAGCACTACAGCTATTAAATTTCCTCGTTTCCTTGCCAAACTATTGCTGAGCGGGTTACTGCTTTCCGGTCTTAGCTGCAACAGTCGCTCAGCACCAACCAATCCATCTGCTGACTCGAATATCTCGTCCCAAGCTTGCTTGGAAAATCTTGACCTCAAAGGACTCGACCAAGCCCTACTGCGCTGCAATAGCGTAGTGAGCCAATATCAAAATGACCCTGAACCACTCAACGACCGGTCCCTGATCTACACCCTGCTTGGCCAAACCAATTTGGCTTGTCAAGATGTCTCCAAAGGCTTACAGCTTCTGAATCAACAAGGAGCATCAGCTGATCCGATGGTGCGTCACGAACTAACCGTTCGTAAAGACTCCTGCATGCAACATCTCAACATGACTGGCAAAGGCTGACGCTTGAGTCCAACACGACGAGAGCCAAGCAAGACCTCAATCCGCTCGGCCTTACTTGCTATCAGAGCATCCACCAACTGATCTGCAAAACCCAGTTGGAACCAGTGACTCGTGAGTTCACCATCCATCCCCAATCGATGGCAACGATCCTCAGCCTGATCTACATCACCAGGTGTCCAGTGACGTTCAAGCAAAACCACATGCCTAGCGCGATGCAAGGTATAACCAAGCCCACCTACTGCATAGGTTGCCAACAAAAGGGAACTCATCCCTGATTGAAAACGATTCACAGCTTCCTGACGCTGCCCTGGACGCTGACGACCAGTTAACAACTCACCCCCTAAGCGTTGCTGCAAAAGCAACAAAGGACCAACAAAACTGCTGAAAAGGACAACCGGTT
>QCLC01000018.1 GCA_003214855.1 Prochlorococcus sp. AG-412-I05 | reverse complement strand
TACAGAGGATCGGATTTGCTTGAACTGCTCAAGAGTTGCCATTAATCAATCCTTTCAATCCCTACCTTTCTAGCAGCGTTATCCTCTGATGGTGTGATCTGAACACAGGTTTTGTAAGTTGGTCAACAATTCCTCATGATGCCCTGAAACGCTTGCCTTAAAACAGGGATTTAAGGCTCAATCAAATACAAGCCAACTCACTGGATAAAGATATCCACCAGGGGTGAATATTTGGAATCATACAGATTCGCATATTAAATAATATTTTCTACCATCATAACTATTGTGGCATGTGGCATGTGGCATGAGCATTTTGCGATGAATCAATTGTTTTTTTCTTAACCAGTTTTGAAGATTGAGCAAGTTATTTAGGCGAGCACTGCTGTCGTCTTGAGCGACAACAGGCTGAATGGGAGAACCAGCTAAGGCAAGCGCCGCAGCACTTGCCACGTATAGAGGTATGCGAAGGGAACGCTCCACGGGGATCGACTCAATGCTCAGATAATGATGCTTTGAGAACTGAGTTGCAGAGAAGCGCTTGAGGTAGTCACTGGGTTAGCAAGCAAAAAAAATACCTAGATCCCAACCCTCGCCTTAGCTACTCCCGGCAACTCATCACCAGGCAGCAGCGCCAGGCAGCAGCGAGTGCCTTAAGACTGCCGGTAGCCATCACTCAAAGCTGATGACCAAGTTTCTCTGCCACGGTGTTGACATCCTTATCGCCACGACCAGAGCAATTGATCACCACTTCTGTTCCAGCGGCGAGCGTGGGGCAAAGCGTCTCTAACCAAGCAAAGGCATGGGCCGTCTCCAGGGCAGGAATAATTCCCTCTAATTCACTCACCAAGCGCAGGGCATCCAAAGCCTGCTGATCGCTAACAGCGGCATACTCCGCCCGACCAATCTCACATAAGTAGCTGTGTTCTGGACCCACTCCCGGGTAGTCGAGGCCGGCACTAATCGAATGGGCTTCTTGCACCTGACCTTCATCATCCTGAAGCAACAAACTCATCGCTCCATGCAAAACGCCTACTCGACCCTCGGTGATTGTTGCCGCATGACGACCAGTTTCAACACCATCACCAGCAGCTTCAACTCCAATCATGCGCACAGAGCGGTCCTGCACGAAGGGATGAAACAAACCCATGGCATTGGACCCTCCACCCACGCACGCCAAGAGAACATCAGGCAAGCGACCGAAAGCCTCAGCACACTGCTGCCTGGCCTCCTGACCAATCACGGCATGAAAGTCTCTAACAAGCATCGGATAGGGATGGGGACCAGCCACCGAGCCAAGGATGTAATGGGTGCTCTCCACATTGGTGACCCAATCACGAATCGCCTCACTCGTCGCATCCTTCAGCGTGGCCGTGCCTGCAGTTACAGGCTGCACAGTGGCTCCAAGCAGACGCATGCGGAACACATTCAACGCCTGACGGCGCATGTCCTCAGCACCCATGTAAACAACACACTCAAGGCCAAAGCGGGCACACACCGTGGCCGTGGCCACGCCGTGTTGACCCGCACCTGTTTCGGCAATGATCCGCTTTTTACCCATGCGTAACGCCAACAGAGCCTGACCCAAAGCGTTATTGATTTTGTGAGCACCGGTGTGATTGAGATCCTCACGCTTAAGCCAAATCCTGGGGCCTCCGTCTGAACGGCAGTAATGAGCTGTGAGTCGCTCAGCCTCATAAAGCGGCGTCGCCCGACCCACATAACGACGCAGCAACCGATCCAACTCAGCAGTAAAGGCAGGATCTTTCCATGCCTGCGCAGCTGCTTGCTCCAGTTCAGCCAAGGCAGGCATCAAGGTTTCGGGCACATACTGCCCCCCATATCTGCCGAAACGCCCCTGGGCAGAAGGTCGCGCACTCACAGCGAGGTCCGCATCTTTGGGCTGAGAGGGCAGAGTGCTGGTCACCGGTACGCCAGGCAAGAACAACACCAGCCTAGGAATCGAAAGAATCACCCCAAGCAGCAAAGAGTGCTTTCGTTTGAAGCCGCAAAGTTAGAGGGAGTCTTTGCCAGCCAACTCAACGGCGCCAAACGCACGAGGCATTGAGGATTGCCAGCAAGGCAACTCCATCAGCAAAGACAGGCGACCAAAGAGTTGCCGCACCAAAGGCAGCCAAGGCGATGAACAGCCCCTTCACGCTCAGGGCCATAGCGATGTTTTGCAAAACAATCCGCCTGCTGCACTTGCCGATATCAATCGCCTTGGCGAGCTGAGAAGGGGCATCGCTCATGCTCACCACATCAGCGGTCTCAATAGCGACATCAGAGCCGAGTGCTCCCATCGCCATGCCTACATCAGCGCGAGCAATCACCGGTGCATCGTTCATGCCATCGCTCACAGACGCCACGGTGCCCCCAGCTTGATGGCATCTGCAATCAGGATGCGGCCGCTGCAATTGGAATCAGCTCTCTACTCACGCTGAATTCCTTCGCGTTAGCGCTGCAATCGTTGTTGCAGCAACCATCCAGCAGAGCATCACCAGCAGCCATCGGATCGCGGAGTTGCATCTGATCACCTCGAAGATGGCATGCAGAAACACCAACCCCCGTACATTCACAACATTGGCGATCAGACAATGCCCCGAGGTGGCTGGCAGGAATTCACAGGCCCAGGTGGTTTTTCAGGGCAATCCAGAGCGATGGAGCGCCCCGATGTCAGCCAAGCCAATCCCAAGGAGCAGCAAGCTGTACGGGTGCAACGCACACGCGGGGGCAAGCGTGGCAAAACAGTGACCCAGATCACTGGGCTTGAACTCCCCGCGGCAGAAGCCAAGGCGTTGCTCAAACGCCTGAAGGCCCGCGCTGGCACAGGCGGAACAGTCAAAGACGATCTACTCGAGCTACAGGGCGACCAGGTGACCCTGGTGATGGACTTCCTGCAAAGCGAGGGCTTCCGTCCCAAACAAGCTGGTGGCTGAAAGGAGCTGACAGATCAGCTAGGCGGAATGGAGAATGGCTGCCCAATCAACATCAAGACCATGAGCTCTGCCCCGCAAGGAGATACAAACCCCAAGGGCACGAACATTGTCTGGCATGAAGCCTCCGTAGACCGTCAATCGCGAGCACAACAACGCGGCCACCGCAGTGCAATCCTCTGGTTCACTGGCCTATCTGGTTCTGGCAAAAGCACCCTTGCCAATGCAGTGAATGCTGCCCTTTTTGAGCAAGGTCTTGCCACCTATGTCTTAGATGGCGACAACATTCGCCATAGCCTTTGCAAAGACCTCGGCTTCTCCGACTCAGATCGAGAGGAGAACATTCGCCGCATCGGCGAAGTTGCAAAGCTCTTCCTCGATGCTGGAGTCATCGTGCTCACCGCTTTCGTCTCCCCCTTTCGAGCTGACCGAGACAAAGCCCGCAAGCTTGTAGATGTTAATGATTTCATCGAAATCCACTGTGCAGCAGACCTAAGCATTTGCGAAGAGCGAGACACCAAAGGGCTCTACGCCAAAGCCAGGGCAGGCGAAATCAAAGATTTCACCGGTATTTCAAGCCCCTATGAAGAGCCTGCGTCACCCGAACTAAAGGTCAATACCGGTGAACAGAGTCTGGAAACGTGCGTTGAGATCGTGCTCAAGACTCTGCTGGATCGAAAGGTGATTCCCGCCAAGCATCAACCAGTGTCTTAATGCAACTCGCCACGGGAACGGCCAGCAATAACCCCAAGAGCTGACCAAAACCAAATAATGCTCCTGTTCTGGCACCAATCGGCAAAGCAATGAGCAACCAAGCAGGCTGCAAGCCAACGATGCTTCCCATCAGGCGCGGTTGGATCACTTGATCCACAATCTGACCAACAGCGATCGCAGCGGCCAAAATCTCCAGACCCATGCGGGGGTCCTGTAATGCGAGCAGTGCACTAACACCAACAATCGTGATCGCACTGGCGTAGGGAATCAAAGTCGTAAAACCAATTAAGACCGCAAATAACACTCCAAAGGGAATGTCTAGCAGCGTAAAAACAGCGATTTGGCCGCCGCTGAGAATCAATGCAAGCAAGACCTGCCCGGCAAAATAACCACGGAATGTGCCCGTGATCGTATCGACAACAAGCTCCCTCCATTGATCCGGCAACCAACGAGCCAGCCCTGCAGTAATTGGATCGCCCCCCAACAAAAGAAACACTGCCAAGACAAGCACCAACAACGTGTTGATGGTGATGCCAAGAGTGGCTCCAAGAATGCCGAGTAATTGCTGACTCAACTGAGTCGCCACGCGGCTCAATCGTGTCAGTAGATCACTGCTGAAGTCTCCGAATTCACTGGGCAAGCCCCGAGCCGAAGCCCATTCCTGCAGCCGTGTCACCCAACCTTCTGCAGCCACAAGCCAGCCGGGTAATTCATTGATCAACTGACCAAGCTGATCAATCAAACGGGGCACCAGAGCAATACCCGCCAACACCAACAAACCCACCGTCACAACGGCTACCACCCCAATAGCCAACCAACGGGACAGACCACGCTGATTCAACCAGCGACTGGGGATATCTAGCAAAAATGCAATGAGCGCTGCCGTGACAAACAGACCAGGGAATGGGGCTAAAGGCAGTAGTAACTGACGCAGCACCCAAAGGTTGAGGGCAAATAGAGGTAAAATCAGGCTGAGCCGCAACCAGATAGGGAATACCAATGGCCCAAGCATCAGAGAACTCTCGTTGAGACCCTCAGCAGATCAATCGCTGGCGCCAAGCTTGGCTCCTCGCAAAGAAGCCTGCCACCAAAAGGCAAGCCAGCAGGCAATCCCAACAAACTTAAAACCCTCTTCAAACAACTGAACCGTGGCGTAGCCAATGGGTAAAGACTCCTGGAAACGATCACTCAACACCGAGAGGCCCAACAGCAAGGCCGCCGCCAAGAAAGCCACACCATCAGCCTGGAGCACAAGCTGACGAAAGCGCAACAAAATGGTCACTGCAAGAACGATATAGAGGATGTAGTAAGAGCCCTCGTGCCCTAAGACGTGGCGATCATGGAGCAAGAAGAGATCGTCGAGGCAAAGCGTGGTGGAGAAGATTCCTCCTACGAGCAGCAGCTGACGCCAACCACGCTGGACAACCAACCCCGAGAAACAAGCAAAAAAACTAATCGTCGCAGCCGCAGCCCAAAGCAGAATGCCCAAATTGGAAAGCATGCCCACACCAATTGGGTACTTACAGGTCTGCATCAGGTCACGCACAACCAACCCGGGCTCAATGCCAGCGGCAACCGAAAGGGCGAGGACGACGACATAAACGATCAGAGCCGGAACAACTGCAAAAGCCAGAAGGCGGGGCACTGGATGACTGAGCATCAAGCCTCAATGAGCAAACATCAAGCCGGGACCATACCCGTGGCTTAATCCGAGTTGATCAGTTCCAACAGGAACGTCACATCTGCCCCAAATAAGCCTCACTACCAAGCTCCAACAAGCGAGCATCCTTGGCGACCACAGCATCGTGAAGATCCTGGCGGTAGGTCTTCAACCGCTCTGCAAGCTGTGGATCACAGATCGCAAGGATCTGAGCCGCCAGCAAGCCAGCATTAAGCCCTCCACCAATCGCCACCGTTGCCACAGGGATTCCCCCAGGCATCTGCACAATCGAATGCAAGGAATCCACCCCGGAAAGAGCTCTGCTCTGCACAGGTACTCCAATCACCGGCAGCGTGGTCAATGACGCCACCATGCCCGGCAAATGAGCAGCACCACCGGCACCTGCCACGATCACCTTCACACCTCTCTGATGAGCCTCCTTGGCAAAGGCCACCATCTCAAGGGGCGTACGGTGCGCGGAAATCACCCGCACCTCCACCTTCACACCGAACTCCTGTAAGACGGTGACAGCCGGTTGCAGGGTTGGCAAATCAGAATCACTACCCATCACCACAGCCACCTGCGGCGACGATTCAGCAGCTGCCAAAGGCACAGGCAGAGAAGCAGAGGTCACGATGAATAATGACGACCATGCCATGGTCCCGCACTAGCACCACCTGGCCACCTCCCATGCATCGGATCACCCACATCCGCCTGCCCAAACCTCTCAGCAACACGGTGGACACCAAGCTGTGGTGGATGGCCGTAGATGAGCACGAGCGGCTGCTCAGTGTTCAACCGATGGCAGATGGCTCTGCCATGGACGGGGAAAGCTGGCAGGGCGACTGGATCAGCCCCATGGGCATCGATCTACAAATCAATGGAGGGCTGGGATTGGCCTTCCCCGAGCTCACCGCCAAAGACATTCCCCAGCTCCTGAAGCTGCTCGACAGACTCTGGCAAGACGGTGTACAGGCAATCTGCCCCACGCTTGTGAGCTGCGGGGTAGCAGCCCTGCGTCAATCTTTAACGGTGCTGCATGCAGCCCGAGAACAACACTGCCCGCAACGCTGTGAACTGCTGGGGGCCCACCTTGAAGGCCCTTTTCTGGCAACGGCACGCCACGGCGCCCATCCCCTGGAGCATCTCTGTGCTCCGAGCCTAAGGGCACTGGATGAACGCATTCGCGGCTTTGAGCAAGACATCAGTTTGATGACCCTGGCTCCAGAACTGCCCGGATCATCTGAAGTGATTGAACGACTCAGAGCCCTAGGCATCGTGATATGCCTAGGGCACTCGAACGCAGATGGGGAAGCCTCTGCCGAGGCCTTCTCCCAGGGAGTGGGAATGCTGACCCACTCCTTCAATGCCATGCCCGGTCTTCACCATCGTGCAGCTGGCCCGGTGGGGGAAGCCTGCATGCATGGAGAGATCGCTATGGGCCTCATCGCCGATGGAGTTCATGTTGACCCCACCATGGCGGTGCTATTGCAAAGACTGGCACCACAACAGCTGGTACTTGTGAGCGATAGTCTCGCTCCCTACGGCCTCAAAGATGGCAAGTATCGCTGGGATGAAAGAGTTCTGCTGGTCGAAAAAGGAACCTGTCGTTTGGAAGATGGCACTCTGGCAGGAGTCACATTGCCGCTCCTGGAAGGGAGTCGACGTTTAGCTACTTGGAGTGGTGAACCTGCCGCGGCCATCTGGGCTGCCACCATGGCCCCTCGTCAGGTAATGGGCAATGGCCGCCCACTGCATGAGCTCCTTGTGAATCAGCCCTTAACAGACTTACTCCGCTGGCAGTGGAAACCGGATGCTGAAGAGCTGATCTGGAGGCATGCTGCTTAAGATCCCGATCGTCTGAACCCAACTCAATGGCCATGGAACAGCGCCAAGAGCTCAAACAGGCCGAAAAAACTGAAGTAGCCAACTACTTCAACGGAACAGGATTTGATCGCTGGAATCGCATCTACAGCGAAAGTGATGACGTCAATAAAGTGCAGCGCAACATCCGCATCGGCCATCAAAAAACGGTGGATGATGTGCTCGCCTGGCTTCAGGAACGCGGTGATCTCAGTGCCATGAGTTTCTGCGACGCCGGCTGCGGGGTAGGAAGCCTCAGCCTTCCTCTGGCCGCCATGGGGGCTGGATCGATTGCTGCAAGTGACATTTCCGCCGCCATGGTGACCGAAACCAAACGACGCGCTGCAGATGCGAAGCTAGATCTAAGCCGACTGACCTTCACCACCTCCGACCTCGAAAGCCTGCAGGGTTGCTTTCACACCGTGATTTGCCTGGATGTTTTTATCCACTACCCCCAACAGGCAGCTGAAGAGATGGTCCGTCACCTATGCGGACTCACACAAGAAAGTTTGCTTGTGAGCTTTGCCCCTTACACCCCTCTACTAGCGCTACTCAAACGCATTGGCCAGCTGTTCCCAGGGCCTAGTAAAACCACTCGCGCGTATACCCTTCGCGAAGACGGCATCATCAAAGCCGCGATGGCCTGCGGATTCGAACCGATCCGCAGCAAACTCAATCAGGCTCCATTTTACTTTTCACGACTGATTGAGTTCAAGAAAAGTTAAAATCACAGCCAAATCTTCTGGCAAAAGCAATAGGAAAAGACAATGCCTATTAAACTCAATCAAGCCTGAATTACCTTAACAACTTAATATCAACGACGGCTGTATCTCCAGGCATTGATAAATGCGCTGCCCACCAACCCAGTGCAAGAGCCACCCTCGCCAATGCCTGAAAGCTTATGGCTCTCAGGAAAGATGTTGGCAAGAGCAAGACCAATAGCACCGGATTGATGAATAGCTTTCCACTGGCTAGCGCTTAAACCAAGAAAACCCAGGCCTCTCAACTGAAGATTGCCTTTCTTCAACCTAAAAGTTCCCTGAAAATGGGTCACAAAGGCCTGTTGCCGATCATGCCCCAAAGCCTCCCTCGTCAAAAGCTACTCAACACCATAAAAAGTTGATTGTGACTGAGCACAAGCAGCACCCTCAGAAACATTAAAAACATACGTCATATCATCTCCAACTGAAATCTGTCCGTCCTGATTTGCATCAAAGAAAAACGTAGATTTTATTTTACAAATTAATCATTGCAGATTCAATCTTTCAGGCTGCAACACTTAATGCTGGCGCCCAGAATTCAAAGACCAACCGGCAATTCCCATCAAAGAGCATGCAATCAGCAACCCACGCTTCCACATCAACAAGTTACGAGCTCTTGGGGATTCAACGATCACCCTAACTGGTGAAATAGGCGCCGCTCATCTTTCCGTCTTCATCTGGAGGCGCCCCGGCGAGCTGGCTGTGAAGCCATGCAGACGGTTGCGGTAGGGCACATCCAGAAGCCGGTGAGCATGAAGACAATAACCACCATCACCTGGTGTTGCTGCTGATGAAATCTGCCCATCAAAGCCGTAGAGAGGATCGCCAATCAAGGGCGAACCAATCGCTGCCAGATGGATTCGGATTTGATGCGGACGCCCAGTTTGAATTGCGACCTCCAGCAAATCTGCATCCTGACGTCGCTCCAGCAATCGCACAGTTGACAAGGCTGTAAGAACACGAGATTCAGACTGCTTTGAATCATGTTGCCGAGATGAATCAGCAGCAACCCAAACCTTGCCCACCATGGGGTGAGCCGCCTGCACAATCGGGACCCTGATCGTGGCAACCTCATCGCAATGGACATTCAGATTGCGGTGCGCCAAAGCGCGATAAATCTTCTTGCAGCCTTGATCACCGGCAGTGGCACGACGAAACATCGCTGAGAGTTTCGCTCGAGTCTCCCTTTGCCTAGCACAGATCAACAGTCCCGATGTGAACCGTCCCAGGCGATGCACCGGCCTTGGCAGCCGAGACTCCCCATCTAACTGACAACGACGTTGCAGCAGCCCCGTAAGCGTGTGATCAAGGAACCCCCCACCTGGAATCACCGGCAACCCTGAAGGCTTGTTGACGACCAGCAGATCGCCATCATCAAAAATCACCTCCCAGCTCGCCGGAACCGCAGCTTCCAGCCATGGAGGGCGCTGCCAACACACATGATCACCTGAGGAAAGCAGCTGATCCAATCGCACCAGCTCGCCATTCAGCCGAATCTGCCCAGCCTGCAAACGTTGTTGCCATACATCGCGACTCGAGTGCGTGTAATGCTCCGCAAGCAGCTCCACCAACCCTCGACCAGCATCCACAGCAGCAATGCGTTGGCTGTAGGTCCAGCCATGGTTGAAGCTGGCTGAGAGCCAATCCGCATCAGTCACGCCATTGCCGTCTGCCAATGGTCATGTCACTAACTGGTTTTCCAAGGCATAACGAACCAACTCAGTGCGACTTGACGTGCCCGTTTTGATGAACAGACGACTCACGTACTTCTCAACATTGCGAATTGATGTCTCCAACTGCCGAGCGATCTCCTTATTCATCAACCCCTCAGCCACCAATTGCAGAACACTCGCCTCCCGCGGCGTGAAATTGTGAAGCGCTACATCCTTGGATGAACTGCCATCACCATGGGCAAGCATGGAGCGAATCTCTGTAATCTGCCGGGCCATCTGACCCACATCAGTATCCGCGAAACGAGCTGCTTCCCGAAGAAGACGATCTTGCCGACGAACCACGTTGCGGACACGAGCCACCAACTCCTCAGGGTCAAAGGGTTTAGGGATGTAGTCATCCACCCCAGCCAGATAACCCTCGGTGCGATCGGCCGTCATCCCCTTAGCAGTGAGAAAAATCAAAGGAGTGCCACCCAAGCGCTCGTCCTCCCGCATCCGCTTAAGCAATCCATAGCCATCACAACGCGGCATCATCACATCGCTGATGACCAAATCAGGAAGCATCTCTTGAGCCTTCTGCCAGCCATCGTCTCCATCGACAGCAGTAGCGACCTCAAATCCTTCATCCTCCAGATAAGCCTGCACCGCAGTGCGCAGTCCGGGTTCATCATCAACCAGTAGTAACCGCGGAGACGGGGCAGCCTCCACATTCTGGGGAAGGGTCTCACTCATGGGCCAACAGGATTGCAAGCTGCAAAAATCTAGAAGCGATCGCCCCAACAGTCCTGAAGCGATAGGGACCTCAACGGACTGGTCCGACCAAGACTTCTTGGGATTCAACTAACACGGTTGAATAACCGAGTGATAGAGCCTTTTCTTTCAGATTGGTTGGATCTGTGCCGCCCAGCTCTGGGACACAAGCCGCCCACCACACAAGATGGTCCTCCCGATTCGCAGGGTTCACAATCCCCCCTGGATTAAGACGACGCACATACACCGCTCTGCGATCTCGGGTGATCCGTAGAGGTTCTTCGGGGCTGCAGCTCACTGACTCCGTGTGAACGTTGAGGTCATATGACCACTCCTGCCAAAGTTTGAAGCGGCGCAGATCCTGATCAAACTTGTCCGTCTTGAGCGCATACATCCCCAAGAGATAGTCGCCACCAACATCAGGGCGCTTAATTAACACCACCAAGTTGGCAGGCCGATTCTTCTTCATCTGCTCAATAACCTCCTGAGGCTCAATAGCCTCTGAAGGGCGCAGGCATAACAAAACCAGGGCCGTGAGGCTCAGACCAACGATCCTGAAAGAACGACGCATGCGCGACAGAGCAACGGAACTTGCCACCATGCTGCCAAGCCTTTCCAATGGATCCCTAAAACCATCCCCCGTTGCCTTGGATTATCAGGCAACCACACCCTGTGCTGCCGAGGTTGTCAAGGCCATGGCCGCCTACTGGAGCGAGGACTGGGGAAATGCCTCAAGCCGCCAACATCGCTCTGGATTGAAGGCCGCAGCCGCAGTGAGCCTCGCTCGAGAGCAACTGGCCTGCCATCTGCGCGTCACACCGCAACGAGTGATCTTTACGAGCGGTGCCACAGAAGCTAATAACCTGGCGCTACTCGGCCATGCCAGGGCAAGAGCAGAACAACGCGGAGCACCAGGCCACCTGATCACGCTGGTTACTGAACACCATGCCGTACTCGATCCGCTGCGCCAACTGCAAAAGGAAGGTTTCCGACTAACGGAACTACAACCACGGGCGGATGGTCTGCTGGGACCGGAGCAGCTGGCTGAGGCATTTCAAAACGACACGCTGCTCGTGAGCGTGATGATCGCCAACAATGAAACGGGCGTCATCCAACCCCTAGAAGAGCTGTCAGAGCTTTGCCGCAAACGTGATGTGGTTCTGCATAGCGATGCAGCGCAAGCCTTTGGTCACGTCCATCTCGATCCAGATGCTCTCGGGCTCGATCTGATCAGCATCAGCGGCCACAAGCTTTACGGCCCTAAAGGGATCGGCGCACTCGTCGTACGACCTGAAGTACCAATCAACCCCTTGCAGTGGGGTGGAGGCCAAGAGCAGGGCCTAAGGCCTGGGACACTACCCGTGCCATTAATTGTGGGCCTCGCTAAAGCCGTAGAGCTAGCCATGGAGGACATCACGAGCCGCCAAGACAAGCTCTGCACGCTGCGCAATCAACTCTGGGATGGTTTACGAGAACGCCTCCCCGATCTCATCCTCAATGGATCGCTAGAGCACAGGCTGCCTCACAATCTCAACATCACAATTCCAGGAGTGCGCGGCAGCAGCCTGCATCAACAATTGCGACCGCTCATTGCTTGCAGCAGCGGCTCTGCCTGCAGCCAAGGAGCCCCATCCCATGTGCTGATGGCCTTAGGTCGCACATCAGCTGAGGCGGAAGCCTCGCTTCGGCTGAGCTTGGGTCGCAACACCTCAAGCGAAGAGATCATCCAGGCTGTGGATTCGATTAGCAATGTCGTGACCGACTTGAGAGCTGGATAGCAACAACTGCCCCACAATCGATGTCGCACTTTCACAAAATCCTGAGCAAAACTGTTACAAAGGCTACTTTTCAGAAGTATCTGTAACTAAGACGGTGGCAACTACTCCAACCGGCCCCAGCCTTCAGGTGCTCAAAGCCGTCGAGGACGGCTGGAACGCCTTCTGTAAAGCTCCCTGGAGTTTTTTGCTATTCCAAATCCTGGTGGGGATGGTCACGCTCCCCTTCATCGGCATTGCTGCGCTTGGCGGTACTCGCATCGCCGCTGTCAAAGAAGTTGCATGGTTACATCCAGTACTGGGTTATCTACTGCTGGTCGTTGGCCTGATCGGTTACATCATCGTGGTGCTTTGGGGAATTGTGGGACTAATCCGAGGCGCTTGGACAGCACTCGATGGTCAAAAACCTGACTTCGCCGTCTTTACACGTTGGGATCAAACCTCCAGCTGGCGGCTACTGGGCTCGCTGATCCTTTATATCGTGGTGGTCGCTGTTGCCTCGGTGATTGCCTACCTGATAGGCCTGGGGCTAGGCCAGATCAATCAAGCCCTAATCGTGATTCCAAGCATTGCCCTAGCAATCTTTGCAATCTGGTTCCTGGTCACCCAACAGTTCCTCGTTCAAAACAGTCTGCTTGGCAGCAAGAACTCAGCCAATGCAATGCGTTCTGGTATCGATGTGATCAACCCTTCCTGGTGGATCGTGCTCTGGCTGCTGATCGTGGAGGCTGTGATCCATGCCATCGCCGCCACCTTCCACTATGGAGGCCTCTTCGTGATGGTTCCTGCCATGGTTTGCATCTCAACTGCCGCCTACCGTCAGTTGTTCGGCAGCACAGACAACACTGGTCTGCTTAAGCCCAACTGAGCAGCCAAAAACCAGCGATGCCGAGTAGCGCCAAAACGAATTGTGCTACTCGGCTCACCAATAAGCCAGCAACCACTGCAAGCCCGACCAGCGCACCACGACGAGCTGCAAGCAACCATCCAAGTGCTAACGGAGGTTGACTAGCCGTCAACGTTTCCACCAAAGCAGCACCCAGCCAAGGTCCAAAGAGAGCACCTAGCAATGGGCCTCCAAAAGGCAAAGCCGGCAACAGACCCACCAAGCCAAGCAGCAGCCCCAATCCAGCACCCAAAACTGCCCAGCGGCTTGCACGTAAACGAGCAGAAGCAAGAGCTACCGCTAACAGATCAGCAATAAGGCCAAGTAAAAAAACAATGCAGGCCAAACCAAGACTGAGCCAACCTGCACTCCAGCCCACATGCCAAACCCATAACCCAGCCCCGAGCGGCAACCACAACAAACTCGGTAGCACCGGCAACAAGGCTCCAGGCAGAGCTAACAGTTGCACTCCAAAAGCCCACCACCAGATTGGATCAGCGGGCATCGGCAGTCATCGCTTGAGGCAAGCGGCGAGCGAACCGACACTTTGCACTACGGCTGCGTGGATTGGCAGCGATCTCCATTTCACTGGCCACCACAGGCTTACGGGTTAGCCGCTCCAGGCGCTGATCATGCAAGAAAGCGGTCTTGACGCGACGGTCTTCAAGGGAATGAAAGCTGATCACTGCGAGCAAACCACCTGGTACTAACCAGTCAGGGGCCTTTTGCAAGAAGCGATCTAAGGCATCCAATTCATCATTCACAGCAATGCGCAGGGCCTGAAACGTGCGGGTGGCTGGATGGATACGACCACGACGGGCCTTCGGCGGATAGCAACCAGCCACCGCATAAGCCAAAGCGGCGGTGCCGGCATAGGGTCCTTGCTCTGCCAGATCGTGCTTAATGCGCCGGGCGATGCGACGGGACAAGCGCTCTTCTCCATAGGCATAGATGAGATCTGCCAGCTCGGTTTCTTCGAGACGCCCAATCAACTCAGCCGCCGTTTCGCCCACTTTGGGGTTCATGCGCATGTCGAGCGGACCATCAAGGCGAAAGCTAAAACCCCTTTGCGCCACATCCAGTTGGGGACTGCTTACTCCCAAGTCAGCCATCACCACCACTGCCGGCTCGGCAGGGCTGAAATCAACAAAATTAGTCGCCACGATCGTGACGCGATCTCCAAATAGCGCCAGCCGTTCAGCCGCCGCCGCACGAGCCGTTGGATCTTGGTCCAAACCGATCAGACGGAGATCTGGATGACGTTCCAACAACAGAGCACTGTGGCCGCCGCCGCCAAGGGTGGCATCAATCATCAACCCACCATCAAGCAGCTGTGCAGGCAAAGCAGCGACAGGCTGCGACATGGCATCTGCCAGTACGGGCAGATGCTTGAAACCTGAATCCGAGTTAATAGACGAATCGGGCATGGGTTCCTTCCTAAGATCCCGCTAACGCTCTGCAACTCAAGGCCCCATGTCGCAGCTGGAAACGCGTACGGAGCCAATGGTCGTCAACTTCGGCCCCCATCATCCCTCGATGCATGGAGTACTGAGGCTGGTGGTCACCCTCGACGGTGAAGACGTGGTGGACTGCGAACCGGTGATCGGTTATCTCCATCGGGGCATGGAAAAAATTGCCGAAAACCGCACGAGTGTGATGTTCGTGCCCTACGTGAGCCGCATGGACTATGCAGCCGGCATGTTCTACGAGGCAATCGTCGTGAACGCTCCGGAGCGCTTGGCCAACATCTCTGTGCCGAAGCGAGCCAGCTACATCCGCGTATTGATGCTCGAGCTCAATCGCATTGCCAACCACCTGCTCTGGCTTGGCCCCTTCCTCGCTGATGTGGGTGCCCAAACACCCTTTTTCTATATCTTCCGAGAAAGAGAAATGATCTACGACCTGTGGGAAGCCGCCACAGGGCAACGGTTGATCAACAACAACTATTTCCGCATCGGTGGCGTCGCCTGTGATTTGCCTTGGGGTTGGCTGGAGAAATGCCAAGACTTCTGCGACTGGTTTGGTCCCAAAATCGATGAGTACGAAAAACTAATCACCAACAACCCAATTTTTCGTCGCCGCATCGAAGGTTTGGGCGCCATTGGACGCGATGAGGCGATCAACTGGAGCCTTTCAGGGCCAATGCTGCGGGCCTCAGGAGTGCCATGGGATCTACGCAAAGTGGATCACTACGAGTGCTATGACGACTTCGATTGGAATGTCGCCTGGGAGAAAGAAGGCGATTGCTATGCGCGCTATCGCGTTCGGATCGAAGAAATGCGCCAATCGCTGAAGATCCTGCGCCAGGCCTGCGAGATGATCCCAGGCGGACCAACAGAAAACCTCGAAGCTCAGCGGATGGCGAAGGGTAAGACAAGCCCCTTTATGGGATTTGACTATCAATACGTCGCCAAGAAAGTTGCACCCACCTTCAAGATCCCTAATGGTGAGCTGTACACCAGGCTTGAGTCAGGCAAGGGAGAAATCGGCGTCTTCCTACAGGGCAACAATGACGTCACACCATGGCGTTTCAAAATCCGCGCTGCTGACCTCAATAACCTGCAAATCCTTCCCCATATCCTCAAGGGAGCGAAAGTCGCAGACATCATGGCGATCCTTGGCTCCATCGACGTGATCATGGGGTCTGTGGATCGCTAAGGCACAAGGCACTGAACCGTTTTCTGCGACGGATGCAACGGGCTGGTTATCTACTGCCAGCAACACTCACTGGCTACCTATGGATCAAAGGTCTGCATCCATCGCTACCAGGCTGGCCATGCCCGCTGCGAGCGCTAACGGGCATTCCCTGCCCAACCTGCTTCCTTACTAGGGCCACGACTGAAGTACTGCATGGAGATCTGAATAGCTCAATGCAATGGCATGCTTTTGGGCCAGTGGTGGCAGCAATGTTGATCGTCTGGTCGGTGATGGCAATCCAACAGCGCAGATTGATGCCCTTTACTATCCACGCTTGGCATTTGATCGCGGCAGCCGTTGCGTTGATCAGCTACTGGCTCGTGAGACTTGGCTTGAACTTTGGCCTAGGAATGGAAGCATTCCCTGTGTACTGAGGAATCCACAAAGAGCAAAAAAATAAGAAAAGTTTTGAGCTGATGCGGAGCCTTTTACTGAGATCGAAATAGATACTGACTAGTTCAATCTTGTCCAAATTAGCCAAGCTGCTATCACCAATCCATTAAGCCCTAATGCCAGGCCAATGGTGATATACGCGAAGACATTACCTGCTGCATTCTTCTCCCCGTTGAGATTGACTCTCATGATCAGATATGAGGGCTAACATGTAGTCAATCACATCAGCCGCTAGCAGAGTGACGCAATGACATCACAAGCAATCAATAGAGCAACGAGATCAAACCTTGCAAGCCCAATGCAAGAGTTTGTACTTGAGATGATTTGAAGAATCTTTCTGAGCTGGCCAGCTCAAGGTTATGATTAAATAAGCTGGGTCCAATGACGCGCCAAGAGCAAATAATCACTCGAGAAACTCTGCACACCTGCAAGCTCTATCTCCATATCGCTATTTTGATCTCTATCTGTATTAACCTGCAAAATACCGTCTTCAAATCTCACCTCTCCTGGAGATCCACTGAACTCAGCCGAACCAATAAATTTAATCGCATTCTGAATATTCGAGAAATCAATACGATCTCCCTCCTCGCCATTGAAGTCTGTAATCACATCACGTTTCCCGCCTGGTCGAGAATCATCCACACTATTAAACTGAAAGGCGTCTGCACCCTCACACCCAACCAAAAATCACTTCCCGAACCGCCAATCAATATATCGTCAAGCATGAGGCCCATCAGAGTCTGGCTACCATTCCCTGCTGTTAAAGTATCTTCCACATCATTAGATCCTTCAATAACTTCTGCGTCCCAACTATTGGGTACTTTCTGATCTATCCATGACATCGGCAAAAAGGGTG
Source organism: Prochlorococcus sp. AG-412-I05 (assembly GCA_003214855.1). Lineage (GTDB taxonomy): Bacteria > Cyanobacteriota > Cyanobacteriia > PCC-6307 > Cyanobiaceae > Prochlorococcus. The sequence goes on along the minus strand of QCLC01000018.1, from coordinate 19,207 downwards.
CTTCATAGATTGAAAGGGTGACAGATTCAGGATCATCAGGATTAATCTCCTTGGCGGCCGCATTAAGGAAGTCAATAAACTTGCTGTAGTCAAGAGCACTCAAGCCATCAAAAGTACCAGCAAAGCCATTCAGGTCTTTCATCGAATCGACTATTTTGCCCGGCTTACTAATATTTTGATCAAGCTCTTTAATCGCCTTCGCGATCAAGCTGTCAGCAGGGACACCTTGGATATCTTGGAGGCGATTAGTCGTACCAACCCTGGCTTGATTGGTACTTGAAAGGTTCTCGATAGAGAATAGCGGAACACCGCCTTGAGGCGTATCAGTATCACCATTTCTTTTTGTTAAATCTAAAGGTTGATAATAAATCTCGTCTAAATGTGGAGGGCCCCAACCCTTCGTATCTGGATGAAGCTTTGAAGGCGCCCCCCCCAGAAGGGTAATCGTGGTCAGAGAACATCCCAGCCAGCAGCTCTGGGAACTCGCGAAAATAACGATACGGCGTATCAACATTATGAGGTGCTAAAACATGCACTGACTTATTATCAAGATCAGGAATTCCAAACCAATTCAAGCTTGTTCCTCCACCCTTGATTCGGCCATTCGGATAATCATTATCAATATTCCCTTGAATGATCTTGCCGGGACTATCACCAAGAGCTTCAGTCATAGTTTCTGTAGACAAGAATTGATGCAAGCGAGTATCTCTATCGACGCTAAAATCCATCGCAAAGTCAAACTCATTTGGTTCATATTCCAACTCACCAAACCAGTAATTTTCTGCAAAGGCTTCCATAGATCCACCGCTTGACTCAGCCCAAGCTTCGGTTCGATAATTAACAAAGCCATAATTATAATGGCCAGCAAACCCTTGTTGACTTGCGTCTTGATCAGTGAATCTTACACTTTCTGGCATATATCGATTCCATAGCCACTTCGTGTAGCCAATTCCAACTGGCTGGCCATTCACTCCCCCATATGGCGTGTCATCTTGATAGGCACCACCACCCTCATGATCAAATTCCATATGAGTAATCTTCTTTGCACCGGCAGCATTGTTGATTGCTTGGATGAGTTCAAAACTTTGGCGCATATTATCCTTCGGATGACCAGTTGTTCCATCGCCAATACTTGCATTACCAGCTGTATTGCTTGGATCGCTTTTCCAGGGATCCGTAGGATTCACAGTAGTTACAACACCAGCTTCAACCTGACTAGGCAGCTTATCCAACCAATAAGTAACAATCCAAGGAGTGATCTCACCTGTCCCTTTATCTTTTCTCATGCCCGACGGCGGATTTGGGTTTAAATAGTTATACGTTCCATTACCAGTTGCGTCATCCGTATAATCGTTGATATGAAAATACGAGGTCTTGATCTTACTATTGTTCACGAAATTGAGCAGGTTATTGCAATAGTCTTCAAAGGTCTTCTCGTCAACGTTATACCAAGGGAAGCCAAAATTAGTCAGTGAAAGCTTCGGTAAAATTGCTGTTACTTGAGTGGTATCAGTCGAGATCGACATTTGCAGAATTGTGTTCTTTGCAGGTTTTAGCCTTATGAGCCTTTTCTTGCAGTACTTGTTACATCTCATTCATTAAATACTCTTCAGGCCTACCTCTATGATTAAAGGTTTTAAAATGCTAAGTAAGACCTAAATTCGCACGAGTTCTTATTAGCAGATTCAAGACCAATTCATTACCAAAGAGGCTTCCCTTCGCGAAGGAACCAACAACACTCAAACTGTTGGATCCGCTACCAATAAAATCTGTCGCCATCACCCCATCACAATCCAAATCAAAACCGTTGTGGTGGTCTTGCCTAGCAACCACAATCAAAGTCATGAATCCAGAAAACTGGTTATTGCTGCGCCGCGTCGTGCGTTTTGGCGACACTGATGCCGCCGGCGTGATGCATTTCCATCAGCTATTCCGCTGGTGTCATGAGTCATGGGAAGAAAGTCTTGAGCACTACGGCCTAACCACCGCAGAGATCTTTCCTGGCAACCGCAACTCTGAGGCCACACCAGAAGTGGCCTTGCCGATCGTCCATTGTCAAGCCGACTTCCGCAGTCCCATCCAAAACGGCGACGCCTTGGTTGTGGAGCTACGCCCAGAGTCACTCAATCCAAACAGCTTCCAAGTGCACTTCGAATTCCGCTGCGGCGACCACATCGCTGCTCACGCTCTCATCCGCCATCTAGCGATCAACGCCCAGACACGTCATCGCTGTGCACTGCCAGAAGGCATTGATCGCTGGCTGGAGGCTTCCGGCGTGGGGAAGATTGGGTCAATTTGAGCCACCACAAAGCACCCAACTGCAGAGGTAAAAAACTTGCCATCAATGCAAAAGGGTGAAAACCATTATGCGGGAAATAAGCGAAAGCTATGCAACTAAGAAGAGCTGTTGTCGCCAGCATCAATCGTGGGAATGTGCGCATCGAAGAAACATCCATCAGAACCACCCCCTCTGACCATCGATATAAATCTCTTTGAATTCTTCAGGTGTCTTTGTGAGATAAATGATACCTTCAATCAAGCCGATTATTCCCATCACAAAACCTGCAAAACCGCAAGTTGCAATAGTCAGCACAAGCATAATAATTGCAGGTGTATTAAACCCCAATACAAACTTATGAATACCGAAAGCGCCAAGAAAGATCCCTAGCAAACCAGCGGCTAATTTCTTATTGCTGAGCTCAGTATCAGAAAGACTTGCCATCGTCAAAACTCTGTACTTTCTCTTCTAGCAACCGCAACCATTGCTGCCAATGGCCCCGTTGCCATTTTCCATTCGCCATCGGAGCAAGCATTGGACAAAGCCGCCAATGCATCGGCCGATCAGCGGGAGGCCAAGTAGCACAGAGATCGCATAGTTGTTTGATCAAATCCTCTCCATTCGCCCCAGCAGCAGGACGCACAAGCGCCACCAAGCGTTGACCCCATTCCTTGTCTTCAACAGCAAGCAGCAACACAGCCTCAAGAGGCAAGCCAACCGCGGCCGCTTGTAAACGGCACTCCAACTGTTCAGGGAGCACCGTTTCACCACCAGAGTGAATCGCTCCATCCAAGCGGCCATCGATATGGAGCCGAAGCTGGTTGCTCTCAGTTGTCAAACAACCAGCATCTCCAGAGGTCCACCAGCCTTGCTGATCGCGAACATCCTCCAACCCCTCACCCAACCAGCGCGCTAACGCCAACCGCGCTGTTCGCACTTGCAACGCGCCTGCTTGCGTCAACTGCAGCTGCACATCATCAAGCGGTGATCCACAGCCCGTCGCACCCGCCAGGAAATCCTCAGGAGCGAGCGCTGTCACCATCGCCGCCGTCTCAGTCGATCCATAGCAGGGCGCCAAGCGCAAGCCTTCAGCTCGTGCCGCTTTCATCAACGCTGGCGATAGCACTGCTCCACCAACCCAAATCACAGCACAAGCTTTCAACACACGCACACCAGCGTTATGCGTCAACAACCGCTGCAGTTGTGTGGGCACCAAAGAGATCAAGACAGGCTGCTCTCCCCATCCCGGCAACGCCCCACAAAACTGCTCTAAAGCGTCTGGATCCCTCATCAAGCCAGGCTGTAGCCATGCATGCCCAACACGCCAACAACGACTCCGCCACCAAGGCATCAAGCCACTTACGTGATGCAACGGCAAAGGATTGAGCAACATGCATTGCTGCAGGTTGTAACCCTGCTGCTGGAGCCATTGACCTGTCGCCGAAGCAGATAAGTCGAGATGGCTACAAGGCTGCAAACAGTGCTGCTGTCCGCCGGAGGTCCCTCCACTTGCGACCACCACACCAGGACCATCAGGCAACAGAGCCCTAGGGATCAAACCGCTAGGTCCAACGGGCGGCAGCAGCTGCACCCAAGCCCCTTGCTCCAAGGCCTGAGCGAGCTGCAAGGCCCTTTGCTCAGCCTGAGCGGGATTGCAACGCAGGGCAACCAACTCCCTCATGCCGCCGCCCAGACCACTTCGGGATCAGCGCTAAATAAAGGTCCATCAGGGCACCAACCCGGGGCCAAGCCAGGAGCCACTGGTGTAGGGCCCTGATGCTGCAAAGCAGCGAGATGGTGGAGCCAACGCCGACCAATGCCGGTTTCAAAGGCCGTGCTCAACATCCGGTAGCCCACACCCTTCTGCAGCCCCCTCAGCAGAGGTCTTGGATCACCGTCTAAGAGCGGACGCCGCACCTGCCAGCCTGACCATGACTCTCGCAGTGATGGCTCACGCACAAGCGACTCATCAAGAGCCACAGGAACCTGTTGAGCCAAAGCTCTTAACCCCTCAAGATCACTAGCTGGCAAAGGTTGTTCCAACCATTCCAGCCTCGGATCCTGCAGACATCGCTCCACCCACCAGCTCACCACACTGCGATCCCAACCGCCATTGCCATCAAGCCTGAAGCGCGCATGAGCTGGCAGCCGCTCCAACAATTGCAACAAGAGGTGCCGCTCCAGTGCATCTGGAGCGACGGCCACCTTCCACTTCACAGTGAAGGGATCAGCTGCTGAAGGATCCAGCTCAAGCATGGAATCCAACGCATTCAAAAGAGCCTCACCTGCCGGCAACAACACAGCCGAGGCAGGCGCCGCAAGCCAACCGCCTGTTGCTACAGACCCCACGAGGCCATCCAATTCCGCCAGAGCTGCACCCACGCCAAAAGCCAAGGGCGCAGGCCAAAACGCCATTCCTTCCTCCAACTCCAAACGCGTTGGTGCCAAGCGCAGCTTGACCAAACAATCGCCGCAGGCCTGTAAACCAGCCGCATCCATCGGAGCCACCTCCCCCCAACCACAACGACCCGCGCAATCCTCCAATCTCAGCAACCAACCCTGACGTTCTTCAAGAACCCCCTGAGCCGTCTGCAACACCCGGCTCAAACGAAATGAAAATGGTTTGCACTGAAACTTGAGAGCCATCCACTCAACCTGCGCTAGACATCGCAAAACCAAAACAAGGCGCTAGTGCTAGGCCCAAACTCAACCCCAAGCCATTGAACGCCTGGAAGCGCAAGGCCAAAAACTTGCTGCCACGAATCTTCTCTGGCTGATCATGGTGATGGCGAAGCAAACGGATCAGCGCTGCTCCTGCAGGCAATCCCAGGCCGCCAAGCAGAGCTGTCAGCGGCCAATCTCCCTGCAGCACAGGGATCCACTCCAGAGCAAACACAAGCGAAACAATCCAGGGCACCAAAGCCGCCGCACGAGCTGTGCCCAAGCGCACCACCGGCGACCGTTTGCCAAAAGCCGCATCCTCAACGACTTGATGAAAATGAGAGCAAAAGAGCACCAAGGTTGTCGCTAAGGCCGGACCACTCCCCAAGGTGAACGCCGTTGTCCATGGAATAGCTAATCCTTCACCGTTGAGCGGTGCCAACGCCAACAAGGCAGCGGCAGTCGCGAAAGGGCCAAAAGCCAACCAACACAGCGGCTCACCAAGACCTATGTAGCCCCAACGAAAGGGCGGCCCCTGGTAGAGGTAACCCAAACCACAACTCACCAACACCAAAAAGAGCACAGCAGCACTGCTGCGCAAAGCCAACAGCAACATCAACAACAAACCCAACACGAGCGCTAAGTGGGCAAAGCGACGCACAGGCCTCCGCTGACCCAGCAGCGCAACCACCGAATGCAACTTGGTGAAGCTATCCACGCCGGTATCTGCATCAAAGAGGTCGTTGCTGAGGTTTTCCCAAAGCAAAAGCAACACAGCCGCAACCAAAAAGCCAAGCAATTGATCAAGACGCACTGCTTCGCCGGCCCCCACCCGCCAACCTGCTGCCAGCAACGCCGGCATCACTGCCACGGAGTACATCGGCCACTTGATCGCGGCTTTCCAAAGAGCTCGCCTCGTGGAGGCCTTGGCGTAAAGGGATGCAACATCCTGCTGGTCTGGCATGGGAAAGAAGCCTGGAAACCAGGGAAAGGCCCATACATTTGAGCAGGACCCGCGCTCAACTCCGATCCCGGATGACAGCTGACCGTAGTTTCAGCAATCTTTTAACTGCCGCATCCCGGGGCTGGTGCGAACGCAAGGGCGATGAAGGTGTCCTCAGCCTGGCCCTGCCTCTCGACGAGGTTGACCCGCTTTACCACCTGCCCTTGCTGGCCGATGAGCATCCCTTCCAGTTTCTCTGGGATAGTGCCCCCGGCCTTTGCTTTGCAGCAGCTGGTCAGTGCCAAAGCCTTGATCTTGCCGGCCCCAGACGCTTTGAGCTGGCCCAACGATTCAGCGATACAACCCTGGCACGCCTCACAGACGCGACGCCCAACGCCCCTGCCCAGGCTCGAGCCAAAATCCTGCTGGCCTTTTCCTTTTTCGACCATCCTGCAGAACGACAACGCAGCCAGATCCACACCAGTGCAGTTCAAGCGGTACTGCCGCGCTGGCAACTCAGCCGCCAAGGTCGACACGGTTGGCTGCGTCTCAATGGCGTGATCACCCAGCAAGCAGAAGCGCGGGACCTAGCAGAACAGCTTTGGCTGATGGCGGAAAACCTGCTCGAGCCCAATCACAATTCAAAAGATTTCTGGCCCAGCAGCGTCCGCGGTACCACGGAACTCCAGCCCTGGCAGGAGTGTTACAGACCAGCTCTCAAACGCGGACTGGATTTAGTGAGCAGCGGTGAGCTCAACAAATTGGTGCTGGCTGTGCGCCAATCCATTCAGCTCCAAGCACCCTTAAACCCGCTGCCAGTACTGGTCAAGCTACGTCAACAACAATCAGGTAGCTGCCGCTTTTTATGGCGAAGAACCCACGAGGATGCCTTCTTTGGAGCTTCGCCTGAACGTCTACTCAGCCTGCAAGGGGGTCAGCTACGCACCGACGCTCTGGCCGGCACTGCTGATCGTAATGACGATGGACAGGGCCTACTCCGCTCGGAAAAGGACCGTCGCGAGCATGAACTTGTCGTTGCCTCAATTACCAGTCAATTGTTCAATCAAGGACTGGCCCCAAGGCGACCACGGAACCCCCAGCTCGCTCGACATGGCCAACTGGTGCATCTGCATACACCGATTACAGCCAATGCCATGGGTCAAACATCCCTCAATCTGGCCAAAATTCTTCATCCAACACCGGCGGTAGCGGGTCTGCCTTGCCGGGAGGCGATGGCCTGGCTGCGCACATTGGAACCTTTTGAACGTGGCAGCTATGCAGCGCCGATTGGCTGGATCGACAGCCAAGGCGACACGGAACTGCGCGTGGCCATCCGTTGTGGCCACGCCAGAGGTTCAGTGCTTGATCTCACCGCTGGAGCTGGTTTGGTCCGAGGGTCTGTGGTCGAACGCGAATTACAAGAAGTTGGCATGAAGCTGTCTGTACTGGCCGACCAACTCGATCTGGATACCAAGGATCAACCAAGACTGACCAGCAAACGCTCAATCACTTGATCAAGTAAATTGCACAATCAGAAAGCAAGCAGTATCTTATTGAAAGTCAACACTCATTAATCAATCGATATCAGTATTACCATTCACAAAATAATTTATAGCCATAGTAAATATGGCGTGTTCTCCAAAAGGCAATCAAACCGAGTCAAAGAATCCAAGAAAACTCTCACAAGTCAACATCATCATTCTCGTTTAAGCCTAAGCTCTGCGAACAAACACATTGAGCTAGTCCACCCATCTAATTGCCTTAACCATCTTAAAAGCTCAGGCTAATCCGAACAAAAGCTCTTAATACCTCAAAAGCGAGTACAAACAAATCTACCTCAACATCTACGCATATCAAGCCTAGCGAATCGAAAGAATTTAATACTGAAAATCAGGAAATAATTTATCCAGGTCGCCCCAATTGCCACACTTTGACAAGCAAAACTCATCAAGACCATCTTGAGGGAAAGGCTTCTCAGCTGGCAAACATAAAATATTCATATCTCCTTGATTGCCAGTTATGTTAGCCATGTGAAAAAAATTCTTCTCATAAAAATGTCTTGCAGCATGCCAATAAATATCATATTGACAGTCAGCCAAAACCGGCCTGACCTTCTCGTAAAGCGCCTCACTTCCGCATTCAATATAAAGCACAGGCCTAAGACTTTTCAGAAGGCCAATAGCCCCAATGAGCACAATACATTCTGCCCCTTCGACATCAATCTTAATCAAATCAATGCGGGCCTCATCCTTTAATTGTTCATCCAGAGTTGACATCTGTATGTTATCAAAACCATATGTCTCTTCCAGATCAAGAAATGGCATAAAACTCTGGCCGCCAAAGTTGCGACGCACGCTCCCTGCTGCCTTAACAAAAAAAGGGGCTTTTACACTTCTAACCGTATCACCAATTAACAGCTCTTTTGCAGTCACATTATATGCATCATTAATCAAGATATTAGCGCATAAATTATAAAACACCTGAGCCTGAGCCTCATATGCATAAACCCGACCCTTCTCTCCAACAGATTTTGACATTGGAATTGAAAGTGTTCCAACATTGGCACCAACATCAACGGCTACGCCGTTCACAGGAAGGAAATGGTTTATTAGCCTAAAAGAGTTTTCTGCCCATTCGCCATATGCTCTGACGACGGTACTTATCAGGTCATTGTCTTGCAATAAGAAAGTCCCATGACGACAATTCAAAAGGGAATAACCTTTCATTGCAATGCTTCTAAGCTTGCTTCTTGCAAAAGAATAATTGCTTGCTGTTGTTAGACAACAGTAGATACACATTTATTGGCAAATAGCAAGAGCCTCGGCAGAGGAAGGAACTTAATGCAACAAACAAGAAGCATCTTTTTACCTCTTAAAAGCTCTTGCTCGGCCAGACCAATCAATCTTCCATCTGAGCCATTAAACAATAGATTTCTTAGAAATAATTCAGCAATGTTTATCAAGAAGGCTACCGAAAATACTTCAACCTAGGCGCACAATCAAACGCTCAATCACTTGATCAGCCAGGGGAACCCCCTTGAGGCGCTCAACCTCACGAATGCCAGTGGGACTGGTGACATTGATCTCACTCAGCAGTCCATCAATCACATCAATTCCGACAAAAAACAAACCCTGCTCTCTCAAAACGGGTGCCAATTCTGCACAGATCTGCAATTCACGACTGTCTAGCTCTGTGGGTTCAGGGCGACCACCCATGGCAAGGTTGCTGCGAAAATCTCCAGCCTTAGGACGACGGTTCACTGCACCAAGAGGCTCTCCATCCACCAACAGGATGCGCTTGTCTCCTTCAATGACAGCCGGCAAAAATCGCTGAACCATCACCGGTAGCTGCTCCTGATCCGTGACCAACTCAAGAAGGGCCTCAAGTCCGGGAGCGGCACCAGCGACTCGCACCAGCCCCTGACCAGCTCGACCCCCTAAAGGTTTGAGCACCACCTCGTCTTGCTCACGGGCAAAGGCCGCAAGCTCACTGACCCGACTGGCCACAAGCGTGGGAGCCATCAGGCTGTTGAAGCGCAGCGCACCGAGCTTTTCATTCCAGGCCCGCAGCGCCGCTGGCCTATTGAGCACGCACACACCAGCCCGCTCTGCCAGCTCGAGCAAATGGGTGGCATAGAGATAGCCCTCATCGACCGGGGGATCCTTACGCATCCAAATGCAGGCGAAGTCCGTTAGAGGAAGGCTCCGGGGCTCACCGGTGCTAATCCAAGGCTCAGGCACCACAGGAATGGCAATCGCAGAGAGCTGATCTCCACGAGCCTGAAGATCAGCGGGTGTACAAGCCCAAACCTCAATCGATGCCCGTTGGGCCGCCTGCATCAACGCAGCTGAGGAATCCTTGGCGGGTTGAATGCACTGCAGGGGATCCAAGACGAACAGCTGTCGCATGGCGTCAGAGCTTGCCTTGGAGCAAACCATCAAGTTTTTGAGCCCCCTCAAGGGCATGCAACTCATCGCAGCCACCAATGCTCAGATCATCGATAAAGATCTGGGGCAACGTGTTACGCCCCCCAGCCCGGCTCGCCATCGCTGCGCGGGCTTCTTGGTCGCCATCGATGGCGTGCTCCTGGTAACTCACCCCTTTGCGATCCAAGAGAGCCTTGGCACGCAGGCAGAATGGGCATGACTGCCAGGTATAGATCTCAACCTTGGCCATGGCACTGTGATCACGTCACTGAGATCCTATGCAGGATGGCCCCGCTGATAGCGTCAGATCTCTGGACTCAAGCACCAACGTTGCTGGACCTCACCGACTTCAAACGCGATCTTTCTGAGCTCACCGACCGCCTGGGCCAAGCCCAGGACTGTCTTTGACGTCCCTGCTCTAAACGCTCGCCAACAAGATCTCGAGCAACTCGCTGCTCAACCAGATTTCTGGAACGACCAGCAAAACGCCCAGAAGCAGATGCGTCAGCTGGACGAAGTCAAAGCCCAGCTGGTGCAAATCACGCTCTGGCGTAGTGCCGTCAATGATGCCCAGGCAACCTTAGAGCTCTACGACCTCGAGCCAGACGACGAGATGCTCAGCGAAGCCCAATCGGGGCTGAAACAGCTGCGCCAAGGCCTTGATCGCTGGGAGCTCGAAAGACTACTTAGCGGCGAGTACGACAAGGAAGGAGCCGTGCTCTCAATTAACGCTGGGGCTGGTGGCACAGATGCTCAAGACTGGGCTCAGATGCTGCTCAGGATGTACACCCGCTGGGCAGAGGATCACGACATGAAAGTGACCGTAGACGAGCTTTCCGAAGGGGAAGAGGCGGGAATTAAAAGCGCCACGGTAGAGATTGAAGGCCGCTATGCCTACGGCTACCTGCGTAATGAAAAGGGCACCCACCGCTTGGTGAGAATCTCTCCTTTTAACGCCAATGGCAAGCGCCAAACAAGCTTTGCAGGCGTGGAGATCATGCCAAAAATCGATCAGGAAGTAGAGCTCGATATCCCCGAGAAAGATCTAGAAGTCACCACCAGCCGCTCCGGGGGCGCCGGTGGCCAAAACGTCAACAAGGTGGAGACAGCCGTACGCATTCTGCATATCCCAACAGGATTAGCCGTGCGCTGTACGCAAGAGCGCTCACAACTACAAAACAAAGAGAAGGCGTTGGCTCTCCTGAAAGCCAAGCTGATGGTGATCGCCCAGGAGCAGCGTGCTGCCGAGATCGCTGACATCCGCGGCGATATCGTTGAAGCTGCCTGGGGCAATCAAATCCGCAACTATGTCTTCCATCCCTACCAAATGGTGAAAGACCTGCGCACAGCAGAAGAAACCACAGACGTGCAAGCCGTGATGAATGGTGATTTAGACCGATTCATTCAGACCCTGCTGCGTCAGGGTGTCGATCGTCCAGGCAGTGATATGGATCACTAAATCAGACAGCAATGACGACAGATCCAAGCTCCAAGGAGCCTCCATCACAAGCAACACCACCACCAAGCTTCGTGAAGCTAGCGATGCGCAACATGGTGCGCAAAGGTGGACAGAGCCTGTGGCACTTCGGCCTCACCGCCTTTGGCGTTGTGGGGTTCATCCTGATGATCGCCTGGCTCGGCAGGCCCACACTTCCCCATTGATGCGCGCATGAGCGCACTGCAAACCTCACCGATCAAGCTCGACCTCGATCTGGCCTTTCATCCCGCCAACGATGATGCCTTGACGAGCTTGGTTGATGCAGACACAAAGCGCCGCCTCACTCACGCAAGTCCCTGGCAGCAAGACCTCACAGCCTGGATTGAAAGCGTACGTCGTGACCCAACCCTGACCTGTCCTGAGATTGTGCGCCTCAGTCCGATGCTCAGCCTGGGACTTCAACTCACGGATGACGTCACAATCACTGAACTGAATCACGCTTGGCGTCAACGACCCGAAACGACTGACGTCCTCTCCTTCCCAGCAGTGGATAACAGCCTCGTCCTACCAACAGACACTTGCGTCGAACTGGGCGACATTGTCGTCTCAGTGCAAACAGCACAACGCCAAGCGAAACAACACAACCATGAACTTGGCCTAGAACTCCGCTGGCTGGTAAGCCATGGCCTCCTGCATCTACTGGGCTGGGATCACCCAACAGATCAGAGCCTGAAAACGATGCTGAGCTACCAAGAGCAACTTCTCAGCATCAACGGTAAGGTTCATCACCACTCGTGATGCAATCCAAGAGATCACTACATGCTCCCTCAGACCAACAATTTGTTGTCCGAAGAGATCACCCCACTATCCAGCCAAGGGCATCAAGCTGCCCGGCGGGGAGCCTGGCGAATTGCCGCAGACCTACCAAGCAGCTTTCGCTACGCAGCCCAAGGTCTGGCCTATGGCATCGTCAGTCAGCGCAACTTCCGCATCCATGTCGTGATCGGCGCCGTCGTTTTCGGTTTGGGGCTCTGGCTGCAACTGAATCTCAACGATCTAGCCGTATTGGTTCTCACGGTGGCGGCAGTGCTTGTCTTGGAGTTGCTCAATACATCCATCGAAGCTGTAGTGGACCTAGCAATCGGTCGCCGCTTTCACCCCCTTGCCCGCATCGCCAAAGACACTGCTGCTGCTGCTGTGATGGTTGCCGCCATTAGCTCGCTACTGATTGCCCTGCTGCTGCTGCTCCCTCCTCTACGTATCCGCCTAGGGCTCTGACGCCCTGCAGCCCCATGCTCCTGATCATCGACAACTACGACAGCTTCACCTTCAATCTGGTGCAGTATTTAGGGGAACTGGCCGCAAAGCATCCTGTCGCTGCTGATCTACGGGTTGAGCGCAACGATGCTCTCTGCCTAAGCCAAATCAAGAAGCTAGATCCCGCCGCCATCCTGCTCTCACCAGGCCCAGGCAATCCTGATCAATCCGGAGTTTGCCTCGAGGTGCTGACCGAGCTGGCTCCCACAATCCCCACCCTGGGGGTGTGCCTAGGACATCAAGCCCTAGCTCAAGCCTACGGAGGCAAGGTGGTGCAAGCTGATGAACTAATGCATGGCAAAACCTCGCCTGTGCTGCACAACGGCGAAGGGCTATTTAAAGACTTACCGCTACCACTCACTGCTACCAGATATCACAGCCTGATTGCAGAGCGAGAGAGCCTGCCGGACTGCCTAGAAGTCACCGCATGGCTAGAAGACGGCACAATCATGGGCCTTCGTCATCGAACACACCCCCATCTACAAGGAGTGCAATTTCATCCCGAAAGTGTGCTCACGGAAGCCGGCCATCAACTGCTTACCAACTTTTTGCGTCTGACAGAACCAAACGAAAAGCACTGCTAACTTCCATACCCTAATCAGTTCCACTCATGCCTTCCCGCTTCAAGGTTCTGACGCCACGCAGCCTATCCGCCGCAACAGCAGTGGGGTTGATGCTGTCTACGGCATCCTCAGTGATGGCCGGCGGGGTGACAATCACCAGTTATGGCCACAGTGCCCTGCTGATCCAAGGTGGTGGACAATCGGTGTTGCTCAACCCATTCAAGGCCGTGGGCTGCGCCGCAGGCCTACGCGAGCCTCGCGTCAATGCCACTGTGATCCTTGCCAGCTCTGAGCTCGCTGATGAAGGGGCTCGAGTAGCGAGTGGTCGCTTTCTCGTGCAACCAGGCTCATACCGCATTGGCGGCTTAAACCTGGAAGGATTTGCGGCTCCCCATGACCGCCTTGGCGGTCGCCGTTTCGGCCAAGCCACCCTATGGCGCTGGCAACAGGGTGGCCTGCAGTTTGCTCACCTGGGCGGCAGCGCTGCCTCGTTATCGGGAGAAGACAAAGTTCTACTTGGACGTCCCGACGTCTTGATCATCGGCGTAGGGGGTGGCGCCAAGGTCTATGACGGCGCTGAAGCAGCACGGATCGTCAATGCACTTAATCCACGCCGAGTCATCCCAGTGCAATACGTGAGTGGTGCAGCGCCAAGCGACTGTGATCAAACAGGAGTGCAACCATTCCTGGATGCGATGGCAGGTACACCGGTCAAGCAGACAGGAACGACCATCAGCCTGCCGAGTGATCTAGGCGATGGACCCGTCATTGAGGTGATGCGCTAAAGCGCATCCACAGCCTGAGTGAATCGATCAGCATGTCTTGCCGGTCATTCAGGCTGCAAGAGACTCAACAGTGGCAAAGGCTTGCCAAAATTGCTGCATTTGCTCAATCGTGCCGATGCTGACCCGCAAGGATCCATCAATCAGCGGTTTGCCAGTCATCAGCCGAACCAAGATGCCCCGCTTGCGTAAGGCTGCTTCCACCTCTGCTGGTTGCTGTTGCGGCCAGATCAACACATAATTACCGCCATCGAGGTGGTAACGCACACCAGAAGCATCAAGGCGACTTCTGAGCCAATCACGAGCCAAGATCACCTCTTTGACATAGGCATCCACATAAGGCTGATCTGCTAATGCCGCAAAGGCTGCTGTTACCGCAAAGCTATTGATGTCATAAGGCCCAGTCACACGACTGACGCGATCGATGACATCAGCAGAGCCGATCGCGAACCCCATGCGAAGACCCGCCAAACCTGCGGTTTTGGCCAGCGAACGCAACACCAACAAATTTGGTGTGGCAGTGAAGTCTGCAAGAGGCATCACGCTGTCACCGGTGAACGCCTCATAGAGCTCATCAACAACCACCAAACTTTCAGGCGCCGCAACAGCCAACTCCAGGATTTGCTCAGGCGCCAAGCGAGTGCCAGTGGGGTTGTTGGGATTGCAAAGCAACAGCAGCCTCGGCCGCTTCTCTCGCAAAAGCGTGCGGATCACCTGCAGAGGGAAGCGAAAATCGCTGCCTTCATAGGGAATCGCCAAAATCTCCATCCCCTGCATCTGGGCACAGGGCGTGTAGTAGCCAAAGGTAGGGCTCGTTGTCAGTAAGCGATCACCACGATCGCCATAGGCATGAAAGATGGCGTGAATCGCTGCATCAACGCCGTTGAATAAGCCAATCTGACTAGGACTAAGGGGCTGGGTCAACCCTGGTCGGCCCTGATCACGATTGCTCAAATTAGCCACCACCGCTTCTCGCAAGCCGTCGTACTCCGGATAAACGGCGATCTGATCAACAGGAATCGCTCGCAACGCCTCGAGTACACGAGGGCTAGGGCCGATCGTATTTTCATTAAAATCAAGGCGCAGCAATCCACGGCGACCCTCGAGCGGAGCGCTATAGGCCTTCAGACACTCCACTTCCACACGAGGAGCAGGGGCACCAGAACTCATTCGTGCAGGTGAAGACCCCATCACATCCGCTCCAGCGTGGGAATACCCAACAACGACAGCCCTAGTTTTAGGGTATCTGCCGTGAGCCGGCAGAGCGCTAGACGACAGCTACGAGAGGGCTGCTCAGCTTTCAACACCGGCACCTGATCGTAAAAGCGATTAAACACCTGGCTGAGCTCAAACAGATAGGTGCAGAGACGATTGGGTAACAACTCCTCCTCAACTTCGGCGATCACGGCATCAAACTTGAGTAACTCCCGCACTAAAGCCCATTCCTGCGTTTCACTGAACTGAAGCTCAGCCGTAGTGACATCCAGATCGCCCCCCTTGCGCGCAATGCCGGCGATACGAACAACGGCGTAAAGCAGATAGGGAGCTGTATTGCCCTGCAGAGCAAGCATGCGATCAAAACTGAACTGGTAGTTGGTAATTCGGTTCTGGCTGAGATCGGCATACTTCACTGCTGCCAGACCCACCGTGGTGGCCACCTGCTCAATAAAGGAGTCCTGCTCCACACGTCCTTCCTCCTGTAGCCGCCGACGCAGATCTGCCTCCGCACGTTCAACAGCCTCATCGAGTAACTCGCGCAGACGAACAGTGTCACCAGCACGCGTTTTGAGCTTCTTGCCATCTTCCCCCTGAACCAGGCCAAAAGGCACGTGCTGGAGACGTCCAGCATCAGGGATCCAGCCTGCGCGCTGAGCAACCTGAAAGACACCAGCGAAATGATTAGCCTGGCCAGCATCGGTCACGTAAATCACACGCCGCGCGCCATCACCTTGGGGAGGAGCAGCAAAGCGATAGCGGATAGCCGCTAAATCAGTAGTTGCGTAATTAAAGCCACCATCACTCTTCTGAACAATCACAGGCAGAGGTTTGCCATCCTTACCCGTAACACCCTCAAGAAAAACACACTGAGCGCCGTCATCGCTAACGAGCAAACCGGAGACATTCAGGTCCTCAACGACGCTCTCGAGATAGACATTATAAAACGATTCACCGCGCTCGTTGAGACGAACATCAAGCCGATCGTAGATCTTTTGAAATTCACGGCGTGACTGTTCACAAAGCAATCCCCAGGCCTTAAGTGATAAAGGATCACCCCCTTGCAATTTCACCACCTCTTCTCGAGAGGTGGTCTGAAAAACCTCGTCATCATCGAAGCGTTGCTTCGCCTGGCGATAAAACACCACAAGATCACCAAGATCAACAGCATCAGCTGTTTCAAGAGCCTCTGGTGCCACTTGCTTCAAGTGGGTAATCAACATCCCAAACTGCGTACCCCAATCGCCTACATGGTTAAGACGCAGCACGGGGTGTCCACGAAACTCCAACACCCGAGCAAGGGAGTCGCCAATGATCGTGGAACGCAAGTGCCCCACATGCATCTCCTTGGCGATGTTGGGGCTGGAGAAATCCACCACCACTGGAGTGGGCTGTTGCCCATCGTTATCGGCCTCCACCAGCGGCACGCCCAGACGAGCATCAGCCAGCCTTGCCTGCACTTCAGCAGCCAGACATTCGGGCCGGACGGTGAGATTAATGAAACCTGGCCCGGCAATGTCTGGCGCCAAGCAAATGGCATTGAATGCCGTATCGACCATCAGCTGGTCGACAATCGCTGCAGCAATTTGACGCGGAGGCTGCTTGAGCGGCTTAGCGAGGGGTAAGGCAGCATTGGCCTGAAAATCACCAAATTCAGGCTTGCTGGCTGGGGCCAATTGTGGATCCAAGCCAGTGCCACTCACACGTGCTGAGGCTGAGGCTTCAGGGAAGGCACGGTCGATCGCCGCACGCAGTTGACTCTCCAGAGCGTGGGCAAGGCTGAGCATGAACTCCGAGGCGAAATGGGCCTGCAATCACCCTGATCATCACTGACCACGATGCCGGCAACCAGCAAGGCTGGTTCAGCACTGTTCTCAAGCAATCACCAACAACACTGCGCGCTGATCTTTTAAAGGATGAAAGAAAGTCATGATAAGCCTCCAACAACTAAGTCACTTCGAGTGTCTTGAAGAACTCGAAAATGAATACCAATCCAACAAATCCTTAAAGAGAGCACTTGCCTGGCTCGAGGCTAAAGCCACCATCCCCGAAGCCGTGCTCTTGCCGAAGCGCGTCCAATCGCCCATCAGCTGCAGCATAAATCATGATTGCGGTAAGTTCCTTGAGCAGCCATGGCGTATCGTTCGCCACCCCTAGGCCCCAAGGCTTCAGAGGGAATGCGTTATTTGTTGAGATGCGCTCGAGATCGCTAGATTTCAGCTCTGGATAGGCCCCGCGGTAAGTGCCCTGGTCAATCTTCTCAAGAAGCTCCTTGAAGACGATGTTGTCGTTGGCCATGCAGTCCACTGTGCCATTGAGCAGAAGCTCCAGTCCGTCTCCATTTGACTCTGTCAGCACCTGCCTGATTTCGGGGAACTTTTCCTTGTAGCGAACCTCCGTGGCGGAGCCAGCTGCTACCGCCAACACCTTGCAATTTGGGAAGGTGATGTTCGCCGATCTGAAGGCGAGCAACTCCTCATGGATCACGAGGTATGGCGAAGTAAACGACACAACCTCCCGACGCTCTGGAATGTTCGTGAGGAGATCGGCCATGAACACACAGCGTTTAGTTTCAAGGTGCTGAAGCCGATCCCCGAGGCTCGGGCTGACAAAAACCACTTCCAGCATCTGGTTGATGGCATCCCCAAGCTCGCCTACCACCAGCTTGGCGACGTCCACCTCTAATCCGCGGTATTGCCCGTCACGGTCTTTCAACGAAAGCCCTGGGTTGTCTGCGCCGACACAGACCGAAATGACGTTCTCGCCGAGCCCCTCCCTAATGCGCGCACGAGAGAGCTCAATTTTAATCTTGTCGATGCGTGATGTCTCTTTCTGGGGAGGTTTGGAAGCGAAGAGGAACGTGCGATGACCAGAATCCACTTCATCGACCTGACGCAGCGTTTGCTGGTCATCACCAGAAACCGGAACCTCGGAAAGGCGTGGCTCCAGGCTGGGTGGCACTGTGGGACCTCTAGCCGTCGAGGGAAAAGTGGCGACTCCCTTAGACGAAATTTGCCCGACACTGGGCTGCATGACTGAGATAGCGAGAAATGCCTTTGCAGGATTGCCAGTTGGAAAAGGCCACTCAGAAACAGCCTTAGTGGGGGCCTCAACCATGGTGCATGTGATTACAGCGGCGAGAAAAGAAGTGAGTCGTAATCCCAAAGCAATAGACGAGTTTTGTGGTCAACGTAATTCTTGAGCGAAAAGCTCAGTCAATCCAATTTCAGTCGCAGGGATCTTCATAGATGAATGATTGGCATGAGAGACCGCAGCAATTTCATTCAATCGCTGCTGGCAACACTCAATGGGTGGATCTACTCCCATCTGCTTTGCGTGGTCTTGACGCGCGACCACAAACATCTCAACGATGCGTATCTTGTCGAAGTCAACTCAGAGAGCGGAAGATAGAGAGTCTCAATGAAATTGTAGAGAGCTTTGAAATAAGGAAATCTCAGTATCCCTTTTCGTCTCAACTGAAACATTCAAAACCCATGTAAGCACAATGATCAGCAAGCTCGGCGTGCTTGATCGAACTCCAGCAGCTATCTTTGTAATCAGAGATGAGCGTGCTGGATTTGAAAAAGGTTAACCATTCCAAAACAGCTAAAGCTTTCGGTAACAATTGATTATTGCGCTAAGCGCTATGAGCGTATCTGCCAGGATTATCGCAATCACGCCCAAGCTGCTCCGAGGAGCCGCTGGGGCAACCACATGCTGAAACGACTCGTGAGCAGTGCAAGAACTAGAAGAAACAAAAAGAGGATCTCACCAGGCCAACAACGATTGCAATGGGACTGGGATGTGCGCCTCAATCAAATTCCTGAGGAGTGGCATCAACTTGCAGTGAGATTTAGAAAAGCCAATGGAATCAGGGATGGCGATCAAACTCTCAGGCTCTGGCGATTGAGTTAGTGATATAAGTAGTTTTAGGGCAAAAGGATTTGAAGGTAAATTTGCGATAAATACGAAAAACTATTACTGGTTTTTGCCTGTCAAATAAAGCATCAAGGTAACTTTCTGCAAGTCAATAGTGCCAGGTATCGGATGGCGTTACAAGCTAATATTGAGGTGATTAAAGAAA
>QCLC01000017.1 GCA_003214855.1 Prochlorococcus sp. AG-412-I05 | reverse complement strand
GATGAATGACTGATTCACATAGCCGATGGCACCTGGTGTATTTGTAATCACACCAGCAACACCTGAATTCCCTTTAGCGCCCACCCCTGTTGGCCATTTCACTGATTTACCGGTTCCCAGGGTCCATTGTTGAGAAAAGGCCTGCATGGAATTGGTAAAAGCCTTGGTGGTGCCAGAGCCATCAGAGCGATGCACCCAAGTGATCTTGCCTGCAGGGCAATTGAGCTGATTCCAATCAGTGATGCTGCCAAGAGCAACTTCAACCGCTTGCTGTTGGGTCAACTTCAGATCGCAGTTGTGGTTGTAGCCAAAGGCGATGGTGCCTCCCACCATGGGGATTTGCACCAAGCCACGCTGAACCTTGTCAATATCTTCTTGCTTCATCGGATCATCCGATGCCGCGAAGCTCACGGTCTGATCAATAAAGGCTTTACGACCAGATCCAGAGCCAACAGCCTGATAGTTGACCTGTGGCCCCCCAGCCTTGGCGAGATCACTCAACCAGCGGGTATAGATCTTCTCTGGGAAGGTCGCACCAGCTCCGCTAAGACGGCCGGATGAACCTGAGGTGCTGCAAGCCGTGATGCCAACACCGAGAACGACCAGTGAAATGAGCAAAAGGGCCTTCTTTGAGAAGGACATGGGGCCCCTGAAGGATTTCATCAACCCATAACTAGATAGGAAATGCCCTTTGATGAGCAAAAGTGAGCAATTGACAAGGAGATCTTGATGAATTGGTCAGTGGTTAAGGGAGCAAAGAACAAGGTTCTACTAGGTTGAAACTTGTTCTTTGCTCTAGGTAAAAGCCCAGCAACTGAACAACAAAGTCAGATTGCTGACTCCTCCCGTTAGCTAAGCAAGGCTTCGCCTGGATCTGCAACGATCACTAAGGCCTTGGTCTTTCGGTAAATATTTGAATTAATAACAGCTTCCATCCAAAAGAGTTCATTGACCATGCGAGAACCGATAATCGTGCTCGTTGATACCTGCTTCTGATGCGTAGGCTACTTTCAGCTCTCCTTGCTATCACCGTATGCTTTGCAGCTCCTTCTTGGGTGATGGCTGCTGACTCGGCCCATGGCGGACAAGTCTTTTCGTCTACTTGCGCCGCATGTCACGCTGGCGGCGGAAACATCGTAGATCCTGCAAAGACCCTTCAAAAATCGGCCCTAGAAGCAACCTTAAGCAACTACGGCTCAGGTCACGAAGAAGCAATTATTGCTCAGGTCACCAATGGTAAAGGCGGTATGCCTTCCTTTGCAGACGTCCTTAGTGCAGCAGATATTGCTGATGTAGCAGCCTATGTTGAATCCCAAGCCAGCAGTGGCTGGTAGTTAAAGTCAATCAATCGTTTCAAACCCTTCATTCAAAGCTGGTTTATTAACCAGCTTTGAATGAAGGGTTTTTTTTAGCCCAATTCTAAGCAGGCCAAACCATAAACCTCGTCTAAAGGAATAGAGGGTTGTACTCCGCGATACATGCGCAAAGTTTGAGAAACAGCACTGAACCCAAGTCGTTTCAGAAGGGGCTCTGCAGAAGAGTTGCCTCCAGGTGCATCCAAGATCACCACACCTGGATGGCGTTGGATCAAACGCTTCAGCAACAGCTCGGCGAGTTGCGGACTATTAGCCAATAGCGGCCCAATCCGCCAGCCTTCCCCATCACGTAATAAACAAGGCCGGATCCTGCCAAATCCATGGCAACAATCGTTGTCATCTACCAGGGCCAACACATTACCGGCAGGATGCTGAAGCCAATCGGAAAGGAAGTGAGGGCGAGGGCTGGGTTCCCTTATGGCGTCATATGACTGCACAGCCATCGCGGGGATCGAATCACCCTCAAGCAGTTGCAACCCTTCGCCATTGGAATAACCATCGTTGCCAACGAGGTTGCCATCACAAATCCTCTGCCAGCGGGTTGTCGGCGATGCATTTGCAAAGCCCCATCCGGCATAGTCGTCAATGCGATCGTACGCAGCTTCTAAACCAACGCAAGGAAGATCAACGAGATGTTCGAGAGCATGTTCCCATAGCTCAACCCCATACCCATGCCCTCGATGTTCTGGAATGACAAGGAACAATCCGATGAAGCCATAGGCGGCGTTGTAGCGAACTCCGGCAATGCAACCGACAGGCTGATTGCCGAGCCAACCCACCCACAATCCCTGACGGTCGGTATGGCGATAAATACTTACATCACCAACACCAGGAGCAAAGCCCTCTGCCCTGGCCCACTGCGTAACCATGGCGATGTCGTTGCGTTGTAGCGGCCGGATCTTTAGCAGCGAGGCCATAACGGAGCAATTAACGAGATGTTCTGCAAGACCAAGCTGGTTTGGAGATTGATCTAATGATGGGGCGTGATGTTCAAAGCCTGAGATCCATCAGGATGAGATTGGATCCTGTTCCGAAAGTTGTTGCTGAATCTGCTGGCGATAGATCGCTGGGGCTAGCACTAGAAACAAGCCCCACCATCCGATCACGCCTATAGCGATCAGAACAGTAAACCAAAGCAGATTGGGCCACCACCAACTGACAGCGACACAAGCAACACCTGTGAGCACAATGCTCCAGGGTTGACACCACCAAGGTTTTTCATCCCAAAAGTTTGCTGTAGTTGCTTTGCCTTGATCACTACTCATCGCAGTGTTTCTAGTTGGCCAGAAGCATGCATTCTCGATAGTTCATCGTAACCGCCAATCAACTCACCATCGATGAACACCTGAGGGAAAGTATTGAGCTCACTACGGTGATTGAATGCCTTGAAAGAGGCATCATTGTCGATGTTCTTAACGGTGTGCGGAATGGAAAGAGAACCAAGCATCCTCAGAGCTCTGGTCGACCAAGGGCAACCAGGAAGAACAGCAATTTCCACCCTTGGTGGCTGAGAAGGATCAGGAGAGCCTTGTGGGAGAGACTGATCCAATAAACCCACCAACAGATCAGCACCCTTGAGCACAAGGGTTCCTGGTTCAAGATGGCCACCCCATACCTGACAGGCACTATCAGAGAGGCTTAGATGCAGATGCACACTATTGGGTGAAACTGTGCCATTAAGAGTGATGATCTCCAAGTTTCCCTCAAGGACAGTAGGTCCTGACTGACCAGGACACTGAAATGCTGCACGCGAAAGATTGCCAACCACACCAAGAACAAAACCTGAGCTGTTCTGTTCCTGAGCTATTTTCTGAAGGCTTATCAGCAGGTCGCTGCCTGGAGCAAGCTTCAATGGCAGCGATCGCATGAAGTTCTCCTTCGAGAAAGCACAGATTAAGAATTCAACAATAAATGCAGGTCCTCAGAGCTGATCGATAGACGACTCGAAGATTGCCATAGAGAGCTTGTGGGCATGAATGGCAAGTTATTGCTGAACTATTGATGCCAAGCTAAGACTTCAAAGTGTCGACACTGCAGAACCCAATGGCCGAGCTGCAAGAGCGCCAACGATTCTCTCAAGAGGCTCCAAGTGCAGCAACGGTGGCCGATTCTGCTCAATCGGAACGCCTCAATGTGACCCTGCCGGCGGGTTTGATGAATCGGCTCAAGCAGCATGCTCTTGCAGAAAGCCGTAGCTGTAGCAGCCTTGCCTCGTTCTTGATTGAAGATGGACTGCGCCGCCATCGTCAATTAGACGGGTAACGACCAATTCTAATGAATAGTGAGGATCTTGACTGTTTAGAGGCTGACGTAAGTGCAGTATTAGAAGGTTGAGTAAATAGTGTTCTTGGTTCGTCTTTGCTGCATTGATGAGTTGGAGGGGCGATTTACTGGATATTTATAGTCTCAATCTCTATGAAAATTTTATCTAGAAAAAAGTATCTTTATAGCTTCTACTGCAATGATTTGTTTCGAATCTTGTAAGCCGATCGTTGATCGTCTCAGCTATCCAGTGTGAAATACCTCTAATTAAATGCTGCATCTATGGAGATTCAATGTAGGCAGCGCTTATTAATTTTATAAGTCGATCTGAATACACCTGCTCTTAACATCTGTCAACGTGGGGATCTACCAAGTTGTTCTGTTGTCCTCCGTAATGCATCTGACCAGTCAGAAAGGATGTCGTCTAGCCATCGGTGCTTATCCAGCCTTTAGTTATGACGCTAGAGGTGGTGGGGGGCACGGCCTTCTAGGGCCTTTGAATCAAGATGGGCTGAGAAGTCTTCGCTTTGATCCAAAAAAACTGATCATTCCTGCTCTCAGCTGGCGCACAACACAGATACTTGGCTTGCCAATGCCTCCTGGTTTGAACATCAGCATTGCAACCCAAAAGTTTGAAGGGTCTTTCGCACCCGATAGTGGTGAACTATCACTTCAGTTTGAAGCGCAATTCTGTTTCACGGTTGGCAGTTGGCTCACTGCTCCTGGCCTGACTGTGAACACATGCCTCAGCAGTGGAAAGGTTGAGAGTCAGCGCCATCATGTACAAGGACAGGCACTTGATGTGGATGGCAATGCCGTACTTGTGGGCGTCGCCACCGTGCCACTCAGTGGAGCCGCATGGCTGGATCAATTTTTGGGACTACCCGATGAAGCGCTAGCAGTGCTGAAGTGTCAGCTGCAAAACTAAATGTTTGTGAGCATGAGATCAGAAGAATTATTTCAAAAGACTGTCACTTATCGCTTTAATCTGATCACTGCGTTCAAGACGAAGGAGTTCAATATTAATCAAACGTTCCAATGGACTATCACTAGGCAAGACAAATCCATAGGTCTGAAGGGAAAGTCTAAAAGGTGCTAATTTTAGAGATTTGTCTGGATTGTTTTTCATGTAATAATTCAAGATAGGTGTGTCTGAGATCACTCCTGAGACTTTGTTGTTCTTGATTAGATCAATAGCCTCCTTAAGGGTTGGTACTTGAAACGGCCGAGCACCATGTAATCTTGCTAAAGATACACCTGTGGTTCCAGTAACTACACCAATTAACTCACTATCCATATCCGATGGTTTCATGATCCCAGGCAATTGCGCCTGAGAGAGAGAGACGGTAAATGCCGAAGCCAACCCTGCAGTAATCGTTGACACAGATACTAGTGAAATCACCATCCAGGCCCCTGCTATAGAGCGTCCTGCTTTAGTTAAAGGTGCACGGTCTCCGTAACCTACGGTTGTGAGTGTAACCAAGGCAAACCAAATCCCATTGCCTATTCCCTTAATATATTGAGGAGGAAATTGTTCAGGGTTGCGTTTTCGCTCTGCAAGCCAAATCAGATTTCCTACACAGAAAAGTGTCAATAGCAAGAAAGTGATAGAAGATAAAGCAGCGACACCAAAGAGAGGCTTGATCCTTGCCCACAATCCGGGTGGCTGTGATGGTACTAAAACCCCCTCCTCTGCATAGAAATAAGGTTGAGTGAATTCAATCCCATTTTTTGACATCCGATCTGGCGTAATGCTGATAGGCCCGATAGCCAAATCAATTTTTCCATCAGCCACCGCCTTGATGTTCGAATCTATGTTGGGATATGGAATGAGAATGTATTCAAGCTTCTCTGCATTAGCAATTTGACGCCAAACTTCAACACTAATTCCCTCGTATACACCAGCTCTCTTATCCACAAATGGTGGTGATCCACTCACTCCAACCCTCAAAGCCATTGCCTGAAGGGGAGACGGAGTCGCCATGACAATCAAGGCAACAACGGAGAGCCTTCTCTTTAAATTCATGCCGCCCATCAATCGCTTATACACGAACTGAAAAGCCCATCTAACCTAAGGCTGCCATAGGACTGCGGACGATTCTTATCCACACCAGCATGACAAGAAAGGTTGTAAGACCAGTCTGAGCAAGAACTTCAGAGGAGAGACAAGCAACAGCTTATTTCTGTTCAAGGCGACGAACGATCAAAATCATTGCCAGAACGGATCCAACCAGGGCACTAATCAGAAAAAGAGTCATCTAGAAGCTACGACTGGAAAGGTCATCTTAGGTTGCGATCAACAGCCCTGAAGAGCGTTTTGCTATTTCCTTTTGTAAGCCTTAAGTGATTGCAAGAGTTGCAGATGGTTTCCTGACACAACCATAACCTTTGAATAAGACAGCATCTGACGGCACAACTAGGTCAAACAGATTGATCGCGTTTCGATGACATGACAAAGCGAGCCAAGCCAAATTCTTCCCTAAGCAATATTGATGTGGCTAGGAATAGATAACGGATGCAGCAAAAATACGGCTAACAAGCATTGACTATGAAAAGGCTTGAAATGGATCAAAATTCAGCACAGAAAGCCCTTTTAGAATCATGAGAAGGTAATAAATTCTGGTAGAGAAAGGTTCGAAGCTCGAACGTCTTTGCCTGTTTTATTTTTGAGTAGGAAGCCATTCACTAACGACTTTCTTCATCTAGGGAGTTGACGGGAAGCCATTGATGCAGTGAGCTTTAGCTGAATTTGCTGATGGTGAAGGTAGCCATTTTTTACTTGCCCCGAACAAAAACAGCTACAACCAAAGTAAAGGCAGCCCCACTTACACGTGCTGGCCGCACAGCCTCTCTGCCAAGGCGACGGCGGCGGCCTCAGCGTAGGAGATCTCAGCTACCCAAACGTTTATTTGTGATTGGGCTGCCGCTCACTGTTTTTGCTGGTCTTGTGGCTCTGGCTCCGGAAGCACCCGAACGCTTCAACCCAAGTCAAGTCGCCCCAGAGAGCATTAAGAGACAAGTGCATGCTCCCTTTCGCTATCGACCAAACGATGAGGTCTACGCACTCGATTTTGACCCACGTAAAGTGAAGTTCGGCCTTCTTGAAGGCTGGGATAGAGAACAGGAGGCTTTCCAGGACTCCTCTTCACTGGCATTTGTCTCTGGTCCGATGTACGAGCGGCATGTCGACATTGGTGGCCAAGAGATCACAGTTCCCCTTGGAGACCTCAAGCTGGGTCAACGTGTCTGGAGTAGTCGTAACCGCGCTGCCTCCATCCAACGCGCCTACATAGGCATTCGCTACAACGGCAGAGTTGACTTCGGTTACGGAGAACTAACAGCCAAGCGTGCCTCCACCTACGAGACCTTTATCGGAGGCCTCCATAGCATTTACAACGATCTGGAAGCGCCTCCTCCTCGCTACAAGGGCGCATACAGCATCAGCATGGGCCAGCGGATCCGCTATTACCTTCCTCGCATCAGGATGATCATGGGCCTGCGACAAGACGGGCGTATGGAGGTATTAATGAGTAGAGATGGGTTAACCCTTGAACAGAGCAAGGATTTAGCCCGCAGCCGTGGCCTTGTGGCGGCTTACATGCCAGACCATGCCTCCAAAAGTCGTTTGATCATTCCAGGTGTCAAGGGCTTCACGGAGGAGGATGCCAATTGGATCAGCGGTGGTGTCACAAGCTTTGTTCATGTTCCCTATCTCCTCAGGCTCAGTGAACGCCGCTTCCAACTCCAGGGCACCCTGGCGGCCTCCCTCAGCCCCAGGATTGATGGGGCTCAAAGCTGCAATGGAGTTCATTGCCAACAATGGCCGGGCGGAAGACTGTTCGACCGGGCCCTAGCAGGACTGAATCGGTTGATCGAGCAGGGTGTGGAGCCCATCGCCAGGATGATCTGGGCGCCCAAGCCCGGCATAACCATTCCTAGTGATAGCCAACGCACTTTTCTGGCTCGTAATAGTGATCGAGCTCCTCTAAGGGAACCGCCGATTACGGCAGATCCACTGGTATTGCTCGAAACGCCCGAAAAGTTGGATTCACCCTTGAATCTTAAAGATAAGAGTCCCTTGAGAACGGATCTGGAATGGGGCAACACCCTGCTTCCCCCTGATCTGCCACCACCTTTGTTGCTTCGGGAAGGCGAGGCCCTGCCTTCAGCCCAGGAGATCCATCAACGAAGAGACCCGATCCATGACAATCCAGCTGAAATCGAGCCTCCCCCACTGATCGGAGCCCCACCACTGCCGGTATTACCTCCACCACCGCTGGCCGCATCAGAGGTAGGACTGATCAACTAACAGTTCAATCAATCTTTTTCATGGCAGGCCCCTACCGATAAGGCCTTGCCAATTTGAATCGTGTTCTATTCCCTACGTCTCAAGATTGGCTATTGCATATTCGTGAGCTTCGATAGGCACTAGTCACCCTGCATCGATAAAGCTCGAACAACATCACCCCGGGTAATTACCCCAACAAGTTTGCGCTGATCGTTGATTACAAATAAGCGCTGCGTACTGCGGTCATGAAGCATGGCGGCTGCCCTTGGTAATGGCAGTGCTTCATTGCAGGTATGGGTGTCGCTGCGCATCAAGTCGTTGACGCTGGTACCAAGCACCTGGTGAACTTGCCTATCCCAGTTAAGGGGATTGCGCAAGTAGATAACACTGTCGAGTAGTAACACATAGGGACCAGCATCAACGCCGCTCTCGCGCACCATCAGATCTTGCTCAGTGAGTTCCCCCACAAGCGTGCCATCGTCGTTGACGACTGGCAGGCCACTGATGTGGTGATCAGTCAGCAGTTGTACGGCCTCTTGCAGAGATGTGGCTGGCACGACACTAAGCACAGGCGTTGACATGACATCCTTCACCGTCTGCTGGAGCACCATGAATCACATGCAAGTTCATTCATTCTGAGCCTGTGAGTGCACCATCCCGCCCCGGTTCACCATCAACACTGAGAAGATCGGCAAATGCTCTAACCGTGGGGCGTTCTGCCGCAGGCCTCCCTCTGGTGTTGTTGCTTCAATTTGGACAGCCTGCTCTGGCATGGGTGTTGTTGCTGTTTGCAGGGCTTAGCGACGCCGCCGATGGCTGGCTGGCCCGCAGAGCGGGTGGTGGTAGTAGCTGGGGCGCACGTCTGGATCCGCTTGCAGACAAGCTTCTTCTAGCAGCACCGATGATCTGGCTGGCCAGCAACGAGGTCTTGCCTGTTTGGTCGATCTGGTTACTGCTGGCGAGGGAACTACTGATTTCCGGTTGGCGTGCTCAAGCCCCATCTGGTGCTCCTGCTTCTTGGGGAGGTAAAGCAAAGACAATGCTTCAATTCCTAAGCATGCTGCTGTTGTTGTGGCCGCCTAGTTGGGGAAGCCACAACTTTTGCCTCAAAATGCAGCACCTGGGCTGGTGGTTGTTCTGGCCATCTCTGATCTTGGCGCTTAGCTCTGCGGTGGCATACATCAAACCCCGATCAAGGATTGATCGGCACTGAAATCTGGTTCAGCCGTTGGCTTCAAGGAGTAGTCGTTGCAGTAGCTATCTTCGAGGCCAGTCTCAAGGTCAAAGCATGGCTGCCAGGCCAATTCCCTCTCCACCCTGGTGATATCGGTAAGGAAATGACTCAGCCTCAGGGGGAAGGCCTTACGCGCTTTGGGATTCAGGCCTGAAGGATCAAAAGAACGAAGCTCAACGCTATTTGGATCTTTGCCACAAGCTCTTGCTGCCGCTGCAATCAAGCCCCTGAAGGTGATACCACGCTTGCTCGAACAGTTGTAAATGCGATTGGTCGCTGTCTCCACCTCAAGGGAACGAACCATGGCATCAGCCAGATCAACAACATGCCCCAATTGGGTGATGGTGGTGCCGTCTCGTGGCAAAGGAACCGGTCGATTATGGACGATACGATCGAAAAACCAACGTTCGATTGGGTTGTAATTACCAGGACCATAGATATAAGTAGGTCGAAAACTGGTAAAGGGAATTCCTTGCTGAAGCAGCCATGATTCGGTCTGAGCCTTGCCGGCATGACGACTGTTCGGGTCGGTGGCACTCTCCTCATTCAGTGGCCACTGTTCGGAATCCGCATAGACGCCAGCGGAACTGACATAGAGGAAACGATGCTTTGGCTCTCCTGTACAGGCCACCACCCTTTGACTGTCTTCAAGCTTGCGCCCTGAGCTGTCGACGATGACATCAAAGCTTCGGCCTTGAAGACGACTCAGCCCCTCAGTGGTAGCTCGATCACCACTGAGATGTTCCACACCATCTGGCAAAGAATGGCGGCCACGAGTGAACAACGTGAGCGCATGGCCTTGGGCCTGAAGTCGAGTAACCAGAGGCTTGCCGACAAATCGGGTTCCCCCCATGATCAGAATCTTCAAAACAGCTGACTCATCAAACGCGCATATTGAAGCGCGTTCGATCAGCAACTGAAGGCCCTTCGCCCTGCAGGATGGAGGGCGAAGGCAACGTTCTTTGCCAATCATGGAGATCATTCCAGCTATCGACCTACTGGACAGCGCTTGCGTGCGACTTCACCAGGGGGACTACGAGAAGGTGACTCGCTTCAGTGAGGACCCCGTTGCTCAAGCCCTTAGCTGGCAGAAGCAGGGGGCAACCCGCCTACACCTGGTGGATCTCGATGGCGCCAAATCTGGTGAGCCGGTCAACGATTCCTGTGTGCGAGCTATTACCTCTGCTCTCAATATTCCTGTCCAGCTCGGGGGTGGTGTGCGCACTCTCGAACGAGCTGAAGAACTCCTCGCCTACGGCCTTGAACAAGTCATCCTTGGCACCGTGGCAATAGAGCAACCCCAGCTAGTGAAACAGCTTGCCCAAAGGAATCCCGGTCGGATTATCGTCGGCATTGATGCCAAAAACGGCAAGGTGGCAACGCGAGGATGGATTAGCCAAAGCGAGGTGAATGCAACAGACTTAGCCACCGATTTCAATGCTGCCGGCATCGCCGCAATCATCAGCACAGACATTGCAACCGATGGAACCCTTGAAGGGCCGAACCTAGAGTCACTACGTGCAATGGCAAGCGCCAGCAGCGTTCCAGTAATCGCCTCCGGAGGCGTGGGTTGCATGGCCGACCTACTTAGTCTGCTGGCTCTTGAACCCTATGGAGTGAGTGGTGTGATTGTGGGACGAGCTCTCTACGACGGCAAGGTGGATCTAAAAGAAGCAATCCGAGCCATTGGCGATGGCCGACTGCAGGACCCACCAAGTAGCAAACCACTTTTTGCATGAGCACCTTGGACTATGAATTGACCTTGCTGGAGTCGTAAATTGAATTCATTATTACTTCAGTTGTGACGCACACCGCTCCCAAGATCAGCGGCTCAAGTGGTGGGCGGGATGAAGATGGTGTGCAGGGAGCCTTCGAACGCTGTCGGCGGCTCGGGATGCGACTAAGCCGTCAGCGGCGCATGGTGCTGGATCTCCTCTGGAGCGAAGCCACTCATCTCAGTGCTCGCGATATCTTTCAAAAGCTCAACGCCTGTGGTCGGTCCATCGGTCACACATCCGTTTATCAGAACCTGGAGGCACTTCAATCAGCAGGACTGATTGAATGTCTCGATCGAGCCAATGGTCGCCTATACAGCTACCGAAGCGATCCTCATAGCCACCTCACCTGCATAGAGACCGGCAACATCACAGACCTTGATATAGAACTCCCTGAGGATTTGCTCGATCAAATCGAGGCCAAAACTGGTTACTGCATTCACTCCTACACCCTTCAACTCAGCGGTCGGCCAGCATGTAATAACCAGGACTAAAAACATCAAGATCTCAACGGACTGGAGGATTTGCCTAACGCTCGTTACCTTGATGGCATAAGCCTTGTGCCAGGTGAATTTGGCGGACAGCACATCCACTCAGATCCTGTTGCTGGCTCCCGATCTGCTCGGTGAATCCTTAGCGTTGCAGCTCAGCAGTGCAAACCCAAACCTGGATGTCATTCTGCGGACGGACCAGCTGAGCCGTCATCCAGTCCTGGTTATCTTGTCGGTGGAGAGTCTCGAAACTCTCAGCACATTGCAACTGGAACTCAAAAGACTTCAGGAGCATTGGCAACCTGCGCCAGTAATGCTTATCCTTCCGGCCCAGGTTCGCTTCAATGCAAACGAGTTGTTGAGCCTCGATTGTCCAGGCTTACTTCAAGACCCCGATCTGGCCACATTGCAGGCTGCTATCACCACCCTTTGTGGCGGTGGCAGAGTTGTGAGACTCAATGCTGCCACCGTTTCCCAAGACAGTATTCCTCAAGCAACGATGGGGCTTGGTCAGTGGCTGTTGGTGAGTGGTCTCCAGCAGATCGATAACGACCTGAGGTTGATCGAAGCATTCCTCAACCCAGCGCCCAAAAATGAACTGTTTCGTCTTTTGATGGAAGGGCGCCAGCGGGAACTCCGCAGTGCAAGAGATTTTTTGTTATGGATTTGGGGCCCGCTGCAAGTGGGACTACGCAACCCTTTTCCCCCAAGCTGGCCAGCCCAAAAGGCACGCATCGATTTCGATGCTTCCAGACAGATCTCAGCAGAGGCTCCTGGAACGATTATCTGCCTCAGTGAACGGAACGCAGTGGCGGTATGGGGAGCGATCCGTCAGCGGCTTAGCGATTCCGTAGAAAGAGGACTCAGCAATTCAACAGGCAGCCTGCTAGCGATTGAAAGCCTCAATCCTGAGCGACGTCGCGATCTACTCCTTGCCCTTTTGAACCAATTGGATCAAGTGATGAAAAGGCTGCGTGAAGCCAACAGTGCCGAGACCCCACTCAATGACTCCTGGCTGACGCTCGAATCTGAACTACGTGAACAAGCCCTACGATCCATGGCAGGTAATTACGTCAGACTTCCTCGAGGTGGTGAACTCAAGCCAGTGGCAGATCAATTGCTTGCCACTGCCGATCTCAAGGGAATTGATCAAGAACTTCCAGATCCCCAGAGAATGCTGGCTCCATTGCTGCTCGACAGACCTGTGCTTGTTGAGGGGCAGCTGCTGCCTGCAGATGCCCCTCGTGCCTTACTGCAACTCGAAATGTTGGTGGGTAACTGGCTCGTACGAACCGCTGAAATAATCAGTGCCGAAGTTCTCGGAACCTGTGGTGAGTGGCCCGAACTACGCCGATTCCTACTTGACCAGCACTTGATCTCCACACGAGAACTCGAGCGATTGCGTAATCAGCTCAATAGTCAGGCCCGTTGGCAAAACTGGATTCAAAGACCAATCCAGCTCTACGAAAGTAAACGACTCCTCTACAGGTTGAGAGACGGCATTATTGAGCCAATACTGCTCACTGAACCTCGTGATGAAGAACTCAGCCAGCTTGGTTGGTGGCAGCAGCAAGTTGCTCTATTGCTCGAAGCCCGCGATGCTTTGGCACCCTCAATGCAATCCCTGATCAAACGCATCGGTGATCTCATGGTGGTCGTGCTTACTCAGGTATTAGGCCGTGCTATTGGTCTGGTTGGACGAGGAATCGCGCAGGGAATGGGACGCAGCCTGAGAGGTGGCTAATTCCCATACTTTCGAGGCGATCAAGCGCCAAAATGAGCCTTAAACATCTGTACTGCCCATGACCCATCTGCTCAAAGCACTCCTGAGCTTGGGTCTGGCCATTCTTCTGATGGTGCCCCCAGTCCAAGCCATCCGAGATGACGATGCCTACGACGGCAACATCTTTCCGATCTATGCGGGTGATGGTTCATTGGGTTACGGGCAAGGAACAAATCTTCCCGAAGCCCTTAGAGAGAAGCGCACAAGTGTGATCGTGTTTTATCTCGATGACAGCGCCGTCAGCAAGGCTTTCTCGCCTGTGGTGTCAACAATTAACTTGATATGGAGGGATTCCATTGATCTGATCCCATTGACCACAGACGAGTTTCAAGGACGAACAAGCAACGATCCCCAAGAAGAGTCTTATTACTGGCATGGACGCATCCCTCAAGTGGTGGTGATCGATGGTCAAGGTGAGGTGCTACTCGATCAAGAAGGCCAAGTTTCACTCGATGAAATCAATGATGCAATCAGTACTGCTACAGGCCTAAGTAAACCAATTGATTCACTAAAAATTGACAGCTTCAATGAGTACAACAGCTTCATGGTGAAAGAATAAGGCGCTAAAGCACTGCTATCAGCATCAACCACCCTTTACGCTGCGCGCCAGGTCCCCCGGTCTAGTAAGCCGGCTGCTCCAATGACTTGCTTGCTTGAGCTGCTCCTACTGCTGGGTCTTGGTGTGTTTTGGCTCGAACTGAGGCATCGTCTGAGGCCCGGCTCCCCTCTGAGCCTTAAGGCGCTCGACTTCAAGGTCAAGCAAAGCGACTCTGATCTTGAAGTAGAAATCTGGCTGGAGATCAGCAATCCCCATCCGCGCATGGAAGTGATGGTGCCTGAGTTGCAAATTAACCCTGTTCTGCTTGGCAAAGCCGATCTAAGTGAAGTCAAGTTGAGCACAAAGATCACCCCACATCATCCAGATGAAAAGGCTCGCGATGATGGTTACTGGGCGGCCTACATTGTCAAAGGCCACAAAAGCACGAGGGTGCAGGTGAACCTGCGCCTGCAGAACAGCAAAAGCAGCGATTTGAAAACCAGTGCTGACAGCATTTGGGTAGATGTCAACTGGGTGAACTACGGCCCGTTTGGTCGGCTGAAGCGTCGTCAAGGTGTCTTGGTGCCACTCCATCAGCCTGAACCTCTCCAACCCTCTGAAGTCAGCTTTCAAGCTGGCGATTGCTGTGAGGTGTTGCCTCTGAAAACCCATTTGCTTGGCACCCTAGATAACACCGTTGAGATCTTGCGTGACTACGCCAAGCCGCATCTACGCCCCGGAGATGTCCTCACGATCGGGGAAACCCCTGTGGCGATCATGCAAGGGCGTTATCACCACCCCAGCACAGTCAACCCTGGATGGCTCGCCCGGTTTCTTTGCCGAGCCTTTCATCCCACAAGCAGTCTTGCTACTGCTTGTGGGCTACAGAGCTTAATTAATCTAGTAGGGCCAACCAGAGTGCTACTGGCATGGATTGTTGGCCTAATTCTGAAAACGCTAGGTATCAAAGGAGGCTTCTATCGACTTGCTGGCGAACAGGCACGTCTAATTGATGACATCACAGGAACCACTCCTCCATACGATCAAACGATCGTGCTTGGGCCCCTCGCGCCAACAAAGCTCTGCAGGCAAGCAGCCGCTGAGTTGGGAGTTGGCGTTGCCATCGTTGATGTCAATGATCTGGGCCGGGTCAAGGTCCTGGCCTCTAGTGATGGTTGCGATGAAACCCTTCTCAAGAAAGCTCTGCGTCCGAACCCAGCCGGTAATGCCAATGAACGCACGCCTCTGGTCTTGGTCCGACCCAATTGACCACAATGGAAGACATGGTCAAGCTGGATAAGATTCAAATGAAGGCATTGGTCGAGGCGTGATCGAGGCATCCAGCAGCCCCCTTCAGGTGATGTCCCTCAGAGCGAGCCACTTCCCCATGCTGAATGCCAGCGAACACGCTGGCCGGAGGCACTGGCTAGAGACCATGCTTTGGCGCGGTTGGCTGGCAAGAGCTGAACAACAACTTCCAAGCTTGCTGCCAACTAGGCAGCCAAGTTGCCTAGTTGCTCTTGAACAGAAAAATCTGGTCGGCCTTGTTGTGATTAGGCCCTACAACCGACGTGGTACGTGCTGGTCAGTGACCTCACCGGAGCTAATAACGTCGCCGCGGCACTGCAGCAACCAAAGCGTGAGCCGTGACCTTTTAAAAAATGCCATCCAGCAAGGCAGTAAGCAGGCACAGAGCTGGATCTTGCGCTGCCCCGCCAATGACACCGCTCAGCTGGCACTAGCCAGAGTGCTCGGCTTTCAACCTCTCAAGCTCTTCCAGTGTTGGACACCACCCTCACTGATGGCCCAGTCGATACCAACTTGGCCAGATGAGCTCAGCTGGCAACAGCTGAGCCGTCGAACAGCCTCCTTGCTTTGGCCACTGGAAAAAGCCGGAGGCTCTGGCCATCTCCGCCAGATCGTCGATCGACAATGGATCGACCTACTTGACCAAAACCAAACGGGCAGTGGCGTGCTGCTTACCCAGGGGGGCGCAACGATTACGGCCATTGCAGGTATGGTCAGCCATCCTGGAACAAACTCAGAGACAGTGCTTGAACTCATGCGCGATGTCGGCTGGGACCCTCGACTGTCACAAGCTCTGCCAAAAGTTTTGGCTGACCTTACGAGCATGTCCAAAACATTCCGACTGATCACCACCAGCGAAGACGAGCCGCTCAACACTCTTCTCGAACAACTGAGATGGAAGCGTGCGGGAGAAGAGTTGCTGCTTGGTCGCAGTCTTTGGCGTCGCCAGGTAAGCAACAAGTTGCTTCTTGGAGCTCGACCACTGCAATCGATGCTGGGGAGACTGCAACCACAGCAACCACCCCTCCCTACTCCAAGCCTGGGCCGACGTTAATGACGGCAACAAAACCCAGACCCAAATCCATTCTTAGTCTGGATTTGGGGAAAAGACGCATCGGCCTAGCAGGCTGCGATCCACTTGGCATCACTGTGAGTCCTCTACCACCTCTGCAGAGAAAAAGCTTCGACCGAGACCTAAAAGCATTGCAGCGGCACTGCACTAGTCGCAAAGTGGAAGGTCTGGTCGTGGGTTTGCCGCTCGATGCCAAAGGTCTGCCCACGGATCAAGCACGACACTATGAGCGTTATGGACAACGCTTGGCGAGAGCTCTCAAGCTGCCTCTAGCTTTGGTCAATGAACACAGCAGTAGTTGGGCTGCTGCTGAACGCTACAACTTGCAAGGCGATCGCAGTGGCCAGCTTGATAGCGCTGCGGCAGCACTTCTGCTCGAGCAGTGGTTGCGAGAAGGTCCCGAACTGAAACCGGTCCACGTGGCGGCCCATCCAGTGAGCCAGGCGAACAGCGATAGTGGATCCTGAGCAAATCAACCTCACCTCCAATGTCTGCTCCTGGTCCAAACATCAATGGCGAGGTGCCAACAGTCCTAGTAAGAGATGATGAAGGACGGGATCTGCTCTGTTTTCTCGAGGAACTCATTCCCCTTGATGACAAGGATTACGCCCTACTCACACCGGTCGACACCCCCGTCTCCCTCTTCCGCCTCATCGAAGGCAACGATCCTGAACTGATCGCAACGATTGCCAGCAGTGAACCAATCCTTTCAGTGGCCGATGTCGTGCTGCAAGAACACGACCTCACTCTTGTTCGTTCAGCCGTAACACTCACTGTGAACGGTGAACTAGACGAACCCGATCCAGAGGAATTGGAAGATGAGGAAACCGATGACGACTCCGAGACATACGAATTGCTCGTTAGTTTTATGGTCCAAGAGCAGGAGTATGGCCTTTATATCCCTCTGGATCCCTTCTTCGTTGTGGCTCGCATGACCGACGGTCATGCAAAGCTTGTAGAAGGAGAGGAATTTGATCAAATCCAGCCACGTATTGAAGTCGAGCTCGAAGCTAGGGAGCTGTAGATCTGATGAGCCAACACTGGCTTCAGCCAAACTGGGAACCAGGCCTGACCCTCCCCCATCTGCCGATCCAGCACCTGCAGGATCAG
This sequence comes from Prochlorococcus sp. AG-412-I05, assembly GCA_003214855.1. GTDB lineage: Bacteria > Cyanobacteriota > Cyanobacteriia > PCC-6307 > Cyanobiaceae > Prochlorococcus. The sequence continues at coordinate 21,695 of QCLC01000017.1, read as the reverse complement.
GGCCTGCAGGCCCTGATCCTGGACGTTGATCGCACCTTGCTGCCCGGGCGTGAGATTGAACTACCGCTATCCGTTACAAGCTGGGTTAAGGAAGCCCAACGCCATCTATTACTTCACCTCTTCAGCAACAATCCCTCTCGAAAACGTATCGGTTCGGTAGCTGAACAACTAGATCTCACCTTCACCTGCAGTGCAGGGAAACCTCGCAGAGCCCGACTGCGAAAGGTACTCAATCAGATCCAGTGCAAACCTACAGAGATCGCCATTGTGGGAGATCGAATCTTCACTGACGTGCTAGCCGGAAACCGTCTTGATCTCTATACCATTCTAGTTCGACCACTACGCGCCGATGGCTACCCCTGCAACAACAATCGAGTTCAACGTCTTGAACAAAAACTTGCCGCATGGTTAGGGGCCCCACAGGCATGAGTCTGTGGGTGGTGAAGGTGGGAACCAGCCTGCTGAGAGGCAATGAGAAGCAATCCACTGCTGAAGTGATTGAGAGCTACAGCGCTTGCCTTTCAGCAAGCCTTAAGCGGGGGGATCATGTTGTCCTCGTAACAAGTGGCGCCGTAGGTCTGGGTTGCAATCGTCTAGGGCTAAGCCAACGGCCGGTGGATGTGGTGGCTCTCCAAGCGACGGCGGCTATCGGTCAAGGACAACTCATGGCTCTCTATGAGGCTGCCATGAGCCGAAGGGGCCACACCGTGGCTCAGGTATTGCTCACCCGCTCAGATCTTGGTTCGAGGCACCGATACCGGAATGCTTCATGCACCTTGAAGCAATTGCTCGACTGGGGCGTGCTGCCGGTGGTGAATGAGAACGACGCTCTCTCTCCGGAAGAATTGCGTTACGGCGACAACGACACCCTTTCAGCTCTGGTTGCAACCGCAGTGGAGGCTGATCAGCTAATCATGCTCACCGACGTGGATCGCCTTTATTCCTCAGACCCCCGCATTAATGCCTCTGCCGAACCGATCTCAGATGTTTACCATCCTCATGAACTGACTGCCCTGGAAGTCGCGGCAGGGGAGGGAGGTCCCTGGGGCACTGGGGGTATGACTACAAAACTTGCGGCAGCTCGCATCGCTACAGCAAGTGGCATCACCGTTCTTCTTGCTGATGGCCGCGATCCTCAAGTGCTTGATGGGTTGCTGCAAGGAAGACGGAGCGGCACGGTGTTTCATCCTCACCCTCAACCTCTCGGCAATCGCAAGAGCTGGCTGGCCCATGCCCTGAAGCCCTTAGGGACCCTTCAGCTGGATGAAGGCGCCTGCGATGCCCTTCAACATCGTGGCGCCTCCCTACTCTTGGTGGGGGTTAACGAGGTGGAAGGAAATTTTGAAGCCAACCAGCCGGTAAGACTAATTAATCCCGAAGGTAACGAGCTCGCTCGAGGCTTGTGTTCCTTGAGTAGCAAACAACTGCGCGAGGCCATTGAGACCCAAATGAGCACGAATCGTTCACCGGTCGTGGTGCATAGGGACGTGTTGGTTCTCCGCAACGCGTGACTTGAGTGAACATCAACAACACATCACGCCTACGATCCGCCGAAAAGTGATTTGACATGCGCTTCAGCCAGTTGATCGCCTCCCTCCAACAAGGAAGCGCTGGGCTGCAGGACCACCAGCTAGCCGAAGATCCTGAACTGCTTAGCGGCGCATCTCTCGATCAAGCAAAGGCCAATCAGCTCAGTTTTCTGGAAGAGGGCAATGCACTAACCACACAGCTAAGCCACAGCAAGGTTGGGGCCGTATTGATTCCACCTCAGGATGATCTACGTGTCATTGCTGAACAAAGAGGACTCGCCTTTGCGGTGTTGCGAGATCCTCGCTTGGCCTTCGCTGAAGCCTTGCAACAATTGCATCCACGCTCGCGGCCCAAGGAAGGTGTTCACCCCACAGCCGTGATCGGAGATCAAGTGCATCTTGGCCAAGGGATCTCAATCGGTGCGCACGTCTTCATCGGTGATGGCAGCCGTATCGGTGCCTATAGCGTGGTCCATCCAGGCGTAGTGATTTACGAAGATGTGGTGGTGGGGGAAGCTAATGAACTTCATGCCAATGCTGTTCTTCAGCCTGGTTGCAGGCTAGGTCTGAACTGCGTTGTGCACTCCAATGCCGTTCTGGGATCAGAGGGTTTCGGCTTCGTACCTACCGCTAATGGATGGCGAAAGATGCCTCAAACCGGTTTGGTGGTTCTTGAAGACGGTGTAGAAGTGGGCTGCGGGTCGACCATCGACCGTCCATCGGTGGGTGAGACTCGCATCGGCGCTGGTACCAAAATTGACAACCTCGTGCAAATCGGCCACGGGGTGGTTACAGGCCAAGGATGTGCCCTTGCCGCACAGGTGGGGATTGCCGGCGGTGCTCGCCTGGGTGACGGTGTAATCCTCGCCGGTCAGGTTGGAGTCGCTAATCGCGCTGTAATCGGCGATCGTGCCATCGCTAGCTCGAAGAGCGGTATTCATGGTGAAGTTGAAGCGGGGGAAGTTGTTAGCGGCTATCCCGCGATTTCAAATCGCCTCTGGTTGCGTTGTTCCGCCACCTTCAGCAAATTACCGGAGATGGCCAAAATGTTGAGGAAGCTGACAAGAGAGACACCTCAGTAACCTCACAGGAGGCACAAGCCATTTTGGAGTCCTCCACATGCGCCAGCACCGCATCGTTCTGCTGCCTGGTGATGGTATCGGTCCTGAAATCACCGCTGTAGCAAAGTTGTTACTTGATGCAGCAGGCGAACAACACGGTTTCAAGCTGAATTTCGAGCAACACCCCATAGGTGGTGTTGCCATAGACGCAAGCGGATCGCCTTTGCCCGCCAGCACCCTTGAGGCATGTCAAGCCAGTGATGCGGTGCTCCTTGCAGCAATTGGTAGCCCTCGCTTTGATGTCCTGCCCAGGGAGCAACGGCCGGAAACAGGCCTGCTATCCCTTCGTGCAGGACTGAAACTATTTGCGAACCTCAGGCCGGTGACGATCCTGCCAGCCCTGATCGATACCAGCAGCCTGAAAGCACAGGTGATCAAAGGCGTTGATCTAATGGTGGTGAGGGAGCTCACAGGCGGCATCTATTTCGGCCAACCGAGAGGGCGGATTGAGGCCGATGGGGATGAGCGCGCTTTCAACACAATGACGTACTCCAGAACAGAGGTGGACCGAATCGCCAAGGTCGCTTTCGAACTCGCCCGCGATCGCAGCGGAAAGCTTTGTTCGGTAGATAAGGCAAACGTGCTTGATGTCAGTCAACTGTGGCGTGATCGTGTCGATGCTTTGGCTGCCGACTATGGAGATGTAGAGCTCAGCCACATGTATGTGGACAATGCCGCGATGCAATTGGTGCGCAACCCCAGGCAATTTGACGTGCTGCTTACCGGCAACCTGTTCGGAGACATCCTTAGTGACGAAGCAGCCATGCTTACCGGCTCGATTGGCATGCTGCCCTCAGCTTCGCTCGGCAGCGAAGGACCAGGACTGTTCGAGCCGGTTCATGGTTCTGCACCCGATATTGCAGGACAAGACTTGGCCAATCCAATGGCAATGGTGCTTTGCGCAGCAATGATGCTGAGAATTGGCTTAAAGGAAAACGATGCCGCCACGGCTCTTGAACGATCAGTCGAGCGTGTTCTCGCGGCAGGTTTCCGTACAGGTGACCTCATGAGTGAGGGTTGTACCCAACTTGGCTGCGCAGGGATGGGTGAGCAATTGCTGCAAGCGCTTTAAAGGATTTAAAACCCTGATGCGCAACTGCTGATGTTGCCAAATTGAGCTGTTTGCTCCATGACCTGCCAAAATCTCTGGGCCTGTCCTGCCTGCGTCGATGTCGAAGCGTCACCCGGTTGTCGCCGTTACAGGGTCCTCCGGAGCCGGAACCAGCACCGTAAAGCGGGCCTTCGAGCACATTTTTTCCCGCGAAAAAATCACTCCCGCTGTTGTGGAGGGCGATAGCTACCACCGCTTCGAGCGGATGGCCATGAAGGAAGCCATGGCTGATGCCTTGGCCAAGGGTGAAAATTTCTCCCACTTTGGCCCAGAAGCGAACTTATTCGACAAGCTCGAAGAGCTCTTCCGCACCTATGGTCAAACAGGGGGTGGCAAGAAGCGTTACTACTTGCATAGCACTGAAGAGGCAGCAGAACATAACAGCCGCCTAGGCACGAAACTTGACCCCGGTCAGTTCACCCCTTGGGAGGAAATTCCAACCAACACGGATGTTCTCTTCTATGAAGGTCTGCATGGTGGTGTCGTTGGTGATGGCTACGACGTAGCAGCCTGCGCCGACCTATTGGTTGGTGTAGTACCAATCACCAACCTTGAGTGGATACAAAAAATCCATCGCGACAATGCCGAGCGTGGCTATTCCGCAGAAGCAATTGTGGATACGATCCTGCGCCGCATGCCTGATTACATCAACCACATCTGCCCACAATTCAGTCGCACAGACATCAACTTCCAGAGAGTGCCCACTGTGGACACCTCCAACCCATTCATTTGTAGGAACATCCCTACGCCGGATGAAAGCTTTGTGATCATTCACTTCCGCAAAGGTGCTCGCGAAAAATGGGGCATCGACTTCGGAGATCTGCTCAACATGATTAATGACTCGTTTATGTCGAGTCCGACAAGTATCGTTGTGAACGGAGGCAAGATGGGTTTTGCAATGGAATTAATTCTGACCCCGATCATTCATCGCCTGATTGAAGACAAACACAAACTCTCCTAAACAAAATAATTTAGTTACCTCAAGAAACAACTATGATGGGATTATCTGAGTAATCAGTTAATCCTATTTCAATTTCTAACCTCTCATTTGTAATTGCAACAGCCGCTTCTCGATCAACCGAGGTAGCACGCTGGGATCGTATCAACAGCGGCCAACTGATTGAGAAAGCACGACAAATTTATTTCAACTATCTCTCCAACACCATCACGGGCACGGAACCCAGTGGTGTTGTTTTGAATGAAAGCAATGGGAAGGGACGCGTTGTCTTTGATCTTCCGGTTCTGCTTCCAACAGAAAAGTATCTCAAGCTAGAACTCCTGCGCACCCTCCCGATGCGCTCCCGTCAAACCCGCGCAAGAAACATCGCCATCTCTAGGTGCGGCTAATGCTCTGGATCTATCTAGCGATCATCGGAGCTTGTATGGGTAGCTTCATCAATGTGATGGCCTGGCGGCTTCCTCGAAAGGAATCATTGATTTGGCCTGGTAGTCATTGCCCACGTTGTGGATGTGGTGTGCGTTGGCACGACAACATCCCAGTACTCGCATGGATTCAACTGGGCGGTCGCTGTCGTGATTGCAGAACCACCATTCCAGTGCGTTATCCAGCTGTGGAGAGTCTCAGCGCCGGGCTTTGGGTATCGGCTGCCTTGGCAGCTCCAATCAGCATGGGCGAGTTGTCTTCCTTGTTCAATCTCTTTGCTGGAGTGGTGCTTGTCAGTGTGCTGTTGCTACTGGTCCTCATCGACTTCGATCACATGTGGTTGCCAGAACCACTCTGTCGGGCTGGCCTTTTGTTAGGCCTGGCTTTCACAGCGACAGTGGCAGTTTCACTTGGCTGGAGTAGGGGATCAGCCCTGCTGCTCGACCATTTACTAGCAGCAGCAGCAGCCTTAATTGCGATGGAAGGGCTTAGCTTCCTTGCTAAAAAGCTGATTGGTCAGCCAGCCCTTGGGCTTGGTGATGCCAAATTGGCGGCCCTGGCTGGAGCATGGTTAGGACTGAATGGGGTGGCTATGGCCATGACCCTGGCCATCATCAGTGGCGCAATGGTTGGTCTCATCGGTCGGCTTACTGGTCAGCTACAACCTCGCCAGCCTTTTCCCTTCGGGCCTTTCATTGCCTTTGGGGTGTGGGGTGTATGGCTTTGTGGATCAGATTGGTGGTGGCAACATTGGCTCAACCTAATGGGTCTTTAATAGACCAAAGGCTGCTAGAAAAAAATGCCAACTGTCAGTGAGTGAAGCGCGCTTTAGATTTGGATGATTCACCACTTCTTAATTTGCGGTATTGGACATAAGCACGGACAGTTGATCCATCCTTATGTCTGCCCGAGAAGCCTTGTGCCAGTTGAGAAGTCACCCGTACTCACACTGATTTAAAAGGATGAGTTTATTCGACTGGTTTGCTGATCGTCGCAAGGGTCAGTTCGTTGGCAAGGTGAGCCAGGAAACTGAAGAAAGCGATGGCCTTTGGGTTAAATGTCCCGAATGCGGTCAGGTTGTTTATCGCAAGGATCTTCATGCCAATGCAAGTGTTTGTTCCAACTGCGGCTATCACCACCGCATCGATAGCGACGAAAGGATTGTCCTGATCGCTGATCAAGGAAGTTTTAAATCATTGGATCGCAACCTCAGCCCTACAGATCCACTCGGATTTAAAGATCGCCGTGCCTATGCCGATCGACTGAGAGAAAGCCAGGCCTCAACAGGCATGAAGGACGGGGTCGTCACAGGTCTTTGCCAAGTTGAAGGAATGCCGATGGCCATGGCGGTGATGGATTTCCGCTTCATGGGCGGTTCTATGGGATCAGTCGTTGGCGAAAAGATCACCCGACTGGTGGAGCGGGCCACCGCCCAAGGTCTACCCCTCTTGATTGTCTGCGCTTCAGGCGGAGCTCGAATGCAAGAAGGCATGCTCAGCCTGATGCAAATGGCCAAGATTTCTGGTGCTCTTGAGCGACATCGAGAGGCTGAACTGCTCTACATGCCACTGCTCACTCATCCAACTACCGGTGGTGTGACTGCCAGTTTTGCCATGCTCGGTGATCTAATTCTTGCGGAACCGAAGGCTCTGATTGGCTTTGCTGGACGCCGGGTCATCGAGCAGACCTTGCGGGAAAAACTACCCGACAATTTTCAGACTGCCGAATATCTACAAGAGCACGGCTTCGTTGACACGATCGTGCCTCGCACCCAACTTCGTAAAACGCTGGCCTCACTCTTGCTGCTTCATGGCTGCAAAGCGAAAAAGGCTGCGGGTAAATGAGTAAATCTCTATTCCGATTCTGCCTCTGGCTTGGTCAGGGTGTCATGTTCCTGCTGCTAACCCTTTTTATTCCTTGTGGCTTTCTTGAAGCAGAAATCGCAAGCGCTGGCCCAGTGGAATGGAAGGAAGTCCCCGCCACTGAAGCTGGACAGCAATGGTGGGATATAGGCAGCCTTCACTACGATAAGGATGGCAATCTCAGCGTGCTTAGTCGCTTTACCCCAGCGCTCAGAGAAGGCGAGAAGCAGCAAAATGGCAGCCTTTATTTGATGCATGTGGACTGCGATCAAAAGCTCTTCAGGGATACCTCGGTGAATGGTTTGCATCGTTTCCTCGCAGAATGGAAACCCTCTGATGGCGATGAGCTCATCGATGCAGTCATCGATGAGGTTTGCGCTGCAGAGGTGACGTAAATATCAATCATGAATCCAATCCGCCCTCCAATTGGTGTTGCTATTGCCGGCCTTGGCTTCGGTGAAAGCGTTCATCTTCCGGCACTCAAAGCCAACCCAGACCTTCAGCCTGTTGCCCTATGGCATCCACGCAGAGAGCGACTAGAAAAAGCCTCGAGCCAGCATGAACTTGTCGGCTATAGCGACTGGTCAGCCCTATTGACTGATCCAAAGATCGAGGCCGTGATTTTGGCAACACCACCAGGCCCGCGTTTTGAATTGGCGCTCGAAGCACTGAGAGCTGGAAAACATTTGCTTCTGGAGAAACCCGTGGCTTTGCATGCCGATCAAGTCGCTGAACTGCAACGACTGGCCATCAAGAAAAGATTGAGCGTGGCCGTGGACTTTGAATACCGTGCTGTGCCGTTGTTTATGCAAGCCAAGCGTTTGCTTGATCATGGCATCGTGGGAACGCCATGGCTGGTGAAACTGGATTGGTTAATGAGTAGTCGCGCCAATGCTTCAAGACCATGGAACTGGTATTCCCAATCCGAGGCAGGTGGCGGCGTGATTGGGGCGCTAGGCACTCATGCCATCGACATGCTGCATTGGTTGTGTGGACCAACGCGCCAGGTGAGTGCTCTGCTATCCACCTCGATTCAAACAAGGCCTGATCAAAGTAGTGGCGAACCGTGTGATGTGAGCAGTGAAGACGTCACCTTGGCTCAGTTAAAGCTGGGTGGAAATGAAAGGCCTGAAATACCTGCACAGGTGAGCCTCACGGCAATTGCCCTCCAGGGAAGAGGGTGCTGGCTGGAGATCTATGGCAGCGACGGCAGCCTCTTGCTTGGCAGTGACAACCAGAAAGACTATGTGCATGGCTTTGGCCTCTGGGCAGCAGCTGCCGGCGAGCCCCTACGCAGCATTAGCGCTGATTTGGATCTAGCATTCCACACCACATGGACTGATGGTCGCATCGCCCCTGTGGCGAGGCTTCAAGGCTGGTGGGCCGAGAGCATGCGCAGTGGCCAGCCAATGCTGCCAGGCCTTGCGGAAGGATGGGCTAGCCAACAGGTATGCGACAAAATAAGGGATTCCGCTAGATCAGGACAGCGACTTGAAATCCAATCGACACTCTGAAAAAAATAAGCCTGATAGAGATAGGTGACAGTTCTGACCATCGTCTTATAAAGTCCGGGGCCGCAGGTCCAGGACTCTTTGCTTGAGAACTGGTCCCTACTGACACTACGGAGATCTCTATGGCCCTCGTTCCGCTAAGGCTTCTGCTTGACCATGCCGCAGAAAACGGCTATGGCATCCCTGCTTTCAACGTCAACAACCTCGAGCAGGTGCAGTCCATCATGGAAGCGGCTTACGAGACTGATAGCCCCGTGATCCTGCAGGCCTCCCGCGGTGCTCGCAGCTACGCAGGTGAAATCTTTTTAAGACATCTGATCATCGCCGCCGTTGAGACTTATCCAGACATCCCGGTTGTGATGCATCAAGACCACGGGAATAGCCCCTCAACATGCTTTGGTGCTGCAGCCAACGGGTTCACCTCTGTGATGATGGATGGTTCTCTTGAGGCAGACGCCAAGACACCTGCCAGCTACGAGTACAACGTTGCTGTCACAAAAGAAGTCGTAGGCGTGGCCCATGCCATTGGCGTAAGCGTTGAGGGTGAACTGGGCTGCCTGGGCTCCTTGGAAACAGGTATGGGTGAAGCCGAAGATGGCCACGGATTTGAAGGCAAGCTCGACCACAGCCAACTGCTCACTGACCCAGCTGAGGCCTCCGACTTCGTCGCTAAAACCAAAGTTGACGCTTTAGCAATCGCGATTGGAACCAGCCACGGCGCCTATAAATTCACGCGCAAACCCACTGGTGAAGTATTAGCGATCAGTCGAATTGCAGAAATCCATAAGGCGATCCCTAACACTCATTTAGTGATGCACGGTTCCTCTTCCGTTCCCCAGGAATGGCTGCAAATGATCAATAAATACGGAGGTGCAATCCCTGAGACCTATGGCGTTCCTGTCGAAGAGATCCAAGAAGGGATTCGCAATGGCGTGCGTAAGGTCAATATTGACACCGACAATCGCCTGGCTTTCACCGCTGCTGTGCGTGAAGCTTCTGTCGCTGATCCTGCCAACTTCGATCCACGCCACTTCAACAAACCTGCGCGTAAATATATGAAGCAGGTCTGTCTTGATCGCTATCAGCAGTTTTGGTGTGCAGGCAATGCCAGTAAAATTAAGCAACGTGATATCAACTATTACTCAGCCCTTTATGAGAAAGGGCAGCTTGATCCAAAAACCGCTGTTGCAGCATGATTAAGGCCAAATGAATTGCTGAGGGGGGGCTGCGAGGCCTCCCTTTTTTATGAATATGGCTTAGTTAGGACAACAACATTAGAGATCCATTGCGTCCGTCGAGGCGCGCTAATGCTCCAAGAGGCAAGGCAAGATTCGGTTGGCCATGACCAACAGGAAGATCACTGACCAATGGCACGCCAAGAGAAGAAAGACGCTCCTCAAGGATGCCGACCATTGAGAAGTCTCCAGGGACAATCTCCCCTTTCCAGCTGAAACGGCCTGTAGCTACAGCCGCAACATCTCGTAGCAGCCCTGCACTGCGCCATTGTGTGAGCATGCGATCAACCCTATAGGGTGCTTCACCGACATCCTCGAGCACTAATACGGCACCACGCAAATCAGGGAACCAGGGTGTTCCGATTAGATGTGTGGCCACGGTGAGATTGGTTACCACTAAAGGGCCTATAGCAATGCCTGGAATGACCCCAACGCCTGATATCGGAGCTACAGATTGACAAGACAAAAGATCAACTGTTCGTTGCCATTGCTCGTCAGACCCAGTCATCGACCCATGGATGGCGCCGCGAGATCCCAGAGCCCACTGGGCCAATAACAGAGCACTGGAGTCTGAGAAGCCGAGGCTCCAAAGGGAGCGTCGTGGAAAATGGAACCCGTCCTCCAAAACTCTTGCGCTACCCCAACCAGAGCCGATGTAGACAATTCCATCAACATGAGGATCCCTCCACGCGGCCTCTAGTTCAGCGCGGCGCTGGGCATCTGTGCCAGAAAACCACTGCCATTGGCGATGCAACGATGGAGGTAATTCAAGGAGCCACCCCTGCGCCTTGCAACGCTCAACTAAAAAAGAAAAGTCTGTTTGAGGATCGATCCACGTACCGGTATTGACCGCCCGAATTCGTGAACCATCACGCAGTGGTGTTGGCGCCGCCAAAGGTGTCGATGCATGAAAGGCTGGGGTCGACGTTCGCCCCAGCTTTGGCCAAGCCAAGGTTGCTGCTAAGGCACCCGGAACCCCCATCAGCAGCGAACGCCGTCGCATCGTGAATCAGCCAAGCAGTGACTGCAACAATCCTCTGCCATCCACACCACCAATCACAGGATCACAAGCCCGTTCAGGATGGGGCATCAAGCCAAGCACATTGCCAGTCTTGTTTGTAATTCCAGCGATATCAGCCACTGAACCATTGGGATTATTGACATAGCGCAAGGCGATAGCGTCATCGTCTTGTAGCTGGCAAAGGGTTTCGTCACTGCACTGATATCGACCCTCACCATGGGCAATGGGCAGGGTGAGAGCATCCTTGCGTTGATGACTCATTAGCCAAGGCGTGCGGTTGCTTTCCACAGTGAGCAAAGCATCCTCACAGATGAAATGAAGGCTCCGATTGCGGGTTAGAGCTCCAGGGAGCAGACCTAGTTCAGTCAGAACCTGAAAGCCATTGCAGATGCCGAGCACTCTGCCGCCACGTGCAACAAATTCCACCAGCGACTCAAGCACCGGCGCAAAGCGGGCAATTGCACCACAACGGAGGTAGTCGCCATAACTAAACCCGCCTGGAAGCACAACAGCATCAAGACCATTTAAATCACGCGTCTCATGCCAGAGAAAGCGCGTTGGGATGTTCAAGCATCCTTGCGCTGCCCAGCGCACATCGCGATCACAATTTGAGCCAGGGAAGACAACAACACCAATACTCATGGCTGCATTAAGCGGTGGTTGTAGGAACCGGCTGAAGCTCAAGACTCCAATCTTCAATCACGGGATTGGTAAACAGGCGATCACTGAGCAGTTCCAGCTGCTTGCGTGCTTCCGATTCATTATCAGCCTCGAGCTCAAGATCAACAACCTTTCCGATCCGCAGTTTGCTGATGCCTTCCACCCCAAGGCGATTGGCAGCAGATCGAGCAGCCTCCCCAGCAGGGTCAAGCACTGAAGGACGCAGACTGACAAGAACGCGGGCATGAAATCGCGGCACGGTCTGTAGGAAGTGGATTGTTAAATCTTCGCAGCTCAAGGCCCCCGCTTTAAAGGATGAAAGCGCCTTTAAGACCTAGGCCACTAGGCCCGCACTGCTTGAGTGGTGAATGGTGATGGTTGATTCAACGATCAAAACAATGCTGATTGTCATTACAAAACTGGTCTTGTGAATGCTATTGACCAAGCATGCAAGCAGAACTGATAAGTGCAGTGGTCATAGGGTAGTGAAATTGCTAGAGGATTCCAGGCAATAGTTTTGATGGACGTGGGGCAGAGAAGTCGATGATGATGCTGGTTCTACGTCAACAACCAGCACATCTGCTTTAGCCAGGGGGGCAGTGGAAAGATGCAGATATGCTCATAAACAGTAAAGTCACTTGAAAGCTATTAGTCATTTTTTGATCAATGGAAAAACTCTGCGGTTAGGGAAGGTCTGATGGCATGGGGACGTCCCACTGGATTAAAGCTGAGAAAGAAAGCGATCTATCGAAGTCCAAAGATCTAGAATGACCTGTGAAATAAATAGTTACTTCTAGAGCACCACTGCGCGCGAAGTAAGTAGTCTTACGGAAATTATAATTAAATACCATTTCAATAGGCAATGGATACATTAGAAATTAGATCGCTGATATCAATCTCAATTGGCATACTTGTACTGTTTATTGGCAAGCGCGTCAATGGCAATATTCAAGCGCTGAAGAATTTATCGATTCCTGATTCTGTTACAGGCGGTCTGATTGCAGCACTAGCAATCACACTCGTGAAATGGACAGCGGATATAGAGGTTATATTTGATCTTGGTGCAAGAGACTTCTTACTTATTTATTTCTTTACTACGGTTGGTATAAGTTCAAATTTAATCAACATGAGAAGAGGAGGGAAAACCCTGGGAATATTACTCGGCCTGGTTATTGCTTTCATCACGATTCAGAACATCTTCGGTGAATTGACAGTTAATCTATTTGGCCTCCAAAAAGGCCTTGGACCACTTTTGGGTTCAGTATCGCTTGCAGGTGGCCATGGTGTGACAATCGCATGGGCTCCAATCTTTGCGAAACAATTTAGCATCAAGAATGCTTTGGAAATTGGCATTGCAGCATCAACATTTGGGTTGATCGTTGCCAGCCTAATAGGTGGGCCAATCGCTAATCACTTGATTCGTAAAAATCAATTGAATTTAGATCATAAAAAGGAAACATATGGTGCAAACAGGAATGGAGAAGAAAATACAAATAAGCTGGCATTGAATAATCAATTGCCATCAGAATTGGATTACAACAGTATTCTTTCATCAGTGCTGGCTGTCAATGTCTGTATTATTCTCGGGAAAATATGCCAGGGATTTCTTTTTAAGTTAGATATTCAACTGCCACTTTTTGTTGTTTCTATGATCGTTGGAATCATTTTGAGCAGCATTTTGCCGGATCGTAAGATTTCAAATGATTTTCTAATTTGGCCTAAGCAAACAGCTGCATTACTACTTCTGGCGGAGCTTTCCCTCGGCACATTTCTGGCAATGTCAATCATGAGTCTGCAGTTTTGGGATCTATTGGATCTCCCTCCGGCCTTGCTGTTGATATTACTTTCCCAAGCTATTCTCTCTATCGCAGTTAATCTATATCTTGTTTTTCCGCTAATGGGTCGCAACTACGAAGCAGCTGTTATTTGCGCAGGTTTTGCGGGAATGTCGATAGGGTCATCGACTGCTGGGCTTGCAAATATGACGGCAATATCAAGGAGATATGGGCCAACCAACAAAGCATTTATCGTCGTACCACTGATCGCAACGTTTATTGAGATTATAAATTCAGGTTTTATTATTCCAGCCTCAATCAGGTTCTTATGATTGATTAAATTATAAAACGAAGAATTCAACGGGTAAATCAAATTGCCAATACTGTTGTGAGTGATCTACCATGGATAGACTGCTTATTCAACTCATGAATAGCGAAAAAATAGATGCAGGTATAGGAGGGATATAACACAAAAAATATAGTTATTTGAGCATAACTATGCGGCTAAAGTGTGGATTAACTAAATGGACTGTGCTGACAATGGCTGTTAGATATCTGGCTGATAGCAAGCAAGACTTTCTGATGAAATCTGAACTTATAAGAGGATCTAGATTGTGTTGCTAAGCATGAGACAAGTACCTAACAGGACAATGGTCTAGAAATACTCTCTGAGGTTCTATTGCGTCAATAATATAGATAAGAATTGGCTGAAGTGAGCTTGGCTAGTGGATGGCTTGTTTAATATGTTCATTCATCAATTCTCTGCCTCGATTAATTAAGTCATCTCGAGTGAACTCACCAGAATCCAGCTTCTGCAATATGATTTTCTGTGCTGCATAGTCTTCGTTGTGCAGCCCCGCACGGCTTTGCATCATCCGCCATGATTTACGGCGCTCTACATGGAAGAGAACCATCTGACGACTAACCGCATAATACTTAAACTTGCCATTGATTTCAGCCTTGAAATACACACCCCAATCAGGCACAAAAGCATGATGATTCTCATTAAAGACATTTCTATAAATAACATCTTGCTGCCTAATTAGAGTAAGCATATTGTCGATATGTATAAACTCGTCGACTTGTGCTTCAGGAATCTCTTTGAGGTGTCTGCGAAAACGTGCTTCTGTAAGAGCCCAGTGAGCAACAGTGAGATTATATGGCTTTCCGTCGGATTGATATTTAGCGGCCCTCCAGTCTCGATTGATTGAAGGGTTACCCTTGAGCTCAAAAGTTTCCTGGATGGTCTCGCCAGCGCGAGGATTATAGATAAACTCAGGCATTCCACGACTATCGCGAATCATACGAGCCTGATAGGCACTCATGTCGTCACCAATACCATGCTCTGGCTGACAAGATGTATAGCATTGGAAAAAGGCTGTACCACGATATTCAAGTCCATCAAGCATGGCCTTATACATTTTCCCTGAATTTGCCATAGAAACTTGGGCAATAAATGGCGAACCATGGCCAGTTGTAAATGCTTCTGCAACACTTTTCTTCTCTACAAGCTTGCCTTGCGAAGCAACACCAAATTGGTTCATGTCATATCCACCCAACATGTTAGAGCTGTCGGAATTTTGACCACCTGTGTTGGAATAGACCTGCGTATCAAGCATCAGTAATTTCACATTTGGACGGTTTTGCAAGACGACCTTTGAAACGTTTTGGAAACCTATATCGCCCATAGCTCCATCTCCTCCAATCGCCCAAACCTTAGGTAACTCACGTATTTCCTGATCAGTCATGAGTGAGTCATCAAGATGAGTTAGCTCGAAGTATTCACGCTCACTGCAAACATTGATGTCACGATCGAGAAGTGCTGTAGCAAGTCGTTCCGGAGTTACAGATCGACGTGCATGATTGAGGACAGCAGATTCTCCTATCAGCCAACTAATGGTTGCGCCATCCTGAAATAAGGAATTCATCCAGGGGTATGGATGAGGATTGGAGGGAGGAGTAGAGCCGTAAACCGTATTGCAGCCAGTATGAGCACCCATATACATGGTGCACATTCCATTTGCCATACGTCCATCAACTGCCTGTAGATCACAGTGATTAAAGGCATCCTGATTGAGGACTGTTACCAGTGCTGTGATGACTTCTTGATCAGTGATCTCACCAAATCTATTAAGCCGAAGAGTTGTATCATCTTCGTTTTCACCACCAAGACCCATCACTGCATGGGCTACAGAACGCTTAAACCAATTATATTCATCATCATCTTGAGTCTTTAGAGTTGCCAACCTAGTGACACCACATTCTTCTAATAGTTGTGCTTTTTTGCGTAAACGCTCTGCTTTTTGGTGATAAATCGGTCGCATGTATGCCTCTGTAATAGAAGCAGCAGCCCTCAGCACACTTTTTTCGCCACAGCCTGCACAAGCACCATCTCCAGAGACAAGAGACTCGTAATTACTCCGTACCATCAAGTGCTTCCGCAGGGCTGATTCAAGAGAAGATTCTGGTGATTCAGACTGATATTGCCCAAGAAACTTTTGACTGGTATCTGGTAATAAACGGCTAAACACTTGGGCAGTTGTAAGATCGGCATTAAGTTCAGGCGTATCCTGCTTCATTCGCAGGGCATCATGTTCGCCACAAACCTGAACACACTCCCCACATCCTTTGCAGAGGTCGCTAACAAAAATAGAAAAGATACCGCCACTACCAGGATTCTTCTTCTCAAGACTTTTGTAAATACTAGGGGTGTTGTTATAAGCAAGTGGCAATTTGTCAACAATATCAATTAGTTGCTTACGGGAAGCTTCATCGATTGATGTAAGCTCATCCAACTCATTGCTTAGAATAGTTTTAAATGGCTGTTTGGTTTTGGATGCAACATTGTCATTCATTTTTTCGTGGCAACGTTGATCTAATCCAGGTACCTCCTTCAAAAGTTGCTTCGATGCATTCTCGTCAATGACATAATTGCGTATGGCAGTGACAAGAATGGTACTTACATCCTGTGCTGTATTAGGCAAGGCAGTATCAGGACATGCAGCGATACATTCCATGCATTGAGTACAATTCTCTGCGATGTAAATTGGGGTTTCGCGTCTGGCTACATATTTACTTTGTGTCGCGCCACTGGCAGGTCCCATAACAGATAAGCTTGCAAAAGCACCTGATGGTTGGTGATAGCCCAAGTCGTTGCGGAATTCTGAATCAAATTTCTGCAGTGTTTGGAATGGTGACCTATTGGCTTGTCCATCAGGCATCGAACAAGACGAACAACCACTAGCAGCACAACCTGCAGTTGCTGGAATCTCAATGAGAGCAGAATCCTTTGGTGCAAGCATGGGGTTGCGCATGCTTGAAGTATCTACATCCTTATTTTTTCCATAAGTAATTTCCTCGACCCGTTCAAAGCCACCAGACATAACCTTCATGTTTGAATCAACTACCGCGTCACCAAAGCGTCCGAACTTCTTTTGATATTGGTTGCGAACAACCTCCTTATACGCTGCCTCACTAATTTCGTGATCCTGCAGAAAAGTTGAAACTTTGAAGAATGCACCAAGGAAGGAATTGCCTTGCATCCTTAATTGCAGATCAGTTCGAGTTGTTGCTTCTCGAGCGATTTCGAATCCAGGCAGAATAAATACACGAATGCCGTTATCCTTGATGAATTTGCGATACTTTGAGGGAATTCGCTCCCAAGCTTTAGCCGCCGGCTCACTTGATTCCCATACAAGACAACCGCCTTTGTTTAAACCCGCCAGCGGATTAGTATGTGTGAATGCTTTGGGGTCACAGCAGAGCACCACATCAACATGATTGAGCTCACAATTAACTTGTATCTTTTCAGCCGCAACTGTTAGAAAATAATTAGTAGGGGCTCCTTTCTTTTCGGAGCCATACTTGGGGTTGGCCATAATGAAGAGCTTTTCTTCCAATTGGCCATGTTCATCATAGGTTGGATCACGTTCGGAAATCATTTGTCCAAACTTACCGATAATTTCACCAAGGTTTTTACCCGTGGTGATCATTCCCCAGCCTCCAATCGAATGGAATCGAACAGCAATCGCTCTATTCGGCAATAGCGATGGAGTGTCTTTAGAAACCACGCTATAGGGGTGATCAATACCTAGTGTGAAATAAGCTTCGCCATCAGCTGCACTTTTACCGTCTTTCCTGGCAATCTCCCCAGTGGCATATTCATAAGCTCCGATGATATGTTCTGGACGAAAATCTCTAGAGCCAAGCCCATAACTTCCACGAAAAATTCTTGGTGTTTGCTCAAGTGTTATCGCAGGCATTATGCCTCCATACTGAGAAGACTCTTGTCCTTTACTTAGAGCAGTGCGGATGTCTCGACCTAATGGATTATCACCAGCCAAGCCCTCATCTGTTCGTTCTAAAATAATGACATTCTTTTTCCCACGCAAAGCATTAATTAATGCTGCTTCAGGAAAGGGACGTAGAACATTTATATGAATAGAACCAACCTTGGCATTGTGTTTCTCACTTAGGTAATCGCATGCGGCTTCAATGTTTTCAGCTGCACAACCAAGAGAAATAAAGACTGTATCCGCTTCCTCGGTTTTATATTCTTGAATAAGCCCGTAGTTGCGGCCTGTTAACTGACCAAACTCTAGATAGCATTGCTCAAGAAATTCAAGGATTGGTTCATTGAAATTATCACGACGTGCTATGACACCATTCATATGGTGCTCTTGATTTTGAACTGGTCCTAAAAGCACCGGATTCTTTAAATCCAACATTTCGGGAACTCGGCGACGCCGAACTCCGAACAGTTCTCTTTGAGCTTGAGTAGGGCAATCTATCTGGTCATCTGGTGCACCCAAATATTCACGTAGTAGATCCGCTTCTGGGGCTCGATAAGTACGTTCAGAATGGGTTGTCAACATCCCATCTTGAATATTCATACCTGGATTTAAAGCTAATTCATTACATTTACGCAGAATAATAGCCTGATCTGCAGCTTGCTGGGCATCTCGGGCAATTAACATCGTCCATCCAGTATCTAGAGCTGCATTAAAGTCATCATGGCCACAGTGAACATTAAGAGCATGCTTGGTCAGAGCCCTAGCCCCAACCTCCAACACCATTGTTGAGAGCTTTCCTGGAGCGTGGTAATACTGCTCCATCGCATATACAATTCCCTGGCCAGATGTGAAGTTAACTGTGCGCTTACCAGTCATCGCTACCGCTGTAGCACCGCCTTGGGCTGCATGTTCACCTTCTGCCTCAACAGATAACTTTTGGTTCCCCCAGACATCAAGAGCTCCTTCCGCAAAAGATTGTTGATATATTTCACCACCCTCTGTTGAAGGTGTAATTGGGTAATAGACACCTCCTTCAGTGATGCGTGTTTCTACCCACTTGGTGACAAGATGATTGCCATTACACGTCACCGGAATCCCTGGATACTTGGGTTTATCACCCCCCAGTACAGTTGGAGTCATTTCCTGTTCTACGGTTTGATCTGACATACGTAGAAATCAACGAAGGAACGTCTGCTGTGAGCGTAAAATCTACTGAAATCTGTGAACAGATTGCAGCACTAGATCAAAGAGAGCGAAACAACACCTAAGCCCAGGCCCGAACGAGTCGATACTAAAAAAGCTTAAGGCTCACCCGTCTAGCGAATACCAGTCTTGAGGCTTGCCTTGATTTTTTCAAGAGCTGGGGGCTCTGCTATCGACCCCTAAAGATAGTGAACTGTTGTTCCTGGCTGCATAACCTGGGTGCACAGGGGATGTTGCCTCAATCTGTTTTTAGAGGCTCTCAGGTGGCGACTCTGTTGTTTTCAAGAACATCACACCATGAGACTACCTGGCATGACTAGGGAATAGGCCTGTATTGCATGTAAAAGCACAAAGTCCTGTGCTTGCTTGTAGCTCAACAAAACCGATAGCTATCACCATTTCTGTCGTTGCTTGCCTTCGCATCAGCACCCTCATCAAGGCCTATTGAATCATTGGTTGAAACAGACCACCTCTTTTGAAGACCAGTAGCAAAGCATCAAGGCAAACCGCTCAAGGGGCATGAATCGGTTTCACAGAACTTCCATCAACGAGATCTGAACATGGATGGTGGATTTCGAGATCTACATCCGAATTATGGGCAGCATCAAGGGGACTCAAACTCACCACTAGCCGTGCTCCACAGCGACCTTGACCTGGCAGTGATCAGTTTAGTGATCTTCGCCTATTGCCTGCTTTCAAGACGATTGTCCAGGACAGCCGTCTCTGGACCACTGATCTTTGTTGCGCTGGGCTTAGTCCTTGGCCCTGCCAACCTGGGCTGGCTCAACATCTCACTGGATTCAGCGCTGCTAAGGCGTCTGGCAGAGATCACATTGGGTCTCGTGTTGTTCACCGATGCAGCAGCCTTGGACTGGACAGTGTTGCGCAACAGTGCCCGCCTGCCAATGCGTCTGCTGCTGCTCGGACTGCCAATCAGCATTCTGATGGGTTTCGCGGTGGCGCGATTGATATTGCCTGAACTAGGCCTGATTGAAGCAGCCCTACTTGCGGTGGTGCTCGCTCCAACAGATGCGGCACTTGGCGAAGCGGTGACCACCAACCTCGAAGTACCAGAAGCTATCCGCGAAGATCTCAATGTTGAAAGTGGCCTCAATGACGGAATTTGTGTCCCTATGTTGTTGTGCTTTCTTGGTATCTCAACTGGTCATCTTGACCAGATCAATGGACCGAAGGATGCATTGCAGAGCTTCGCTCAGCTGCTTGTCAGTGAAATAGGTATCGGCCTCGTGATAGGAGCCTTTGTTGGATTATTGGGTAGTTGGTTAAGGGATCAGGCAGCACAACGCAAATGGATTGCTGAGGATTGGAGGCCTTTGATCACGGTGGCCCTGGCCCTAAGTGCCTACACCCTCGCCCAAACCCTTCATGGGAGCGGATTCATTTCCTGTTTCATTGCTGGTCTTCTCTATGGGATCTGCAGTCGCAAAGAACTGAAGAACGGTGAGATGGTGGCTTCTCTGGCAATGGGTGACATGTTGGTCCTACTGACCTGGGTTCTATTTGGTAGTGCCATGGTGCCCGATGCCTGGAGCCACATCACAGTCGCCAGCGTGGTCTATGGGGCTTTAAGCCTGACACTAGTGCGCATTCTTCCGGTTGCCTTAGCAACCAGCGGCCTAGGACTTGATCACTGGACGAAACTCTTCGTTGGTTGGTTTGGGCCAAGAGGTTTAGCCAGCATTGTGTTTGTTGTGATGGTGGTAGACGCGGCGCTTCCAAACGCACAAGCGATTCTTACTACGACTACGGTTACTATTGTTTTGAGTGTGATTGCCCATGGCATTACAGCCAACCGGTTTTCGATGTTCTACGGCCGCTGGGAAAGAAGTCATGCAGGCTGAAATAAAGAAGATTGAGTTTATAAAGATAAAACAAAAAAGATGAAAGTCTAAAAGGACAAGCCAGTTACATGAATGATCTATTGAAATTAAAGTATCTACAGTAATGATGCTCAGAATTAGGACTAGAGATGGTTGAATGACATGCCTGTCTATATCGTTAGTGCTTGGAATTATCAAAGATAAAGAATGATAGAAATATGTGCCTACTGAGTGTTCTATTGGAAGATGAATGGGCTGAATTATAGTATTAATTAATAGTTGATGCGACTAATTTGACTCATGAATAGCTAACACTATTCATGCCAAGGAACGGCCTTTCCAGGTCCAATCGCGTCCAGTCAGTGTTCTCCAAACTGAAGTTGGCCCAAGTAATCCAATAAGGATGCCACCGGCACTCATTAACCACCAATTTGTTAGTGGCACCTCGAATTTCTGACGTGTCCAAATACGTAGAATGAACTGAAGCAATACACCAATTAACGAAAAAGTAAAGGCTATTAATAATGCCCCATAAAAAGGGATCCAGAGCAGGCTAACTATGATCAGAAACAATACTAGCCAGGGGCCTGTGAACATCCAGAACACTAGTGCTGATGCTCCGATTGCTTTGACGATACTGCTGTCTAGGCCAAGAAACCAATTCTTACTCCAGCCTTCCCAAAGCGCAGGAAAATTGTCGTACATCCGCAATTGCAATGCATCTAACCCCAGCAGATAACGAAGGCGAAATCCCCCGGCTTTCACTCTACGAGCTAGAGCCAGATCCTCTATCACCACATCAGCTAGTGCGCGATGACCGCCAATCTCCTCATACGTTGATCGGCGAAATAACATAAATGGCCCAGCGGCAAATGCTGTTGACTCAGCTGGATCATTGGCGGCTTTAATCGGAAAACCTATAGCCAAAAGACAGGCCATGATCGGTTGCACCATCCATTCAGCAGAGCAGCTGCAGTTAATACGAGGTACCAGGCTCAGTAGATCTGCTTCTTCCTCAATCGCCTGATTAAGTGCCCGCTTGAGGGTTGCTGGGTCAAGCTCCACATCTGCATCTACAAACAGCACCCAGGTGCTACTCACAAGCTCCATTGCACGTGAGCAGGCCCAGTTCTTGCCTACCCAACGCTGC
>QCLC01000016.1 GCA_003214855.1 Prochlorococcus sp. AG-412-I05 | reverse complement strand
GCCGATCAGCGGCACGGTGTTTGATCTGGCCCCGGACAACGACCGCTATGTGACCACAACCGCGGAACCCTTGATGAAGATTGTTCCATCGGGCAAACTCGGCGGTGAAGTGAACGTGGGCAATCAAGACATCGGCTTTATTCGACCCGGGCAAGAGGTGAAAGTGCGCGTGAATTCATTTCCTTATACCGAATACGGCGAAATCGATGGACGCATCAACCGAATCGGTGCCGACGCGCTGCCCCCCACAGACCTGATCCCCTCGTATCACTTCCCGGTGGATCTCAGCCTGGAGAGCTCCACCTTGGAAACCCGTGACGGCATCACCGTCCCTCTGCAAGCGGGGATGACCATTACCACCAACCTCAAACTGCGTGATCGTCGCTTGATCGAACTGCTGGGAGATCTGTTCAACGACCGCGGCGAAAGCCTCAAGCGACTGCGACAACCATGATCGAAACAACGATGACTAATACAAAACCAGCTCTTTGGCTGGATGATCAACCTGTGTCAGCAGCTGAAGTGATGGCCGTGCTGTGCAAAGAGAACAAGCTCAACGAACTAGTGAGCAATCTGGTGCTTGATCGCACCTTGAGCCAAGTGAAACTCGCTCAAGGGCAAGAAGAGGAACTGGTGAACGACTTCCGCAAACAACATCAACTTGAAGGCGATGAGGCATTCACCGACTTTCTCCAAAAGAACCACATCACAGAGCCATTACTCAAACAGAACTTGAGCCGCCCACATCGAGTCGTGCAATACCGGGAAGAACGCTGGGGACCCAGGGCCAATTCTCTTTATCTGAAACACAAGGACCACTACGACCGGATCAACTACCGGCGGCTGCAATCGGGCAATGCCGATGTGATGCAGGAGGTGTTTTTCCGCCTGAAAGACAACGAAGACAGCTGGGAAACTCTGGCGCGTCAATTCCCTGGAGCTCAACCGGATGCAGATGCCCGTCAGAACTCGATTCCAGCGGCACAGATGGAAGCCCCCTTACTAGCTGCGCTGCTCAAGGCAGGCCCCGGCACGGTGATCCGGCCGCTGCGGGTCAACGCCAATACCGTTGTTGTGGCCGAACTGGAGAGCATCTCACCCAGCCGATTTGACGAAGAACTGCGCACACTGATTCTTAAGAGGGAATTCGACAGCTGGCTGGAGGAAGAATGCAGAAGGATGCTCAACAAGTTGCAGGTGCCGGCATGACAATCGCCACCGGAAAACAGGAGCGGCTGCAACAGTTACGCCAGGTGCCCACTCTGGCTGGTGCAAGTGACACCAGCCTCGAGCTACTTGCCAGTGCCTCCGAAGAGGTGCACCTAAGCCAAGGCCAGACTCTGCTTCGCGGTAGCGTGATGGAAACCCATGCCTTCCTGTTGCTAGAAGGCACCTTGCGACTGCTCGGACAGGATCCCGTTCTTAACGATCTGTTCACCGTGGGGCGCGTAGAGCCCGGCGAGCTGGTGGGCGTCATCGATCTACTCCGTCAGGCTCCTTGTGAAGGCGCCATTGCACGTCAGCCCTGCCGGCTTCTGAGCCTGCCACTGGGCCTGATCGTGGATCTGGTTCATGACGATCCAGGCTTGCTCAAGAGCCTGCAAACCCTGCAAAGCCCATGCGAAGGCGTCGCAGTGTTAAGGGGTGTACTCAAGGGTCTCAACCCACCACCGGCAAATACCCAAGACTGGCTGCGCGATCAGCTGACCGCTTCCGATGCAGATCACAGCTCGGAGGAAGCGACACAGCAACTGCTGAGTTCCGTGCTGCCAGGAGCTGAAGAGCGGGTGGGTTGCGTGCTAACCCGCGACCAGGGACAGGAACTGCAGGGCATCAGCAATCTGCCATTGCGCTACTGGGCATGGACGCCAGCAAGCCCCACGGCATCAGTTACCAACACAACAGAGAAATCAGACACCCCAAAGCAATCTCCAACAGCCACGGCGGACACAAAGCCGCAAGAAAACAAAACCAAAACCTGGAAGCCAACCCAGACCCTCGACCTTTCAGCCGTGGGACTTCGCGAAGCTCGATCCGAAGCAGACCTGCAGGGCTTCAAGCCGATCAAAGGGCAAGGCCCTGTCGCCGCCAATCTGGCCACCCTACGCATGGTGGCGCGCGCCTACGGAACGCCATGCCCCGTGGATGTACTAGAGAAAACCCTTGAAGGTGCCGTCGAGCGGGCTGGCTCGGTACCAATTCAGGGCATGGGTCAATTGGCAGAAGCCATGGGCCTGCAAACCCAAGTGGGAGCGGTGAAATTCGATCAGTTGCACCGCTTAGAGCTGCCGGTAATGGTGCAGCGCAAGCATCACTACGCTCTGATAA
Source organism: Prochlorococcus sp. AG-412-I05 (assembly GCA_003214855.1). Taxonomy (GTDB): domain Bacteria; phylum Cyanobacteriota; class Cyanobacteriia; order PCC-6307; family Cyanobiaceae; genus Prochlorococcus. The sequence continues at coordinate 36,989 of QCLC01000016.1, read as the reverse complement.
CGGAAGTGGATCAAGGCCGTGTGCTGCTGGCTGATCCGGAGCAAGGCTGGCTGACCCTGCCGATGGCAGAAGCACGCGAGAACTGGGGCGAACAGGTGAAGGTGGTGCTCCTCAAACGCTTAGATGACACCCCTAAGAAAACCTTCGGTTGGGGATGGTTTACCCCAGTCATCAAGCGCTTCAAGTGGCCGCTTGTGCAGGTGCTCTTGGCCTCCCTGTTCATCCAGTTGTTCCAGCTGGCGAACCCGCTTCTGATTCAGCAGATCATCGACAAGGTCATTAACCAGAGCAATCTTTCGGCTCTGCAGGTGCTTGGGGCCGCTCTGGTGACTTCTGCGTTGTTCCAAGGACTGCTCACCGCAGTGCGCACCTGGCTACTGATCGACACTACCGACCGCATGGATCTCCTACTTGGCAGCCAGGTGATCGACAAGCTACTGCGCTTACCGCTGCGCTTCTTCGAGAACCGGCCGGTTGGCGAGCTTTCCCAACGCCTGAGTGAGTTGGGCAATTTGCGCGGATTCCTTACCGGAACAGCGATCACCAGCGCTCTTGATCTGCTGTTCGCGACGATCTACATCCTGATCATGGTGCTGTACAGCCCATTGCTAACAGCGGTGGCTCTGGGAACGGTGCCGATCTATGTGCTGATGGTCCTGTTTATCGCACCAATGTATCGGAGTTTGCTTCGCAAGCAGGCTCAATTTTCGGCCCGCACCCAGAGCCATCTAATCGAAACTCTTGGCGGCATCCAAACAGTGAAGGCTCAGCACTTCGAGCTGAACTCACGCTGGCGCTGGCAAGAACGCTACTCAAACCAAATCGCCGAAGGCTTCAAAAGCGTTGTACTGGGCAGCAGCGCAAGCGAAGTGGGTAATTTCCTCAACCAACTGAGCTCACTGCTGATCATCTGGGTTGGTATCTACCAGGTGGTGAGTGGCGATCTGAGTCTTGGTCAGCTCATCGCTTTCCGGATCATTGCCGGCTATGTAACCGGACCCATACTGCGCCTCTCCAGCCTGTGGCAAGGGTTCCAACAGGTAGGGATATCCATGGAACGTCTGGCCGACATCGTCGACCAGGTCCCCGAGGCCGGTGAAAGGGAGGCTGACCAAATCTCACTGCCTCCAATATCAGGAAACGTAAAGCTCGAAAACTTACGCTTCCGATTCGGCAAGCAGGGGCCCCATCAGATTGACGGAGTCGATCTTGAAATCCCAAGCGGCAACTTCATTGGCATTGTTGGCCAAAGCGGTAGCGGCAAGAGCACGTTAATGAAGCTGTTGCCACGGCTCTATGAACCCAACGAAGGCCGAATCCTGATCGATGGTTACGACATCAGCAAGGTAAATCTGAGCAGTGTGAGACAACAGATCGGCATCGTTCCTCAGGATTGCCTGTTATTTGAAGGCACGATCCGCGAAAACATCGCCATGAACAATCCAGAAGCAGACACCGAATCGGTTCTCCGCGTGGCACGAGCAGCAGCGGCACACGACTTCATCATGGAACTGCCGCAGGGATACGGAACCCGTCTCGGAGAAAGAGGAGCTGGTCTCAGCGGTGGTCAACAACAGCGCATCGCAATTGCCCGCACCCTTCTTCAGAACCCGAATCTGCTGATTCTCGATGAGGCAACAAGTGCACTTGATTACGACACTGAATCAACATTGTGCATGAATCTGCAAGAGGCGCTTCAAAACAAAACAGTATTCTTCATCACTCATCGACTAAGCACCGTGCGACATGCAGATCGAATCGTTCTGATGCATCAGGGGAAGCTAGCAGAACAAGGGACTCACGAAGAACTCATGGCAATAGGTGGGCGTTATGCTGCTTTATATGCACATCAAGGAGAAGCATAGTGGCACGTTCCTAAAAAATATAATCAGAAGAGCAAATAAGATGCGATGCTATTATTAAGAGCAGCAGAAGTGAGGTTGACTAAAGCAAAGTAAACAAAAAATTCAGAAGGCACAGGAATAAGTAAGCGCGATGAATAGAATCACGTAATAATACTGGCCTAAGGCAATCTTTTACTAGCCACAAGCTGCAACAATGCCAATTGCTGAGGCAAACAAGTATCAAGACTATATTTCTGCAGGATAGTATTACGTGCTGCAAGACCTAGGGCCTCAGCGCGACAACGATCACGCAAAAGCTCATTAATAGAGAAAGCGAGCTGTTCTGAATCAAAAAAATCTACTAACAGGCCATTTTCATTATCAACTATAACTTCCTGAACAGGAGAGGTGGCCGAACCAATAACTGGGAGCTGGCAACTCATTGCTTCCAATAGACTCCAACTTAGAACAAATGGATAAGTTAAATACACATGGACTGCGCTAAGACGTAAGAGGTGAAGAAATGAAGAATAAGAAAGTGCACCCGTAAAATGGACATTTCTCAAATTTATTTGACCCTTAAGTTCATCAAGAAACGTCGTTTTCCAACTACCATCCGGAGAGGGTTTGCCATAGCTAACACCATCTTGCTGTCCGACAATGACAACCTGAGCATCAGGATAAGCCTCTTGGAGAGCAGGCAAACAACGAAAAAAGGTGTGACAGCCACGATAGGGTTCAATTCTCCTATTGACAAAAGTGACGATGGGGTCACCACGCCTAAGTGCTTTTCCAGTAGCCAACGAAAATGGCGATACTGACGGATCTGGAGCGGCCAAACCAGTATCTATTCCATCATGAATACAACTTATGCGACTACGCCAGACGTCTGGGAAGGTACTACGCTGAAATTCTGTGGGCGTGATATTCCAGTCGCTGGCATGAAGATTAAGCATAAGATATGCATTCTTCATTCGTAGATATGAACAAGCCTTCCAATCTGGAATACCCTGAAGTTCAGGATCAAAATCATAATCAAATCCACGAGCATGATAAAAGAATTCTTGATAACTTAGCAATAATGCTTGGGGCCAAATATCCTTAAGAAACAGTGACTCACCCCAACCAGGATGAGAGCAAATAAGGACAGGATCGAATCCCTGCAATTTCAAATCATGAGCAGCTGCAGCACAGGCCTCACCGCGCAAAACCTTTGACTCAGACTCAATGATCCAGGGATGAATTCCGGGTGTGTTACCACGTTTGAGACCGTAACGGACATAGTGAACTCCTGCTGGAAGCTGCTCAGCAGGCACTTCCAAACCCATACCAACAAGCTGGTGACACTTTTGGGCAGCAAGAGCACGAAGTATATGCCTGTACTGACCAGGAAATCCTTGGTGAACAAATAAAATATTCATAGATCAAGAATTCTGTGGATGTGAATGCCGCCATTTATAGAACTCAGCTTCGACACGGCTCCATGCCAACTCAATACTTGCACGCTCCTGCGCTCTGCCGTAAAGACTAGTAATAGCAATAGATTGGCGCTGTAAACGCAAAGCAGCTTCATGGGGTTGTTCAAAAAATAAAGTAAATGCACGCTGTACGGCTGATATAAATGCAGACCAATCTCCAAATGGAACCTCCTCCGAAGCACCAAATCGGAAAAGTTCACGACCACCTCCACCGCTATATCCCACTACCCAACAACCGGCAGCCATAGCCTCGGCAATTGGTAACCCAAAACCCTCTGGATGCCCAAATGACAAAAAAAGACGAGCATTACTGAGACTCTCAGCCACTTGCTCATGTTTTAGTCCTTGTAGAGGCAGTCCCTGCCAAGCAGCGGTATGTTCAAGTCGGGCTTGTTGAAGGCTAGTAAGCACAGCGTTAACATCCAAAGGATTTTTTCGTGGCATCCAATGGAAACGGTTTGACGGTGATTGGGATGGTGTGAATATTGGCTCAATCGCATTGATTATCCGGCTCAAACGCGAGTCAGGTAAGGCAAAATTTTTCGAAAGCAAAGTATGGGTATCCTCAGAAACACTGAGCACATGCAATACTGAAGAATGATGATAATAAGTGTTTATGGAAGATACAATATTCTCGCCTAAATTACCAAGAGAATAGTATCCATTTTGATTAAAGATGACACGAGATAGCTTAGACAGGTCTATCCCGCGGAAAGATGAAAGATCAACACCAATATAAGTTTCAGGAAGCAATAATATTGTCGACTTAGGCGTCAATTCGCCACGCTCATAAGATTCGAGTAATGAGATAGTAGGTGCATCTGAGACAAACCAAGAAGGCCGGAAACCGGATACCTCAGTAACAATGGCGGCGTCCCATCCAAAAGCAACAAGGTGCTCTACATGACGATAAAGCTGTTTAACACCGCCAATAGCACGATCGACATCGGGAAGACAAAGGACACGAACGCCTGGTCGAGGGAATTTCACAGAATGATCTCAGTTCAAGAAGGAAACAGAATGGAATATGTAATGAATCTCACAAGCATTTTATTCTAATACACCAAAAGCTCTTTGATAGGATCAGGAAATGGCTGTGCCATAAAGCAAAAAACAATGAAGCATCACTTGAATAACATGTAGATGGATAGTAACTAAAGCATATTGATGCGAAGACTAGTAAGTATTTTAGGATTAAAAACTGTAATACGGTGGACAGAAATCAAAACTCAGCATGGTAGGCAATCAAAGCATATGGAACCTCAATAAAGGACTACATAAATTTACCGAAAAAATTACATGATTGGTAGACAGACTAAGATCATATTTCCAAGCAGAAGAAGATATTCGTGCTAAACATCAAGACAAGCAGACTTGCAGAATACAACATACTCCAATAGAGTAAGGACATCGCAAAAACCATTTCAAGGACTTGAGATTCTTATTCATTCACGGAAATTTTCCAGGACAGTTTTTGCAGCTAGCCGGAAATCTTGCACATAGCAAACAAAATGAGGTGGTGTTTATGACCTCAAATGAGGAGGCAAAAACAAATCAAATACAAAACATTAAAGTTGAATATTTCAAGCCGCATCGCAATGCAAGCTCGAATACACACCATTATTTACAAACAACAGAGGAGGCGATAATAAAAGGGCAGTCAATAATACAAGCTATAGATAAACTTTTATTGTCTGGGTTTGTTCCTGACATTGTAATAACGCATGCGGGAATGGGATATGGATTATTTATAAAAGATATACTTGCAAATAGCACACATATTGGTTACTTTGAATGGTATTTTAGAACATATACCGCAAAATTTCTTTTTAATGAATACACCTTTGATGATAGCTTGAAAACGCAAATTCGAAATATGCCCATATTACAAGAACTGGATTCATGCGACATTGCCATAGCACCTACAGAATGGCAAAAAAGTCAGTTCCCCAGGGAATATATGGACAAAATACAGGTGATTTTTGATGGCATCGATAACACTTTTTTCCATCCAAGGAAAGTCGGAAATCCAGAAATGATAAAGGTGAAAAACAGGGACACAGGTGAGGTTTTTAAAATCAGCAAAGATAGGAAAATATTAACGTACGCAACTCGTGGAATGGAACCATTAAGAGGTTTCCCTGAGTTCTTAGAAGTCGCAAGCCAACTTCTAGAAGAACATGACAACATTGAGGTATATATTGCTGGTGCTGACAGAAGAGCATATAGCTATGAAGCGCCATCACATAACGGTAGCTGGAAAGAGCATGTGTTGGATAATTTAGGTTATTTCAAAGGAAAAGATAGATTATATTTTACGGGACTACTAAACTACGAAGATTATCGAGCATTACTGTGGAGAAGCGATCTGCATTGTTATTTTACGAGGCCATATGTAACAAGTTGGAGCCTATTTGAAGCAGGTGCTTGTGGAGCTAACATAGCAGTAAATCGGAACGAGTCTACTGTAGATATACTTGAGGAAAAAAGCGTATGGTGGGTTGATATAGACGATCAAATCAAGTTAAAGAAAGAACTACAAAACGCAATTCTCTCAAAAAGAAGACAGTCCTTACTTCTAAATAAGTATTTAATTAACCACTCGATGAAGCTTTGGGAAGATTGCATCAATGAACATTTGCAAAAAAGCTTATCTAAGAATTTATAGCATACATTTCCTTGAAAAGAGCAACAACATTATCCGCAGTATCTGGCTTTACGTGTCTACCATCAGGCTTCCAAGGGTCGATCATGCACTCCTTAACATACTCATAGCTTGGGAAGTAATAGGCATTCGGTCTCATATCACAGACATTCTGAGCTGCTACTCTAAGAACAGATTTAGAGAGGGTATTAGCTTCTACAACGTGAGAATTCGAAGAACCAGAAGCTAAAAAGGCCACAGGGCTTAAAGAGAATATGAATGATATGTTTGGATTATGTAATGTCACGGTGTCGATAAAGTGTAGAATGTTTAAGGTATTCTCCTCAACTGTGAAAGTTTTATATTTAAGGAGACTCATTAAACTACCATCACGGGGATTACGGCTAATGGTAGAAAGGTCATCTCGCATTTGCCAACACTCATTCAATCCCAATGTAAATATGAAAACGGAAGACTGCTCTAGCAATTTTTTAAGCGCCAGAGTGTGTAAGGGATAATCAACATCATAATCGGCCACAGATCTGAAATATACATTTTCCCTATATGGGTCACAAAGCATATAATCTTGCCCTGCAAAATACTGTCCACTCATCTTAGTAAGAATACGCTTGTATGACTTTAAGCCAAAAGCTCTGTTGGCCATATACACAAGACTACCAGTATTGAAATGGATGCCATAAGAAGCCGAAAATCTATATATGGGTGAAGCAGAAGTATAGTCATGCCCATCGATATAAACACCACATAAATTTGGATCTGCAGGATGCTCAGTAATAATATAGTTATAAGACTGTTTCTGAAGCCGATCAGAAATTTCAATTGCAAAACATGATCCTGCTGAAGCAATTGGCGTTAACAAGTCAAAGAGTGGGGATTTTTGATAGTACGGCTTTACTTCGTGAATATTTTGAGGATATTTGGGATGCTCTGGATTGGGCCAGAATGTGTACTTAGGTGGCTTCAGGGTATACCTAGTAGATTCTTGGTTAAGGCTAACCATATAATTTTCAAGTTCAGATAGGTGTGTAAGCATATCCTGGCTGGCATAATGAGCACCAAGTCTTTTATAAAACTCGAGATAAAGAGTTCCTACCAAACTTTCTAGAAAGCCATTAGAAAGGTTTGGAATTGACGAATGAACCAAGCTGATTAAATAGAGAGCATGAGTTGTACATTGAATAGTTCCATCAAAGAGAAATACTGAAGATTCTATATTGCTGTCTGAAGATATATTGTTATTGCTGGCAGATAGATTAGGCAATACTAGCTTTGGTGCACTACTATCATCTGCATCAACAGCACTAATACATTGCCGGGAAAGGCGCAAGGCATCATCAAAGGTAAGATTTTGTGGAATGGGTAAAAAACTAAAATGCAGTACTTGTCTAGTTGCAATAGAAGGGAAATTACCTTTATGAAGCTGTCGACTAGGATAAAATGTTATCAAAGAGCCCGCTTCTAGAAAGTCAAATAAAGGTTTAATATCAAGAATAGAGTGATCTTCAAAAACATTTGAAGCCTCTAGGAGATTCTGGGCCCGATACTGAACAGGTGATGATATGTAACCATGCTTTGAAGAAATATATTCAGAGTCATGAAAAGAATAAACACTGGTACTACCAGAGTCATCAGAATGCTCTGTCAAATAGAGCATTGCATATGGTATATGTAATGGTGTATGTACATCATAATGAACATTTGTTGAAAGCGACTCAGAGGAAGGAAAGGTATACATGGAATATACCCTGTAAATTAAATGATTATTACCTGTAGCTTGATTAACGCGCTGCAAGACAGGAGTGAGTATTTGCTGTTGAAAGTCGTCATAATGCTCGTCAAATATAATTTTTTTAAATGATTCTGGCTCAGGATGATTTAACTGTATTGATTTCCAATATTCAATAACATTCTGGGCAATAATTGGCTGGGTGGAATCTTTATGCTCTAGAATATTTGTGTGGGGATGGGTCCAATATGATGGTGTTGGATACACTTTATCAAGGACCTGACGCCATAGCGCAAGATGATTAGGACCACATGCAATATTGCCTTTGATTATCAATGAGGGTGTAATTGCTTTTACAAATAAAGTATTGAACTCAGACAAAAGCAATTCCCTGTCAGCTGGAGAAATAAAGATATCCATAATTCAAGAATTAGTAAAAAATGATTGAAAAACAGACTGCGGCATAGTCGAAAAGTAAGGATAGTTCTTTGAAGAATATTTAGAATAGCTCTCAATTGTATCAAGAAAAGAACTGTACAGCTTTTGCAAATAGGATAGATTAAGTTTAGTCAACTTACATGCCTCATGAAAAGTCTCTGAATTATATGAATCATATATCGGTTGAACAGAATACAGAAAGGTCAACATGCACAAATTCGATGCGATGTTGTCATCGCTACTATCTATCCCCCAATTCTCATCATCAAAGATACGAATTTTAGTTGCAAGTAACTGACTCAAATCACGGTGTAATGTTACTGAGTAATCTTGAGCATTATCTATACATGAATTCACAGCTTCAAAAAGGGCTAAAAAGTTATCACGTAGAGTATCGGGAAAGGAAGTGAAATATTGTGGAGACAAGGGGAGTCGATTATTAAGACATATATTTATCTGCGAAAGCGAGTCGTGTTTATCGCAAGAAAAAATGTCAAGAGGTAGCTCATCGTAAGTTTGAAGGACTTTCAATCCGTCAATAGCCGCACCAAAAGGTAAAGAATAGACAGAAGAGTTATTATTTATAATAGCATTTTCTATACACAATCGAGATTCATTAAGTTCCGACGAGGTGAATACGGTATTACCTGATCGCCCTGCAATGGGTATGGAGACAATTCTAGAGCTTTTCCCTAATGCAGACCCAGACCGAGCTTTTGAAGATTCAGCTGCACCACAGTCAACACCAAGTGTATATATATGTCGATGACCGAGATGCATAGATACCTCTAAAGCTGCATTAGCAGCAACAGGACCAGCCTGCAACAAAGTGGCATCATTAAAAGCCGGACCAAAATAAGAGTCAAAAACTGAATAAGGCCTTAGAAAATAATATGTAGACGAGAAGAATAATGGCAACAGCGGATCTACAGAAATCGAAGCGATCAAAGGAATATCTGAAATATCAATATCGTTCGCAATTAATTCACTAATGGAATCTTTGAACGTCTCAGAACGCTCTAAAAATACAAGAAAATCGGGCTTTATGTTATTGGCCAATAGGGTACCCAAAGCACTACCTACCGCATAAACAATAAACTTATGGTGATTTTCCCTGAGCCATGTGATATGAAGATCAAGTGAAGGTCCACTAGCAATTATTAATGCTGGAGAAAGGTCAATATTTGGCTGAAACTTACTTATAAATTGAATGCTTGCACCGGATGTCACATTCCAGTATGCATTTGACAATTGAGCGAATTCATCAATATCACTTCCCGTAAGACCAGTAATACGGTTTGTATAACCCTGTGGATCTTGAAACCATCTAGCTAAAAGCCTAAGGATGGGACTTTGAAGAGCAGGAAAAGTAAATAAAATACCATTAATCGACAATGATGAGTTTAAGCGAATATGATCAATAATTCTAGCCTTAAGGATTCGTTCAGAAGATTCACAAATCACTGACAATCCTATTTTTTTTAATTTAAAATTTGCAATAAGCTGGGGAAGATCAACCAAGCGCAGTGTTGTACATAAGCCGACAATATCAGACTCTAAAACGACAACTTCTATTATATTTGAGTCTTGAAGATACGCGTCAATATTCGTTAGATGTAGCGAGCCAAGGATAAAAAGAGTTCTCGCAATTGGCTGATGAACAGAACTGGATTGAAGGCTTGCAAGAATATCACCATGAGATGCATCAAAAATAATATTTTGCTGTAGATTTTTTGCCTTTTCAGAATCATATTGTAATCTTGGAACAAGAACTCGGTTAGGTTTGGACTTAAAAGAAGACAGCGAGGCAGATAACTCTTTAGCAATGTTACGGAATATAGGTTGATCATCATGAAAGACACAAAGACCAGAAGATTCGCTATCTTTTAATTCAATCTTGTCATTGATTGCATCTATTGCATCATAGAATGATTTAGGGACAAGTTGTTTAATTAGATCAAGATTTTGTTGAAGTGAGACAGTCGGGTTCATTTTGATCCTTTAAGAGATAATTCAGGCAAGAGACAATTCAGCAGATGCCTTATTAAGTAATTCTATGATATGCTTTTCTGAGACATCAAGGATGTCAATTAAGATCATTCTTGCTCTCAATTGGTAAGTATTGAAGAGAGGATGATTGTCTCCAAGTACATAAAGTTGTCGATTAATTGTAGATAAAAATTTTAGCACAACGCCTCTGCACATACGACACGGTATGACGTAGTCAGTAAATTGAATACTGTTCAAGATCTGCAGTGAGGACAACACTTGATCAAAGGTCAAAGTATCATCTTTAAGAATAGATCGATTTTTATCAAAATATTGAATGATGGATTGTCTTGCTTGAGTTACGTACAAAGCACTATCATACGTAGCTTTTGAATATATTGCAAGACAACTCCACCAATCATTAAACGCAATCAATGGATCTCGAGTGTTCGATTTAAGAGATATATTTTCACTAAGAGTAGGATCAAAAGGCGAAGACCCTTTGATTCGTACGCCATAACCTGCATTAAATGCTCTGAATTTGTCATGTTTACTAACTGCCCCTTCTAAGGCTCGCTCAATAATCAAGAGGGAATCAAGCATAAGTCGATTCGTATGAACGACCTCTTGATAATTACCTTGATATGTTAAGTCATAAACTCTATTTGAGTAACCTGCTGCATTATCTGATCTAATTTTTTCAAGACTATTAGTGCCCAAGTCAATTCCAAACATCAGTATTTCAGAAGCACCCAAGCAGCATGCGAGAGAAATACCGGTATTGACAGTTTGAGGACCTTCATTCCACAAGATTTGATCATGATTAGTTGCAAAGATTGAGCACGGTGTTAATGCCGGCCTATAAAATAGACAATAATGATCGAATAAAGTTATCAGGCTTGGATCACAGGTTACAGATGCAAAAAGCTTAGTACTTCCAAAACCAAAAGAGTCTTTTACTTCTTTATAGTTGTGATACTCATTGATTCCTCTTTCTAACATACATAGAAGATGAACATCAATGCCATGCTTTCTTAAAGTTCGATAATTACTCGCGCAAGCAATAACAATCGAGTTTTCAGATAATTCTTTTATTTTTTCAATGCTTTCGTCAAGACTTGGTCCACTCCCACAAACAATGTAACGACCTAAAAGAGGATTTATTGGAGAAGAATAAATTCTAGGCTTAGTGGTTAGAGAGCGAATAGAATTCCAAACCATATGGTATTCATCAAGAGTAAAGCCCATATAATCAAGATTTGATGAAAAAATATGTTTATCACTATTTAGCTCTGATAAGTATGAACTTGCTTGATCTGACATCGTTGGCGAACCAAAAACATATGCGTGATCTATTCCAACGGGTTCATACGATGTGATAGAAGCTTCAAGCGAAGCTAGCGAGTCAGGAAAAATGGCATAGGTGGCTTTATCAGGATCCTCACAATGCAAATTCCATAACTTCGCCAAATCACAATGATTTGATTTGATTTTATAATCTTGAATGTCGCAGATGACAAAAAATATGACGCTAGGGGATAACTCATCAATGCATTTTTGAAAAAAATCATTGTTATCAAGACCGAAAACCACGACAACTCTTGGTTTTTTCGCGCCAAGAGTAGTGAGTCCATTAGACCAATCGATGTCAAGTTCTTTCTGCAGAGCTTGGTTCTGGACTAAACCGTGTATAAGGTGAGGGTCATTTGTCTTTTCGTATTCTAAAAACTCTTCTAAAGGAGACTCAAGTGAAAGCTCTTGTAGATATTGTTGATAAGTATTCTGCATAGATAAATTTCTAATATTACTATCGCGGGTAAAATAGTGCCTCGTCTTAGATGAAAACCAAAAATCATGCGATTGTTCAAAAGTTGTGGGAAAGGCATCATCAGCGAAAACGGCCTTAAGGTTTGACTCATCAAGAGTTCTATTCTGCTTGGAGTAGAGTCTTTGCCAAAACTCAAAATTAGCATCCACAGTGGCTTTCATAAAAAGAAGGGGGGCATGAAGCCCCCCCTGGATGATTGAACTTAAACTACTGAGACTGATCTATTGATCAGGTCAAAGTGATGTTGAGACCGGTAGAGGTACCAGCGTTGTTTTCAGTAAGTGTGAAGCCAAAGTTGCTGGCGCTCAGAGTCACTTGCTGTTTAGTACGTGTGGTGAGAACTGCATCAACTCCAGTAATCTTGACAACCTGTTGGTTACCAGTATTCGCGAAGTAGGAGATGTAGGTGTCAGTGCCATCTGAGTAGGCAGCAACAGAACCATCACCATTTGCTTGAATCGAAGTAATGAAAACCTGCGTGTTGAACAGAGAGCCCGTAGCAACCCACACAGAAGCAGCACCCAACATCCAGTTTGCGTTAGCAGTCTGGTTAGTGAGGGCTGTACTTGCCAAACTGATGACATCACCAGCGCCGTAGGCAACAACTGCCATAGCGTTCGTCGTAGCACGGCTAGCACCGGTGAGGTAACCAGCGGCGACACCATCAATGATGATGTTGTCTGCACCAGCACCACCATTAACGGTGGTCATGTTGGTGACAACACGACCGAATGCAGAGTTGACACTAATAGTGTCGTTTGCATTTCCACCGAAGATGGAGCCTCTGTGAAGAGCACCACCGGAGAAGACTGTGATTGAGTCAGCACCGTTACCACCGTGGATCAATCCAGCGGTCATACTCCGAACATCGATGGTGTCCTTGCTACCACCACCGTAGATAGTTGAGCTTCCAGCAAACACGGTTGCGCTGTTGCCAATGACATCAGCTCCATCAGCTGCGCCTTCGGTCCCAGTACCAACAGTGATCACACCAACACCATCTCCATAAACAGCGTTGCCAGAAGCAAAGGTGTTGCCAGCGAAGCCGATGGTGTCATTCAGGCCACCACCAGCGATTGAGCCGATCACACCACCAAAAGATATGGAGTCAGTGCCCCTACCGCCAGCCACCAAGTTGGAGACTGCCATGGCGTTGACGGCAGTCATGAAAATACGGTCAGCGCCGTTACCGCCCTGGATTACGGATGAAGAACCGGTGTTTGCGCCACCCAATCGGATGGTGTCCTTACCTTTGCCACCAAAGATGGTCGAAGAAACAAGGTTCTCAGCAGTGTTACCTCCATCAGATAAAAGATCATCACCTTGACCCAAGCCGACGCCGGCATTGATAAAGGTGTCAGCACCACCGGTGTTGATGGCAATTGTGTCGTTACCACCATTCATCGCAATGTTTGCACCGGAAAGCAGGACGCCGCCGGCTGCATTTTGGAAGCGAATGGTATCCGCCCCATCACCAAGTGAAGCAGTGCCTGCATAGGAGGTAGCACTGCGGATGAAAATAGTATCGTTACCTTCACCGCCAGTAAAACCATTGGTGAGGGCACCCACCCGGACAATGCTCATGGTGTCATTGCCTTTCCCACCGGAAGCTTCATCAGCAGCCAGTGAAAGAGTGATGGTGTCGTTGCCCTGTTGACCCTGCACTAATGCGGTTACAGAGCCGGGGGCGTTCAGAATGTCGTTACCGGTTGTACCGGTCAGGGTGGTAGCAGCCACTGAAGAATAAGAATTGTCCAGGATATTTATATAACGTAGTCTCACCAGAGTCAAGCAGGCAGGGCCCAGTCAACGCACCGACCTTAAGCCGACGAACAAAAAACAGCAGAAAAATGCTGCAAATCAAGAGGCCTACACTACATCTGGGGTCTTACGCCTATACAGCCCACTAGAAAAGCGCAAAAGGCGTCTCGATCTGAAAACCTGCAAGGCCATCATAAGTTAGGAGAAAAACACAAAGCAAACTATTTAGGTCAATGAATAGTCGACAGTCCATGAATAGCCGAGCAGTTATTCAAGGCTGGAAAGCATGCGACGAGGAGAATTGGGAAAAAGCGAGGGATATTTTCCGTGAGGAAGTTAGAAACAACAGGACCAATACAATGGCATTATTGGGATTCGGCCTGTCATTATTAGCATTAAATCACCCTTACAGGGCTATAATAATTCTGCACCGCGCGGCAATGATCGATGATAATGAATCACTAGACATCAGCCCATCGCTTCACTATGCCCTTTGCAAAGGCGCAGAATTAGCCCTTCAAACTAATCGATTCAAAATCGCAATTGATTGCTGCAAAAACGCAATTCTAATGAAGGACGGCGATGTTCACACTTTGAGTAATTACTCAATTGCATTATTGAGAAGCAATAATATAAATGAGGCGATGAAATACTCAAAACTTGCAGTAGAGGCAGATCCAGAAAACAGCAAAGCTGTAAACAATCATGGAACGACACTCCACGAAGCAGGTAGATTCACAGAAGCAGGAGAATTTTACAGAAAAGCACTAGACACTGATCCTAAGCACCCTAATGCCATAAAAAATCTCGGGACACTTGCGCAAAGCATTGGCAACCTCGACGAGGCAATAGATCACTATCAAATTCACTTAAAAAACTATCCTGAGGATCATGATTGCTGGGTCATGTTAGCTGGTGTACTTTTATCTAAAAGACAATGGCAGAGTGGATGGGAAGCGTATGAAAAACGCATCAATCCGCAACAGAGAATTATGGATATTCCATATGAGGTTAAATTATTAAAACGAATCTCAAAAAAGACTGCAAAGATTCTTGTAATTTGCGAACAAGGGTTTGGCGACACTTTTCAATTCATTCGATACTTACCAAAAATCCAACAGATTTCATCATCAGTGACCTTGCAGGGACCAGACAAGCTAAGCAAACTCATAAAGTTATCAGGCCTGTGTAAAAATTACATATCCACTGAAGATATCCTAAGAAAAAATAAAGCATGGCATAAACATAATTTTGATAGCTGGATTCCGTTAATGAGCATTCCTCAAATAGTAGGAATTGAACCAGATAAAGTAAAAAACGAGAAAAGGTACCTCAAATCCAGTAAACTATCAGATCAAAAATGGCAAAAAATTCTAAGAGTTAATAACAAAGCAAATATAGGCTTGCATTGGCAAGGGAATCCCCAACATGAATTCACACTATCAAGGGGTCGATCTCTACCACTCATGCTATTTAAAAACGTTCTAAGCATTAGAAATGCAAATTTTGTTAGCTTCCAAAAGGGAGAGGGAAGTGAACAAATTTCAGAAAATAATTTCGAAAGTTATTTCCATCAATCTCAGAAACTTGTCAATTCTTGTTGGTGCTTTGCTGAAACTGCTTCTATGCTCATGAATTGTGATTTGATAATAACATCTGATTCTGGACTGGCGCATCTAAGCGCAGCCTTAGGAAGACCAACATGGATACTTTTACCATATGTTTCCGAATGGAGATGGGGTTTTGACACAGAAAAAACATTTTGGTACCCAAGTGTAAAACTATTCAGACAAGCGAGTCATGGAAATTGGAAAGATTTAATTAATAATCATGTGCATCATGAACTACAGGCATGGCTCATAGATTACGAAAGTAGTAAAAACCACTCAAACAATTTCTATGATCCATAGACAAGACAATCAATATATATGATTTGAAAAGTTAAGAAAGAAAATCAAGTTCAAGAGGTGTGCCCCCTTTATAATTTCTCTGTGCAGTTTTTCCAATTAGAGAATCATAAAAGTATGGGGGAGCACCATCACCAGGACGTATAATGCTGAGATTTTCACTCGAAAATCTTTCGCCAACATTTATATCTTTAACGGCATAAATCGATCTTCTAAATAAAAGACTTTTTTGTTCAGCAGATGTTGAGCCATATGTCACACTTCCAAGAGACTGCCATGCTCTGCTTGTTTCTTGCACAAGTGATTTAAGTTCCAAAGGCTCCATAGAAAATGCACTATCTACACCTCCATCAGATCTAGAAAGCGTGAAGTGCTTTTCAATTACAGTTGCTCCTAGCGCAATAGATGCGACAGCAACACCAACACCCATCGTGTGGTCAGATAGTCCAACCTGCACACCAAAAAGATCTCTTAAATGTGGAATAGTAAGAATATTTGTGTTTTCCGGAGAAGCTGGATAAGTGCTAGTACATTTTAATAATATCAGGTCTCTGCAGCCTGCTTCTCGTGCCGTAGTGACTGCACGCTCCAAATCAGCAAGTGATGCCATCCCTGTCGAAATAATCAGAGGTTTACCAGTAGAT
The DNA here is from genome assembly GCA_003214855.1 of Prochlorococcus sp. AG-412-I05. Taxonomy (GTDB): domain Bacteria; phylum Cyanobacteriota; class Cyanobacteriia; order PCC-6307; family Cyanobiaceae; genus Prochlorococcus. The sequence goes on along the minus strand of QCLC01000016.1, from coordinate 20,709 downwards.
GCAGCTTTCCTTATTAAAGGAAGATGATTGTTTTCAAAACTTGCTATTTTGAATGCCGGGACATCAAGATCGCAAAGAAAATCTACGGCAGTTTCATCAAACGGAGAGCTAAAACATATTAACCCGAACTTCCTAGCATGTTCAAAAATTGGCGCATGCCATTCCCAAGGTGTATATGCTTTCTGATATAAGTCATGCAAATTCTTTCCAGCCCAAAGAGAATCTGTATCATTAATCTCGAAATTACCACCACGAACATCTAAAGTCATCGTATCCGCGGTATATGTCTGAAGCTTTATTGCATGAGCTCCGGCATCAGCAGCTGCTTCTACAATCTCAAAAGCTCGTTCTAAACTCTGATTGTGATTACCACTCATCTCGGCAATTACAAATGGTGAGCAGGCAAGGCCGATTGAACGTCCAGCAATCTTGATATTCATGAGGATAACAATCAGGATGCCTAGTTTATATCCAATGAACTATACTGCAAATATTGATAATTCTGAGTGGTCATTACAATGACTAATCGATAATCGGTAATCAACTACTCACCTTCAGGCGGGAGGGGTACAATTTTTACATCTGCACATAAGCCATCAAAGCGAAGACTGGCTCGACGAAACTCGATACGCATTCCATTGAATTCCAAAAAAGCATGCGGATAACCCTCAGCGTCAAGCATGCGTATCTGATCAAACCAAGAATTTAAGTGGCCTTTCTGACAATTCTGCAGATTACTTTGCTCCGGAGTACGTCGTTGAAACAGAACTGGTTGCCCCTTTTGGGGAGAAGCCACTGGATCGTTACAAACAATCTGAACAATCATTTTCTCAATCACCGCATCGGCTCTAATAAAGATTTCTTCTGCTGTTCCGTATAAACTAATTTGCTGTTTTATATAAACATCGCCCGTATCTAAACCAGCGGAGCAACGCAAAGCAGAAATCATGGTAGAGGTATCACCTCTTTTAATCAAATTCTGCAAAGGGCTGCCACCCCGACCATAAGGCAAATCTGTCATGTGAAAAATAACAGTAGGCCAATTACTCCAAATCTCATCAGGTATAAAATTACTCCAATGAGGTACAAAAATCCACTTAGGGTTGATCTTCTCAACTGCAAACAAATTAAGGTCAGATGAGCTTGTAATACAATGCACCTTACGCTTTAAACAACTCGACAAACGAGTGGCTAAGGATTTGTTCCAGGGTCGACTTGAAAGGATCAGCAGAGGTCGATGAGATGAAGCAAAAGAATTGGACATTTAAAAATGGAGAACCTCGAGAACATGGCTTGCCAAACCCAATTTAATTCTAGAAATTCACAATTTAATTGAAGTGCTCAGTAAATGCAAGTCTTTCAAGCTGTGCTGAGAGATATTTAGATCAGCATGCACAATGCTAAGCAGTGAGATGAACTCGTTTACTTTCACCGTTGGAATTTGCATCTATTATGTACATCGACAGAAAGTCTCGACAGGTTAAATTTTTCTTCTATTATATTAGATGAATCATGAACAACCTGCAATCATCAGGCGAAAGCTTACAATTAGAGAGCCTCAGGATTTTGATCTATCGTAGCAGACAAATTAACAATATTGCTTATTATAATTTGAAAGAGCTTGCTCATAAAAACCCGTACTGGAAAAGACGTATCTAGAAATAGAAAGCATCTCCTATTACGAAAAGCGCGCTGGTGATTGCCAGCGCCACAGCCTTATTGAAGATGACTCAGAAGATAAGTGTTGAAAATCTTCAACAAAGTCTGCTCGTGCAAAGCAAGCATTACTAGCAAAATTGTGTGATAAAACCTCAGCTACAACATCAATCTGAACACCCCACCTAGCCACCATCGCATCAAGCCCGTAATGAACTAATGGAAGAGACCATCCATTACCACGAGCACAAATGTCCAAAGAAAAATCAATTTTGGCCTGATGGCAACCACAACTTGCAGGATTTGGTTGACGTTCAAACCGAATCTGACCTATAGGGCATCCCCCAGCAATGCTTGCAATAAAGATTAAAGAATCAGGATCTTTTAATTGATTATGGAACCAGTCGCGATGGTCAGAAAGTTTAATTAATTCAGGGGAAAAACTATGAGAACGTACCTGATGGTCATTGGCCCAAGTAAATAATAGCGATTCATCCTCTGAGTTAGCTAAACGAAGAGTAATATCACGACGGCCACCGATAACTGAGAGCGCCACACGTTCTGCACCAAATCCATCTATACAAATTGGAATCGTATTCAAATGAGAGAGATCGGCTACGATTTCAAGAAGTTTAGATTGGATTAAGTCTACAGACACAGATTCAGAATCGCCAAGTAGATATAAGTGGCCCTCACGATTTAGAGCTTCATTAAAGAAAACTTGATTCGCTGCAGTTGAAACAACAAGACTAGGTAGTTTAAGGCAAGCACGTTCCCAAGTGGTCGCACCACCTGCACCAATAGCTAAATCAGCCCGCGCAATCAAGCCTGCCAAACTTGGCAGCGGCTCATGAAGAGTGGTATGGGGCCTACGAGCAATAGATTCAATAACAACTTGACGATTTAACGACTGACGACCCAAAACGACATCCACAGACAAATGAGCCAAGGCTGGATGCATTAATGCTTCCAAGGTTCGACCGGTTAAATTATCTGCATCGACCCCGCCATAAAAAATAAGAAGCCGACGTAAATCTGTACGAGGTGGTACTAAGGAGTGAAGTTGAGAGTACTCATTTCCTAGCAACGCATAATGGGGACCGAGCATCTGTCGACAATACTCAGGAACGAGCGATTGATAGCGATTCCGTGCAATATCACCAAAAAAATTTTGATCTAACAAGAGATCAGCAACATGAACTCGATCAGCAAGATCGTCAATCACAAGTAATTTCGAGTTTGATCCAAAACGTAAATGATTTAGGAATTGTACTTCCCATGTTGCATCAAGTCCATAATGATCTACTACAACCCAATCAACACTAGTGATCTGAGCTTCTATAATAGCTGAAATGCAATCAGTCGCATCTTGGTCTTGAGTACAACCCAACCAAGCCTGATAAAGCTCTCTACCTTCAAGGCCAATACACGACAAAAGTTTCTGCTCTAGTAACACTAAAACCTCAAAATCCTGACTTAGAAGTTCAATGAGGTCTCCATGTTGTTGGCGGCACAAAAAGGTTATAGTTGCCCCGCACCGCATTAACTCACGGGCTAAAGTTCTACAACGGAATATATGGCCACTACCTATTAAAGATGAAGCGTCACAACGAAAAAGTATATGAGTCATACCAACTGACGTAACAAACAAAATGCTTCAGCTGCTTGTACACCCACCTGAGATCCACGCACACGAGCCAAATGTTCCAAAGCCTCATATGAACGTGGATGTGGCCAAGTTCGCATTTCACTAGAATAGACAAGAAGCGCTTTATGCTTATGAGACAAAAAATTTGAAATATCTACAAACCAGTTTGGTGTAAAAACTGGTGCAGATCCCGGTGTCTGCCACTCAGTGCTACTAACCACTTCATAGCTGAGAATACGACGAACTGGGTGACTAGGGATAGGCCGGCAAGCTGTGATGACCGCCTCATGAAGGCGACGGTGATCAACATTCACATCTCCAGCATGATGAACATAAACAATTTCGGGCTTGTAGCGTTCAACTCGTGACTCAATCTCCTTAATTAAATCCAATCGATCTACAGAGTCAAGACGATTATCAGGAAAGTTTAGTAATTCTAGCTCTGTTACGCCAAGTATTGTCGCTGCTGTTTTGGCTGCTTTTGAAAGTTCAGAGAGCTCACCGACAACAAGATCTCTATCACGCGTCAATTGCCTTGAAGTTGCTCCTTCCGCCACAATCAAAACGTATACTTTGTCTCCATCATGAGCATGACGCGCAATAGTACCTCCACAACCCAACACTTCATCATCAGGGTGAGCTGCGACTACGAGAATTGACTTAGACATTAGCGGAAAGCCTTTCGATGGCAGCATGCATTAATTCTGCACGCTGCCAGTCTTCTTCGACATCAATATCTTGAACGCGCCAACGTGGTATCAGCATCGGCCTCATACCTTCGAAAAGGTTTGTAGTACGCAGCCAAGTTTCAGGTGTTGCCCAGTAAAATTGACCAGCATCATGATACGCTTCTAAAAGATCCTGACTTCGAGTGCTAAAACATTCTGGTTGAAACATAGAAGAATAGCCAGCCTCATCGATATAGATAGCTCGCTGAATTGGGAAAGCAAATGAGGTGGCAGCAAACACAATGGTGCCAGGCCTAGATTCCTTCAAATATTTAAAAGAATTTTCTAAATCCTCAGGCCTAACAAAAGGAGCAGTGGCGTAGAGGCAACATAAAGCACTACATTTTAGATTCTGATTTTGCATCCAATCGACTGCATGCGCGATGACTGCTTGGGTGCTTGCCTGATCGTCAGCCAAATTGGCTGGTCTTAAAAATGGGACTTCAGCACCATGTTGAGCAGCGACTTCTGCAATTTCAGAATCGTCGGTGCTTAGCAACACATGGTCAAAACATCCAGATTTAAGTGCCGCCTCTATCGACCAGATGATCATAGGTTTGCCTCGAAATAGTCGTATATTTTTGCGGGGTATACGCTTGCTGCCACCACGCGCTGGGATTACACAAACATTCATAATGACTGACGACCTCCCTCCAGGTAAAACCAGACTTTCTCAAAAGCAGCAATTACATGATCTATTTCATCATTTGTAAATGCATGAGCACAAAGATTGAGACCCAAAAATGTATGCTGATGCAACTTTTCAGCCACAGGACATAAACCAGGAGCGTAACTAACTTTGCTATCGCCAGACTTCAAACCGATCCAAGGGAAGCCAGATGTTCCATAAGCGATGCGCTGAATAAACAATGGATTCAAATGAATGTTTTGGTAACCTGCAAATAAGCCTGTCACACCTTCAGCACTTAAAGCATCTAATATCCAAGCACGGTCAAAGCACAGCTCATCTAAATCCAATGTCATTCCATAAACATAATAGACATGTGTTGACCCTTCTGGAACAAAAGGTGGGATTATTCCGGGCAAACGTGACAATGCATTTGTTAACCTTGAAGCAGCTAACTGTCGACTAGCAACTAACCCAGATAGCTTATGCAATTGCTCTCGAGCGATAGCCGCCTCAATTTCACCCAATCGGAAATTATGTCCTAATATATTTGACAAGTCTTGAGGTGAATTACTATTAATAACAGCTTCGCCATGGTTTCGAATCAGTTGAAGACGGTCGGCAAGACAATCATCATTAGTGACCAAAAGTCCTCCCTCTCCACAATGAATATGCTTATGATAATTGAGGCTAAATCCACCTATATCAGCCATAGTTCCAGCCGGAATGCCGTTATACATAGCGCCAGGCGCCTGCGCTGTATCGGTAACAATTTTCAAATTATAACGATCCGCGATCTCACGTAATGCGAAAAGATTTGCACTTTGTCCAAAGATGTCTACAGCTGCAATAGCACGAGTCCGATGTGTAACAGCAGCCTCAACAGCATCCGGATCGATATTGAAGGTTTGAGGATCAATATCAGCAAAAACCGGAATCGCATTCCACTGGAGGATCGCCGTAGCTGTTGCAACCATCGTCCAAGGAGTAACGATTACCTCATCACCCGGCTCCAAGCCAATGGCACCCATTGCTGCCACCAAGCCTGAAGTCCAAGAATTTACAGCTACGACACGCTTCACACCAAAGCGATCCGCCGCCTCTCGTTCGAGTGCCTGAACTTCTGGCCCACCGTAAAAACCAGGACCACGCGAACCGAGAAACGCTGACAACACACCCGAGCGCAACACTCGGTTGGCAGCTTGAATTTCCTCCTCACCCAAGCTTTTATAAGGGGGGAAAGCCTTCGTAATTACTGGGGTACCACCATGCCTGGCCAGGGTGCTCTCTACAGACATGAAAGGCTCCTTCTAAAAGGCTCCTGCTAAAAGGTTGAGGGTCTGAAGACCTGCTTCAAGATCACAGTGTATCGGTGTTTGAGAGGGATCTTGCAGGTGTCGCACGAGGCTGTCCAAGACAAAATGCTGATAGTGATCCATTCCGGTGGCGAACTGCTGTGGAACAACTTTTAAAGGTCGATAGCTATCCCCTGGAGGGGCATGCGAAGGTTTCCAAAGACACAAAGACTGACCATCATTCAGCCAACAAAGTCGACCACCGTTAAACCAAAGATCCAGTTCTCCAGCACGGAGGCCAGAGGCGCCGATGCTGCAGACATGAAGAAGAGCCCCAGGGTGCATCTCTGGCTCAAGCGTGAGATTGGTCTCATAATCATAATCAGCGAAAGGGGCACCGAGAACAATTTGACCGTTCAAATGAAGTGGACCTAACCATGCTTCAGCCAAATTGACAAAATGAGAAGCGTTGGTAAGGAGACCCTTGCCATAAACAATGCGACCATGCAAAAGCTCACCTAACTCTCCCAATAACAGTTGTTTCTGTAATTTCAAAACAGAAGGAACGTATCGGCGTATGTAATTGACTGCAACCCGAAGATTAGAGCTTCTTGCAGCAACAAGGCGCACTCGCTGAGCACCGGAAGCATCAATCGAGACAGGCTTCTCAAGCAAAAGTAACCTAGGGTTAAAGCAATCCAATAAGTCCTCCACCAACGCAGGCTGATGTTTTGGAGGAACTGCTACGACCACAAGATCAAACGTCGTAGGTCCATGTACCTGCTCAACCGAAGCAAGGTCACTCCACACAGGGAGTTTATAAACAGAAGCAAATCGATCCCTTGCTTCTTTATCAGGATCGACAGCTCCAACTAGGTCAACGCAAGGATGACATACCATCGCTCGTGCATGCGTGAGTGTGGCTAAACCGGAACGGGGTTGATTTATAGCAAATGAATGATGCAGGTCATAACCACAACCTATATGACCAAGCCCTAATAATAGCGCTCGAAATTGCTTCAAAACAAACCCTGTAGATGCAATAAACGGCGTAATTCAAAAATGACTCGGCCTTGATCGTCATCCGTGATTGCAGGGAATAAAGGCAGACTAAAGCTTGTAGTTGCGTATCGCTCTGAAGCAGGGAACTGGCCCAATCGAAAGCCTAAACGCCTGTAATAAGGTTGCAAGTGAATTGGCCAATAGTGAAGCTGAACTCCAATTTTCGCATCCCGCATACCTTGAAATATTTCACGATGCTGCAAAGGCGTAGCCTCGGGAATAGTTACAACAGCCAAGTGGTAAGAACTACGGCAACAATCTGGCTCCTTTAGAAACTGAACTGGGAAACCTCTTACGAGTTCAAGGTACCTTGCCATAAGCTCATGACGACGATCAACAATTTCAGAAAGTCGTTTTAACTGACTTAATCCAAGACTGGCCTGAATGTCTGTGATGCGATAATTATATCCAAGATCCTGTTGCTCGTAATACCAAGGCCCTGGAGAATCCAACTCAAAAGCGTCTTTGCTGATGCCATGGGATCTAAAACTTTGCAAGCGGCGTGACAAATGAGGATCACGGGTAAGCGCTGCCCCACCTTCTCCTGTGGTTATTATCTTTACTGGATGAAAACTGAATACGGTTATTGAGCTGTGCTTGCAGGAGCCAACTGGAAATTTATTGTAACTCGCTCCAACAGCATGGCTTGCATCTTCCAGGATTTTGAAACCATATCGATCTGCCAGACGCTCAAGCGCGACCATTGGACTACTGCTGCCCGCGAGATGAACTGGTACAATTACTTTGGGTAAGGCACCATCTCGCTCAGCTTGTTCTAGACGTTGCTCTAGTAGCGGCAAACTAATAAGAGCAGTTGTGGGATCGATATCCACAAAGTCCACAGTTGCACCGCAATAAAGCCCACAGTTGGCACTAGCTACAAACGAAATTGGACTCGTCCAGAGCCGATCACCTGGACCAAGGTCAAGGGCCATACATGATGCATGCAAGGCACTAGTTGCGCTATTGAAAGCAACTGCATTAGGAACATCACATACCTTTTCTAAAGCTTGCTCGAAAGCAGGTATGGCAGGCCCCTGTGTAAGGAAATCACTTTTCAGGCACTCCAGAACTCTTTCCTCATCTTCAGTTGTAATGGTTTGCCGCCCGTAGGGCAGCCAAGATTGTTCACTCACAACAAGCAAATACAATTATCCTATCTTCCAACAAACTGTGAACCTAAACACAAAACACCTGTTAATTCGACCCTTCAAGACCTCTGATATCACCGAAGCTTACTTGAGCTGGCTTAACGACCCCGAGGTCACACGCTTCAGCAACCAACGATTCCGCGAACACAACGCAAAGAGCTGCATTGCATATCAGAAAAGTTTCCAAGACAGTGTCAATTGTTTTCTGTCAATTATCCATCTAAAAGATGCTGTGCCAGTTGGGACGATGACAGTCTATAGAACACCTGTCCATGGAACTGCAGATATGGGAATCATGCTTGGCAATCGACGCTACTGGCGCCGAGGACTAGGCCTTGAAGCTTGGTCTGCAGTATTAACTAGGCTTCTACATGAAGAAGGAATGAGAAAAGTGACGGGTGGCACTACCAGACCCAATACTGGCATGGTGAAAATCATGGAACAATCCGGAATGACCCTTGAAGCCGTCCGAAAGCGGCAGGAGTTAATTGATGATCAACCCGTTGACCTCTTACATTACGCCCGATTCTCTGAAACAATGGCCTGAAGGAAGTGTGGCTGTAGTAACTCACGATGCGGGCGCAGCGAGCCTGCTCTTTAGCTGGCTCACCCCAATTCAGAAACAACTAAAATTTTGCGCAAAGGGTCCATCAAGTCAAATACTGGGCAAAGAGAGGCCCCATTCTAAAAATTTCACAGATTTAAGCGATTGCCTAAGAAAATGCAAACTTGTCATAAGCGGTACTAGTTGGGCGAGCGATCTTGAACATTCTGCTCGCCTAGAGGCAAAGAGATCCCAAATCCCAAGTATCGCGACACTGGATCATTGGGTCAATTATGAGGAGCGTTTCACAAGAAAAGGCTTCAATGTAATCCCCGATACACTCTGGGTCTCAGACAAGGAAGCAGCCAAGCTAGCCAAACATTTATTCCCTTCCACTCCCGTCATAGAACTAGAAAATACGTGGCTCAATCAACTTAAGAATGAAGTTGCACGACAAAAAAATTTATTGAAATCTAGCAGAACAAAACATCAAAATAAATTACGTCTCTTATACCTATTAGAGCCAATGCGCGATCTAAAAACAGGCATTCCAAACAGTGAAGAGTTTTTAGCACTTGACTATTGGGTTTCATCCCTACCGAGACTCCTGAAGGCAGGCCACCTTAAAAGAAATTCAAAAGAAATTAATTTAATACTAAGACCACATCCATCGGAAGCAAGAGATAAGTATTCACGGTGGATGAACGACAACTCATCAGCATGGAATATAGAGATTGACGATCATTGTGACTTGGCGACATCTTTGGCTTTAGCGGATGCAGCTTTTGGCTGTGAAACACAGGCGCTTGTGGCTGCAACTGAATGCAAAATCAAGAGTTTCAACACATTGTCTCCAAAACAACACGAATGCAGACTTCCACACAAAAACATCATTTCGATCAAAAACCTGATGGAAAATAATGACTACATCTAAAAGACAAAGCAAGGCTCAAAAGATGACTAAAGCTCCGTCACATTCTATAATTGCATTAGCCTACACTCAGGCACAATAATTCAGCCATTCATTTTATTCATTGCCAAACAAAACATTCAGACTAGTTTAAAATTAGGATCAACATGCTGAAGAATTAATTCCCTAATCTTATCGACTGAAAGAAAATCAGGATTGCTACCGGAGTTGTAAGCGAATCCCTGAGGCACCTCGCTGTAAGAGCGAGCCGCTTGTCGATACGCCTCCTGAACAAAGCCATCACTCGGGAGAATGGCATAGTAATCGCCAAGATCCACCGTGCTGAAGCTGTCGGAAGCAGTGATCATCTCTTCATGGATCTTCTCTCCGGGCCGGATGCCGACAATCGGCTTCTCACAACCTGGGCCGATCGCCTCAGCCACATCGGTGATGCGGTAGCTGGGAATCTTGGGAACGAACACCTCTCCGCCGAATGCATTCTCAAGGGTCCAAAGCACCATCTCCACCCCTTCTTGAAGGGAGATATTGAACCGTGTCATCTCCGGGTCGGTAATCGGCAGCACTCCGGACTTTGCCTTGTTCAAGAAAAAGGGGATAACAGAGCCCCGTGATCCCATCACATTGCCGTATCTCACCACCGAGAAGCGCAAGTTTCGATCACCCTTGATGTTGTTCGCTGCAATAAATAACTTGTCAGAACACAATTTAGTAGCCCCATAGAGATTAATCGGGGCTGCTGCCTTATCCGTTGACAAAGCCACTACTCTGCTAACTCCTGCATCAAGACAAGCCTGAATAACATTCTCAGCTCCCAACACGTTCGTTTTCACGAACTCCATCGGGTTGTATTCCGCCGCTGGTACCTGCTTGAGAGCCGCCGCATGAATCACCGTGTCAACACCTTCTAATGCACGTCGCAATCGCGACTGATCACGCACATCCCCAAGGAAAAAACGCAACTGGGGAAACTCCGCCGCCGGGAAGCGCTGCTGCAATTCCCATTGCTTCAGCTCATCGCGGCTGAAAACCACGAGCCGTTGGAGATCGGGCAAGCGATTGAGCGTAGCCACGATAAACGCCTTGCCAAAACTGCCCGTACCACCAGTAAGCAGAATCCGCGAGTTGGTGTCGATCGGCATCATCAATGCGGCTGAAGACCTATATCCTTCCATGTCAGATCTTGGCCCCATCGGGCCACCGCAAACAACTAGATGAGCGATGACCAACCCCTGCTCGTGCCAGTGGCAGCCGGTGACCTGATCGACAAGATCACCATCCTGCGCCTCAAAGCCTCAAGGCTGCTGCGTCCTAAAGCCCTGGCGAATGTGAAACAGGAACTCAACGCACTGGAAGAAATCCAGGCAAAAGCAGGAAACGCACTCTGCGGTGATCAGCTCAATGCTCTGACGGCTGAGCTGCAGAGAATCAACACCTGCCTCTGGGATGTGGAAGATGCCTTGCGGATACTCGAGGCTGAACAACGCTTTGATGCCGAGTTCATCAAGCTCGCTCGCTCGGTGTATCAACTCAACGACCATCGCTCGGCAATCAAACGACAAATCAACATCTGCTGCGGCTCTGACCTGATGGAAGAGAAGAGCTATGGGGAACTGCCTCAATAGCGCAAAGCCATGGCGATGCGAAATAAAAAATCAAACGCCTGGGTATTCACTACAAACAAGCTCCTACTGCTCAGATCCTTTACAAGCTCCAGAACCCTTGATAAAGCGGATGAACCGATCCGCCCCAAACGGTCGGCAGCTGCTCGTTCACAAAAAAGCAAAAAGACTAGACATAGAGATGTCTTTACGAGCTACATATCTGTTTTGCCACAACCATGACCCAAATAAGAGAACCAGCTCAGAACAGCGCTAACTACTGCGAGTCCCGATCCGTTCTCCGCTGTATCTAGCCCGCTTGCGCACTGCTTGGCACCAGTCAAGGTTACTGAGATACCAACGCACCGTGACCTCCAGGCCCTGCTTGAAGCCATAGCTCGGTTGCCAGCCCAGCTCAGTGCTAATCCGCGTCGGGTCGATCGCATAGCGGCGGTCATGACCAGGACGGTCCGCAACACGAGTAATCAGACGTGCATGTCCACCACCCTCAGGGTGCAAATGATCAAGCAACTCACAAATTGCCACCACCAGCTCCCTGTTAGAAAGCTCTCCATATCCTCCGACGCAATAACTTTCCCCAAGGTGGCCTTCCCTGGCTGCCAATAACAGAGCATCAACGTGATCTTCGACGTATAACCAATCACGCACGTTGGCACCATCTCCATAGAGAGGTATCGGCTCACCCGCCAAGGCCTTGAGAATGACAACAGGGATCAGCTTTTCCGGAAACTGCCAAGGGCCATAGTTGTTGCTGCAGTTTGTGAGCACAACTGGCAAGCCATAGGTGTGATGCCAAGCCATCACCAAGTGATCGCTGGCAGCCTTGGTGGCCGAATAAGGGCTACGTGGATCGTATGGAGTGGTTTCTGAAAAGCGCCCGCTTTCTCCTAAAGAGCCAAAGACTTCATCAGTGCTGATGTGATGAAAACGGAACTGCTCTTGCCGTTCAACTGGCAAAGCCTCCCAATGCATCCTCACTGCCTGCAAAAGATTAAAAGTGCCGCTCACATTGCTAGCCAGAAACTCCCCAGGCCCATCAATCGAGCGATCCACATGACTTTCAGCGGCGAGATGCATCACCAGATCAGGATCCGCTTGCTTCACCGCTGCGGCCGTGTTCTCCGCATCAACAAGGTTGACCTCTTGCAGCACATAACGCTGCAGATCACTACCAGCTAATTGCTGCTGAATAGCAGTGAGATCACTGGCGTAACCAAGCTTGTCGAGGTTAAAGACGATGGTGCCTCTTTCTGCCAACAGGCGCCGAACCACTGCACCACCAATAAATCCCGCTCCACCTGTCACCAAAACCCGCATCATGCTTCGGTTACTGGCGACATTCTTAGCGAATCGGTGAGCCTAGGCAGAAGCCAACACGGCGATCACCGCTTTTAAGGATTCTCGCCAGTGCTGTGGTTCGAGTCCAAGAGCAGCCGAAGTGAGACTGCAATCAAGCAGTGAATAACTAGGACGCCTTGCTCGAGTGGGGTAATCGGCAGTTGTAATGGGTATGACCGTCGCCGCTTGTTGAAGCATCCCTGCCGCTACGCCCAGCTCACCAATAGACACAGCAAAGTCATACCAACTTGCGGCTCCAGCATCACTCCAATGGAGAATCGATGGCAGCTGCTGCTCTTGGATCCCTTCATCTTGCACTTGACTAGCCCGCTGAATCAATCGCCAACAGGCTGCGGCCAGGCCCAAGGTGCTGGTAGGGCAGCCAACCTGATCAGCAACCACTGCCAATGGCTCCCCTGCCGCAGCTTTCGCCTGATGCAGCCTCAACATCGTGAGCAAAAAATTGCTGCCAACCGGTCCATAGAGCCAACTGGTTCGCAGCACATGTGCCCGATCACCCAAAACATTTAGCACTTGTTCTTCACCAGCTGCCTTACTGGTGCCATACACACCCATTGGCAAAACACATTGCTGGGGCTGATATGGCATGCCCTGCTGACCATCAAAGACATAATCAGTACTCAGCTGCAACATCCGCCCACCATGACGAGCCAGGACCAATGCCAAGGCCTTCGGCCCATCAGCATTAACAACTTGTGCAATCCGTGGCTCTTGCTCTGCTCGATCAACAGCTGTATAAGCGCCTGCATTGATAACCCAATCAGGCCGATGTGTTTCAACGATGGCTTTACAAGCATCGGCATGTTCAAGATTTAACTGTGAACGGTCACAAGCAACCAACTCAACATCTGCTGGACAAGACCGAATCAATGCCTGACCCAACTGCCCTTTAGAGCCTGTTAATAAAACCCGCAAAGGCATTGAAGAGACGGGCGAGAGGCTAAAGGTTAATGATCTGAGTATTGACATCAAATTCAGAAATATTGATGCCCATTAGCGTGATCGTGCCAAGAGAGGTCTGCACAAGCAGATCGTTGCCCTGCTGAGCAATGGAATAACTCAAACCAACTTCTAAGCCAAGGCGATCAGCGGCAGCAATCTTGAAATCAAACACGCTGTCATTGCCGGAGCTGAAGCGAAACAGATCGGCTCCTGGGCCACCCCAGTACAGGTCATCACCAACTCCACCGGTGAGCTGGTCATCTCCGCGCCCTCCCCTCAACATGTCGTTACCACTGCCTGCATACAACTGATCTGCATTCTTGCCTCCTCGAACAACATCATCGCCAGGGCCTCCGCGTACCAGATCAAAACCTCTGCCACCCAAGAGCTCATCATTGCCACCAGCACCGACCAATACATCGTCCCCGCCAGCCGCGATGATTACTTCGCTGTAATCTCCACCAAAAATCTCTTCTGACTGATTAGAGAAAACCTGCTTTTCAGCGCCCCAAATCGATACCAAAGCCTCTAAATCATTAACGGTATAGGCATTCGGCCAACTCCCTGTAGAAGGAGAGCGATAGGCCATCACAGTATCTTCTGGATAGGCACTGGTCCATGGATCCGTAATCCCATCGACGACATCACCATCAGTGTTATCAAAAGGATGCTCAAGCCCAAGAGCATGGCCCAATTCATGGATGAGGGAATAACGCAAATAGTTCAAATCATTACCAAAAGCCGGTGTATTGATAAATAGCTCCCACCAATCACGACCCGCCTGAGTATTCGTCGTGGCGAGACCCAGAGTGTCACCCCCAAGATCAATCTCACTGTCGTAATACAATTGAATATCGCTAACCTCTTTGTCACTAGCAAAGCGAAACTCAGCGTCCAGGCGCTGATCAAGGAACAGCACAATATCCTGAAGAAACTGTTGATCTGCTGCACTAATCGGAAGGCTGGAAATTGTTTGGCTACCGAAACTCCCCCCTCCTACCGTCACTGCACCACCAGGAGTATGCAAATAAATATCGATAAAACCGTCACGATTGAGCTGACCCCGCGTAAAAGACGCAAAATCTTCTCCAATCAGCTCATTCGCCGCAATTGCCCTCATTGCAGTGCTGCCATAGTTATAGCCACCAGTTTTTAGTTCTATTTGCCGATTAACTTCACACAAGAAACACATAATAACTTACTCAATCCTGCTTCAGAGCCTGATTCAGGCTACTCAAAACAAGACTCTTGTATACCCTTCATCTGAAGGTTTCAGCCATCTCTCAGCTAATGCTAAGGGGCTTGTATGCCCTTCATTTGAAGGTTTCAGCTGCAGACAGCTCCTCCATCAAAGGAGCAACAGCATCCTTCTGAGAAAGAGATGCTTGAATCTGATCTCCATCCACGTCGTGCACAACAGGCCAGGCAATTCCTAGGGGTGGATCATCCCAGCGGATCGCCCGTTCACAATTGCGACTCCAGAAATCCGTGGCTTTATAAAGCACCTCAGCACTCTCTGAGAGAGTCAGAAAACCATGGGCAAAGCCAACCGGTATCCAAAGCTGCTGATGGTTCTCAGCACTCAAATGAGCTCCGACCCACTGACCATACGTTGCTGAACTACGGCGCAGATCAACTGCGACATCAAAGATCTCACCGACTACGCAACGCACCAGCTTGCCCTGGGGATGCGGCGGCAATTGATAGTGAAGTCCGCGCAGCACGCCACAAGATGAACGCGAGTGATTGTCTTGGACAAAATCAGGCGCTTTCTGCCCATGACTTGCCAAAACGTTCTGCCAGCGACGCTGATTCCAACTCTCAAAGAAAAATCCCCTCTCATCGCCATGCACCTGAGGAGACAACAACAACGGCCCTTTTAGATGGATCCCTGCAGAGGTAGTCAAGACTTCAGCTTGCATTGGTGGATCCTGCTTGAGGATTCTCAAGGACTTGCAGGAGATAGTCGCCATAACCGCTCTTGCATAGGGGAGCAGCCAAATTGGCCAACTGCTCAGCCGTGATCCATCCCAACCGCCAAGCCACCTCTTCAGGGCAACCAACCTTGAGACCCTGTCGATGCTCCAAGGTGCGGATATAAGCCGCAGCCTCATGCAAGGAATCACAGGTGCCCGTATCCAACCAAGCCATGCCACGACCCATTAATTCCACGCGCAGTGATCCTTCGCTCAAATACTGACGATTGAGATCCGTAATCTCAAGTTCTCCACGCAGCGATGGTTCCACGCGCCTAGCACGCTCGACCACCGTGGAGTCATAGAAATAAAGACCGGTCACGGCATAGCGACTCCTTGGCTTTTCAGGCTTCTCCTCAATACTCAACACCTGCCCATCAACAGCAAACTCGACAACGCCATAACGCTCTGGATCACGCACCGGATAAGCAAACACCGTGGCACCAGCACCAGCAGCATTGCTAGCCAAAAGCTGGGGGACCAAATCATGACCGTGAAACAAGTTATCTCCGAGCACTAATGCTGCTGGTGCTTCAGCTAAAAAATCAGCCCCAATCACAAACGCCTGAGCCAAACCATCAGGACTGGGCTGCACCGCATAGCGAATCTCCATCCCCAAGGCACTGCCATCTCCAAGCAAGCGCTGAAAAGCCGCCTGATCATTTGGAGTGGTGATGATCAATACCTGCCTGATACCCGCCAACATCAGCGTGGTTAGCGGGTAATAGACCATGGGCTTGTCGTAAACAGGCAGCAACTGCTTGCTGACAGCCAGAGTGATCGGATGCAGACGCGTGCCACTGCCCCCAGCAAGGATGATGCCTTTGCGCATCATTGAACTCTGTCGCTGAGAGGATGCTGCCATGGAGCTCGATCAATGGCAGCCATCCGCCTAATCCAACACGCCCCTGGTGCTCCCGGGCTGCGTTGGTTTGGCCTTGGACCAGGCCTACGACCAACACGCGGCTTACTGAAGTTGCAGCGCTTATTCAATAAACACGCTTTCTGGGCTAGTGGCCGCAGCATCCCCCAACTGCGCCGCCTGCTTGCTGGCAGCACCGTAGTGATAACCCTCTGGTGTGGCAAACGCATGATCGGCTTTGGCCGGGCTACCAGTGACGGCATCTACCGTGCCGTGCTCTGGGATGTGGTCGTCGCCGGCGACCTTCAAGGGTGTGGCCTAGGCCGCCAAGTTGTGGAAGCCCTACTCAGTGCACCCTCTATCAGCACTGTTGAGCGGGTCTATCTAATGACAACAAAAAGTACAGACTTCTACAAGCAACTCGGCTTCCAGAAAACCAAGAAACAGCAATTAATTTGTTTAGAACAGGTCTTAAGCAGACCTTGAACAACTTGACAAGCGGATGAAGAGATTCGAACTCTCGACCCTCTCCTTGGCAAGGAGATGCTCTACCACTGAGCTACATCCGCAACACATGCCTTAGGGATGTCTCCCCTTGGACAAAGACAGCATGCACCACCGAAGGGGAACTGGTCAATTCCAATCAATCAGCTGGCGGAAGTGGCTGAGCGAAGCACTGCCATCAGCGAGCCCATCTCTAAAGCCTGTAGGCCATAACTCCAGCCCAAATTACTCTTGATGCCAGCCCGTTCAAGCGCCTGCTGCATCGTGTCGGTCGTTAAAACACCAAAAATCACCGGCACACCTGTCTCCCTTGAAACTGATGCAATGCCCTTACTGGCCTCAGCAACCACCACATCAAAATGGGGCGTGTCACCACGAATCACCGCACCAAGAGTGATCACAACTTGATATTGACCACTGAGTGCGAGTGTCTGAGTCACGATCGGCAACTCAAAGGCTCCCGGTACCCATGCCACATCGAGTTGATCGCTGTTGGACGATGTGTCGACACCATGGCGAGCCAAACAATCAAGGCAGCCACTTAAAAGCTTGCCAGTCACCAAGTCGTTAAACCTGGCAACAACAACAGCTATACGCAGAGCTTGTACATCGGTATAACGCCCTTCATATGTGGCCATCATGCAGTGGCAGAAACTGCCCACATGCTCTCATCACAGCAAGTGAGTGATTGGTTCAAACCACCAAGAAGCTGATTGCTCCGTTGAGCAAAACAAGATGGAACCAAACCCCGCCAATGATTTCGATCTTTTTGATCTCAGGGTTGCGGCGATCGTCAGGATTTTTTTGGGTTGCATAAAGCACCGGAATCCCAACAACCAAAAGCAATGATGCGAACAACAGGGCGTTCACAGCGATGTCGGAAATGATCTGCATGGAGTTGAGGCGGCGGAGCCAATGCTCTGATCTTCCAAAATTCTCCCACGAGGCCGAGGCTTCTCATAAAAAGGCCGCCATGGGTGTCGCGAGGCTTCACATCCTGCCCAGCACATCAGACTTACGATGCCATCTCTTCGCTGGCAGGACGATCCAATGACTGCCAACGCTGAGTTGTTGCAAGGCAGTCTGTTTTGTGATCTGGAACCGCAGGCAAACGCTGAAAGCTGCTCAGAAACCATTACACGGGCTTTGCGTAACGATCTCTCTGATCAAGAGCTCGTCGATGAATCCCTGAAAAGGCCACGCAATCGACATCAGTCAACATCCGTTCCAAGCAGCCCACTTGATTCTGAACGCCAAGAGCAACTCGAAACAGCCAATAACGACAACGACCTGCCCGCCTGGGCACACCACAACCTCGTTGACCCTGAGCAGCTCACGCCAATGCTGCGTCACTACGTGGAACTCAAGGCCAAACATCCCGAAAGGATCTTGCTCTACAGACTCGGCGATTTTTTTGAATGCTTTTTTGAAGATGCCATTCAGCTCTCAAGGCTGCTGGAGCTGACTCTCACAGGCAAGGAAGGAGGTAAAGGGATCGGCCGTGTGCCGATGGCAGGCGTCCCCCACCACGCTGCAGAACGCTATTGCGCCGAATTGATCCGCCATGGGCTAAGCGTGGCCATTTGTGACCAACTAGAAGCAACACCAAGCAAAGGCGCACTGCTCAAACGCGACATCACCAGGGTGCTCACCCCAGGCACGGTGCTTTCCGAAGGCATGCTGACAGCTCGCCGCAACAATTGGCTAGCAGCCGTTGTAGTTGAGCCAGCCCAAGGCAACCAACCGTTTTGCTGGGGTCTAGCCAATGCCGATGTCAGCACAGGCGAATTCCTGGTCACACAACGGAAGGGGAGCACTGAGCTGCACCAACACCTTGCTCAGCTCGAGGCTTCGGAACTGATCATCGCTCAACAGAGCGGAGAAAGCAGCAGGCCAGCGTGGTGTCCGGAGCAGCTTTTCCTAACCACGATGGCCACTACCCCCTTCAGTCAGCCAGAGGCCGAGCGCACGCTGCTCAATCATTACCGGCTCAGCACCCTTGACGGACTAGGACTGCAAGAGGTGCCTTTAGCACTAAGGGCCGCTGGCGGACTGCTGACTTATCTAAGGGACACCCAACCCCTCGCTGAAAACGTCGATGAAGGCATCGCACCGATGCCCCTGGAACATCCGCTCACAGTGTTCGCTGGCGATGCCTTAGTACTCGACGCCCAAACCCGACGCAACCTAGAACTCACTAGCACCCAACGGGATGGCCAATTCCAAGGATCCCTTCTTTGGGCCGTAGACCGTACCCTCACTGCCATGGGAGCCCGCTGCCTGCGCCGCTGGGTCGAGGCCCCCCTCCTAGACAGCAAAGCCATCCGCGCCCGTCAAGCGGTAGTGAACCATCTCGTGGAGACACGCTCCCTGCGGCATTCACTGCGACGCTTGCTACGACCGATGGGAGATCTAGAACGGCTAGCCGGCAGGGCCGGCGCCGGTCATGCTGGTGCCCGCGAACTCGTAGCTATCGCCGATGGCATTGAACGATTACCACAGCTAGCAGAGCAACTACATAATGCATTGAGCTCTGCCCCACACTGGCTCGACAACTTGCTGACTCTGGATCAGAGCCTGCCAAAGCTGGCGGCGAGTATCCGCGAGCAATTGATCAATAACCCACCGCTCAGCCTCAGCGAGGGAGGCCTCATGCACGACAACGTCGATCCGCTGCTGGATGGCCTGCGCAATCAACTGGATGACCAAGACACCTGGCTTGCAGGTCAGGAAATCCAAGAACGAAAACTCAGTGGCAACCCCAATCTTCGCCTGCAATACCACCGAACCTTCGGCTACTTCCTAGCCGTAAGCAAAGCCAAGGCTTCCATGGTGCCGGACCACTGGATCCGCCGGCAGACCCTGGCAAACGAGGAACGCTTCATCACTCCAGATCTCAAAACCCGGGAAGGGCAGATCTTCCAGCTCAGAGCAAGGGCGTGCCAACGGGAATACGAACTGTTCTGCCAGTTGCGCGAGCAAGTGGGACAACAGGCAACTTCTATCCGTAAAGCAGCCAGGGCCGTGGCAGGACTCGATGCGCTAGTCGGCCTAGCAGAAGTAGCCGCCACTGGAGACTATTGCTGCCCAGAAATCGATAACAGCAGAGAACTACAGCTCAAAACCTGCAGACACCCTGTGGTGGAACAACTACTGGTAGAGAGATCCTTCATCCCTAACGATGTAGAACTTGGCAAGGACATTGACCTCGTCGTACTCACAGGTCCAAACGCCAGTGGCAAAAGCTGCTACCTGCGTCAAATCGGCCTCATACAGTTGCTAGCCCAAGTGGGTAGTTGGGTGCCTGCAAAGCAGGCCCGTGTTGGCATCGCAGATCGCATCTTCACCCGCGTCGGCGCCGTCGATGACCTAGCGGCAGGACAATCCACCTTCATGGTGGAAATGGCAGAAACGGCCAACATTCTCCATCACGCCAGCGATCGTTCCTTGGTGCTTCTCGATGAGATTGGACGGGGCACCGCCACCTTTGATGGCCTTTCGATTGCCTGGGCGGTGAGCGAACACCTAGCAACAGATCTAAGAAGCCGCACTGTGTTCGCGACCCATTATCACGAACTCAATGGGCTGAGCCAAGAGCTGGCCAATGTCGCCAATTCTCAAGTTTTGGTGGAGGAAACAGGCGACGATTTGGTGTTCCTACATCAGGTGGCCGCAGGTGGTGCAAATCGCAGTTACGGCATTGAAGCCGCCCGTCTAGCTGGTGTGCCTGATGACGTTGTGCAACGAGCAAGGCAGGTGTTATCTCAGCTCCAAGACGATGGCTCATCTCTGCCAGCCCTGCCA
>QCLC01000015.1 GCA_003214855.1 Prochlorococcus sp. AG-412-I05 | reverse complement strand
GAAGAAGTCTTTCAGTACATCAGTTGGCACGTCGCGACCAGCTCGCCGTGCACGCAAAGCTAGTGGGAGCAAAAGTATTGTTGCCTCCACGTCTGTAGCAAAACGCATGGCGAAGGCCGCTGGCCGTCTCGGGACCTCTGTCGTTAGCTCGGCGGTTAGCGCCAACGGCAGCGTTCCATTAGAGCTCCAATGAGCACTTGATGCTTGGAGGCGACTGGCTGACCCAGTGCCTCCGTTTCGTCTTTTAAGGCCTCGGGCGAATGGGTAAAACTCAACGGTTTTGCTAGTCGTACTATGAGGTCTTTTTACTTGTCGAACCAGTGGTTTGGCAGTGGCGATCCCGCTGGTGATGAAGGCAATTCTGCTGTGGCGATCATGGCTCCATGGCTCGCGAATCAGCAGCATCACCAGGGAAGAGCGCCATTGGCAGCGCATGTTTTAACTATTTGTCGATGATGATTGAGTAGTAGGACCTGTGAAGGGGGAATCATTGCTTGGTCTGGGTAGACGCAGATTTGCTTTACCAGAGACTGCACTGTCCTTGTTGGCGTAAGAGGTGATCAGCGAGTACAAGGGACACCATGGCTTCAACTATCGGTACGGCCCTAGGCAGCACGCAGGGATCATGACGACCTTTGGCAGACAGTGTCGTGGTGTTGCCATCAGCGTCAATTGTTTGTTGATCTTTACGGATGGTGGCTGTTGGCTTGAACGCCACTCGGATCACGATGGATTCACCGTTAGTGATCCCTCCCTGGATGCCACCAGAGTTGTTGGTGGCTGTTCGTAGGCGACCATCATTGCTTGGGAGGAAAGCGTCGTTGTGCTCGCTGCCTTTTAGCAGGGTGCCGCCAAACCCCGAGCCGATCTCAAAACCCTTGCTGGCAGGTAGTGACATCACGGCCTTGGCGAGGTCTGCCTCAAGCTTGTCGAAAACAGGCATCCCCAGACCCATTGGGGCATTGCGTACAACACACTCGATCACACCACCGCATGAGTCGCCTTCACGGCTGATGGTTTCAATACGCTCCACCATTTGCGCTGCCATGACTTGGTTCGGGCAACGCACGATGTTTGCTTCGACTTCATCAATGCTGACGTCCTGGGCATTGATTTCGGCCTCCAGGGTGTGAATGCGTTTGACCCATGCCAGTACTTCGGTGTTATGGGCTTTGGTTAGTAATTGCTTGGCAATCGCTCCAGCGGCTACCCGCGCAATCGTCTCTCTTGCGGAGGCTCGCCCTCCACCGCTTCGAGCTTGGATGCCGTACTTCGCCTGATAGGTGGCATCGGCATGGGAAGGCCGAAATGCAACATTCATCTCCTTGTAGTCGCCAGGCTTGTGATCCTTGTTGCGCACCACCATGGCGATTGGTGTTCCAAGGGTTGTGTTGTTGAGCAGACCGCTGAGGATTTCGACTTGATCTTCTTCCTTGCGGGGTGTACTGATCTTGCTTTGGCCAGGTTTGCGTCGATCTAGCTCGGCCTGAATCTTCTGTAGGTCAAGCTCAAGCCTTGGTGGGCAGCCTTCCACGATGACTCCCACGCCCCCTCCATGAGATTCACCGAAGGTGCTGATTCGGAATAGATCCCCAAAGCTGCTGCCCATCAAGAACTCATTCTTATTAGAGAGTAATTAGTCGCTGCGCAGCGGGGAGCTTGCTTTGCTCATCTTCAATTGATGCCGGGAGTTTCAGAGACAACGGCTTGACTGATTAGCGCTTGGGAGAAGCCCAGTCATTGTTAGCGTCGCTTTCAGCTTGAGCAATCGCTGAGATCCTGCGCTCTTGACCAATGGGTTCCGCTTCATCCTTTGAGGTTTCTAGAGGATTTTCCTCGCAGGTAGAGGAGCGTGTGCTGCTGGTGAGGTTGCCCTGCAATCCCATCTTTCCAATTGGGCCGATTTACCTGGCCGATCACCTGCACAAGTGTTTCCCGGATCTTCCTCAACGGATTTTGGATTTGGCTGCTTTGCCTGTGCTGGATGTTGAACGGGTGTTGTTGGCCACCATTGATCAGTTTCGCCCCACCCTGCTGGTTTTTTCTTGGAGAGATATCCAGATCTATGCACCGGTAGATGGCCGCACTGGCAATCCACTGCAGCACTCCTTTGAGGTGTTTTATGCAAGTAATCCTTTGCGTCGCCTCCGGGGCGCCTTCGGTGGATTGTTGTTGATGAAAAGCCATTACGGAGAGCTCTGGCGCAATCAGCGACTTGTGCGACATGGGCTGCGAGCTGCTCGTCGCTATGTCAGCCATGCCCGGGCTGTTTTGGGTG
The DNA here is from genome assembly GCA_003214855.1 of Prochlorococcus sp. AG-412-I05. GTDB lineage: Bacteria > Cyanobacteriota > Cyanobacteriia > PCC-6307 > Cyanobiaceae > Prochlorococcus. The sequence goes on along the minus strand of QCLC01000015.1, from coordinate 37,215 downwards.
GTGGTGCAGTGAGTGTGTTCTATGAGCAACTTGGTCGCTCTTTGCCGAAGGGCACCATCGTGTCGGTGGGGGAAGGGGAGCTCCTGTTGGAGAATTTGCTGCGCGGCGTTTCCCTGAATGATCAACGCTGTTTTGTGGTGGGTGAGCCAGTACGAGCTGGTCTGATTCATGAGCAGCCTGAAAGTCGTCCTAAAACCGCCTGCGATTACGACTACATCTCATCGATATGGCCTCAGTTGAATTGGTACCTCGAGGGTGGTGACTTCTACGTCGGTGTACAGACCAAGCGGGGCTGTCCCCACAATTGTTGCTATTGCGTTTACACCGTTGTGGAGGGGAAACAGGTACGGCTCAATCCTGTCAAAGAGGTGGTGGCGGAGATGCGCCAGCTTTATGACCGTGGCGTACGTGGCTTTTGGTTCACTGATGCACAGTTCATCCCCGCCCGCCGATACATTGAGGATGCCAAAAATCTTCTGACGGCGATCCAGGCCGAAGGGCTCAATGGAATTCGTTGGGCCGCCTACATCCGTGCCGACAACCTTGATGCCGAGCTTGCGGAGTTGATGGTGGCAACCGGCATGAGTTACTTCGAGATTGGTATTACCTCAGGGTCTCAGGAGCTCGTGCGCAAGATGCGCATGGGGTACAACCTGGGAACTGTGCTTGAGAACTGTCGGCTGTTAGTCCGCGCTGGCTTCCGCCAACACGTGTCGGTGAACTACTCCTTCAACGTGATTGACGAAAGACCGGAAACGATTCGTCAATCCATCGCCTATCACCGCGAGCTGGAACGGATTTTCGGGCCCGACAAGGTGGAGCCTGCCATCTTTTTCATTGGCCTCCAACCTCACACCCATCTGGAGCAATACGGCTTTGAGCAGGGTTTGATTCAGCCCGGCTACAACCCCATGAGCATGATGCCTTGGACGGCCAGGAAGCTGCTCTGGAACCCTGAACCGATGGGAAGCATTTTCGGAAGAATCTGTCTCGAGGCTTTTGAGACTGACCCTGGCAATTTCGGACGTACCGTGATGGCCTTGCTTGAGCGGGATTACGGGGTGGCGCCTTTGGAGGAGGCTCTACGGGCTCCAGTGATGGGGCGGGCGGCCTTGGCTAATGCCGTGAGCTGATAGGCGAGTAAGGAAGCCATCGCCAGGATGCCCACCACTCCACCGAGGGGGTTGTCACCTGGCCCGGTGAGCCAAAGCGGCGACTGAGGGGAAAATTGGATGAGGCCGGATTGCAGGGCAAACCAGCCACCAACCAAACCTCCGTGCAGTCCTACGCATCCCCAGAGGGAGCCATGGTCGAGGAGCCTGCGAATGGCTAGGACCAGGCCCAGTAGGAACAGCCCGCTTAGCAGGCCGAGCATTGGCCAGATTCCAATGTTAAAGCGTGTGTGCACCAGGCTGAAAATCAGGGCTTGAATGGGCAGTGCCAGCCGTGCTCCGATCAGTAGCTTGAGCTCTCCCCAGAGCCAGCCGCGGAATAGCAGCTCTTCCAGCAAGCCCACGACGAGGCAGAGCAGAACGGCATTGAGCTGTTTTTCGGCGTTGAGATCCCCTAGCCAGTAGCCCCAATGGCGGCTGATCGTGATCACGCTGATGAGCAGCAGCAGGGTCCCGGCCCCGGCCAATCCCAGTAGCAGGGGTTTCAGAAGGGTGTTGCCAACGCCTGCACCAGTGATGCCCAAGCTGCGCCATGGATGTTGGCAGATCCAGCGGGCCCTAACCCAGCCAGGCAGTAGCACTAGAAACAGCAGTGCACTGCAGAGGGTTCCCAGCAGGCCGCGCCATTGGAGCGGCAACCCGGGCAGGAACAGGACCGTCGGTTGCATGATCAGCCAGCCCAACCCGTAGAGCAGGGGGATCAGGGTCACTGTCGGCAACCAGCGCCAACGTTGGGATAACCATGCTGACCAGAGCGGATGTAGGCCAGACCTGTTCAGCTTTCCTGTTCCAGTGTGCTGGTCAGCCCCTTGGCTTTCAGTGTTTCGCAGTAGAACTCCGCTGGTTCGAGGTCGCAGACGATCACCAGCCCGACGCCGGTGTTATGGGCTTCCAGCATCACGGCCATGGCGTCCTGCTCGCTTAGCTGGGGTACCACCTGCTGGAGGGTGACCACCACATATTCCATGGAGTTCACCGGATCGTTGTGAAGTAGCACCTTGTAATGAGGCGATTGCTTGCGGATCCGCTCGGTTTGCTTCTCGAGGACGGCGGCACCACCGGGACTGGGGCTGGGGGCATTCACCGCCATGGCCAGGACGATCGGGAGGCTCCCAATGTACGTGGGCCGCTTACCCATGGGGCAGATGTTGAGCAATCCCAGCTTCAATGGCGGGGGATCAATCCTGTGATCTCAGAGGGCACGGATCCGACGCATGGCCTCGTCCACATTGACGCGACTGTTGAAGGCTGAGAGACGGAAGTAGCCTTCGCCTGCAGCACCGAAACCGCTGCCTGGGGTGCCTACCACGTGGGCGTTATGGAGCAGATGATCGAAGAAGCCCCAGGAATCCATGTCGTCCGGTGTCTTCAGCCATACATAGGGCGCATGCTCACCACCATGCACTTCGATCCCGGCGCTCGTAAGTTCCCTGCGGATGATGGCGGCGTTTCTCATGTAGAAGCTCACTAGCGCATTGATCTCCCCCTGGCCTTGGGCGGAGTAAACCGCTTCGGCGCCACGCTGAATGATGTAGCTGACGCCGTTGAATTTGGTGCTTTGGCGCCTGTTCCAGAGATTCCAGAGTTCCACATCTGATCCATCGTCGCTTTTGCCCTTTAAGCCTTTCGGTACCACCGTGAAGGCGCAACGGGTGCCGGTGAATCCAGCATTCTTGGAGAACGATCGGAATTCGATGGCACACTCGCGCGCTCCCTCGATCTCATAGATCGAATGGGGCAGGTCGGGATTCTGGATGAACGCCTCATAGGCAGCGTCAAACAAAATCAAGACGCTGTTGGTGCGGGCATAGTTCACCCACTCCTGGAGCTGGGCTCTTGTGGCTACCGCTCCGGTGGGGTTGTTGGGGAAACACAGATAGATCAGATCGACTGGTTCGGAGGGGATCTTGGCTGCGAACCCATTTTCGGCGTTGATTGGCAGGTAGCTCAGACCTGCGTAGCGACCGCTTTGATTGGCGTCGCCGGTGCGACCCGTCATCACGTTGCTGTCGACATACACCGGATAAACTGGATCTGTAACGGCGATGCGATTGCTGCTCCCAAGGATGTCGAGGATGTTGCTGCTGTCGCACTTCGATCCGTCGGAGACAAAGATCTCCTCGGCATTGATCTGACAGCCTTTGGTCTGGAAATCATGCTTGGCGATCGCTTCGCGCAGCCAGTCGTAGCCCTGCTCAGGGCCATAGCCATGGAAGCCAGTGTTGGTCCCCATCTCGTCGATGGCGACCTTCATCGCGTTTCTGCATGCTAGTGGCAGTGGTTCGGTTACATCGCCGATGCCGAGGCGGATGAGCGCAGCATCCGGGTTGGCTTCACTGAAGCTTTTGATCCGCCTGGCGATTTCGGGGAATAGATATCCCGCCTTGAGTTTGAGGTAGTTGCTGTTGACCTGAACCACTGATGAGCTGGCTGTCTTGGCAGGCATCTTGCTACGTCACGGGGCCTTGCGCGGTGTCGGGGGGGCCATCGTTGTCCATACGATGGGATTAGTGCCCTACTGGCCATGACCGTCGCCTCACCCCGTCTGGAGCCGGTGGATTTCGACAGCCTGGTCAATGCCGGGATCAATCGCCCTGCCCGTTACATGGGCCATGAGTTGGGGGTGGAGCCTCGTGATTGGCAGGCCTCTCGGGTGCGCTGGGCTCTCTCCTACCCGGAGATCTACGAGGTGGGCGCGAGCAATCAGGGCCACATCATTCTTTATTCGATTCTCAACGCAGTTCCAGGTCAGCTTTGTGACAGGGCCTATCTTCCCGCTCAGGACCTGGCCCAGCGCCTGCGGGACCTACGGCAGCCTCTGTTCGCGGTGGAGAGTCGCCGTCCTCTCCAGGCCTTCGACATCCTTGGCTTCAGCCTCTGTTATGAGCTTGGGGCTACAAACATCCTTGAGATGCTTGCTCTGTCAGAGATTCCTTTGTTGGCAAGCGACCGTGGTGATCAGCCCCTGAATGATCTAGCGGCACCACCATTGATCTTTGCTGGCGGACCAACGGCTACCAGTAACCCTGAGCCCTATGCCGCTTTTTTTGATTTTGTAGCCATTGGCGATGGTGAAGAGCTGCTGCCTGAGATTGGTTTGGTAGTGGCTGACGCTAAGGCCAATGGACTGAGTCGCTCAAGCCTTTTGCAGGACTTAGCTCAGGTGCCTGGCGTTTACGTGCCGTCGCTTTACGGTCAAGGCCCTGATGGCACCTCCATCGTTCCTTTGGAGCCTGCTGCGCCGGCCAAGATTCTGCGACGGGTGGCCAAGCCGATGCCTCACTACGCCATGGGTTTGGTTCCACATATAGAAACGGTGCATGATCGACTCAAGGTGGAGATTCGTCGCGGTTGTACTCGTGGTTGTCGTTTTTGCCAGCCCGGCATGCTCACACGGCCAGCTCGGGATGTTGATCCGGAGGCGGTGATTGAAGCAGTGCACAATGGTATGAAGCGAACGGGATATAGCGATTTTTCGTTGTTGTCGCTCAGTTGCAGCGATTACTTGGCTCTGCCAGCGGTTGGTGTGGAGTTGCGAAATCGTTTAGCGGATCAGAATGTGACCCTTCAGCTGCCCAGCCAACGGGTCGATCGCTTTGATGATGATATCGCTCACATCGTTGGCGGTGCTCGTCAGGCCGGTCTCACCTTCGCGCCGGAGGCTGGCAGTCAGCGCTTGCGAAACGTTGTCAATAAAGGTCTTACGAACGCCGACCTGCTGCATGGGATCCGCACGGCGATGCAGAACGGCTTTCGCAAGGTCAAGCTCTACTTCATGATCGGATTGCCGAGCGAAACGGATGAGGATGTGCTTGGCATTGCCGATACCTGTCAGATGTTGCAGGAGCAGTGCAGGGATCTTGGGCGATTGAACCTGAAGATCACGGTTAGTAACTTCACTCCAAAGCCACATACGCCTTTTCAGTGGCACAGCGTATCTACGCAAGAACTGCAGCGACGTCAGCAAAAGCTGCAACAGGCCTTTCGGGCGCTCAGAGGCGTAAAGGTCAATTTCACTGATGTGCGCCTCTCCGCCATGGAGGACTTTGTCGGTCGCGGTGATCGTCGTCTCTCGTCGGTGATCGAGGCAGCCTGGCGGGCGGGAGGAGGCATGGATGCTTGGTTCGAGGCCCTTGATCGCACTTATCAGGCCTGGGTCTGGGCTATTGCAGCTGCAGGGCTGGAGGGCCGATATAGGGATCTGGAGTTAGGGAGCTGGGGAGCGACCTCAGCCCTCAATCGCGATGATCTGAGCAGCTTCTGCGCTCAGTCTCTGCCGTGGGATCACATTGATACGGGCATTGATAAGAGCTGGCTGGCAGAGGATCTGCAGCGTGCCTTGACGGCAACGGTGGTGCCTGACTGTTCTTTCGAAGGCTGTAGTAGTTGTGGCGTCTGTGGTTCTGAAATGGGTCACAACGAGGTGGTGCCGCCGCCGCCTGTGCCAGATCGGCAGCTTCAGAAAACTCCTTTAACGAAGCGAGCCTGTCGCATCCGTCTGCGATTCGCAAAAACTGGTTCGATGGCCCTTCTTAGTCATCTGGATGTCATGCGTCTGCTTGAAAGAGCACTGCGGCGCAGTGGTTTGCCAGTGAGTTACAGCGGTGGGTTTCATTCCCTGCCCCGTTTGCAAATAGCTCTGGCTTTGCCTTTGGGGGTAGAGGCCTTTGGGGAATGGATGGATCTCGAGTTTGTGGAGCCGGTGGAGGCCGAGACCATGCGTCAGCAGCTTCAGGTCACCTTGCCGAAGGGACTCTCTTTGCTAAGTGCGGAATCTGTGCCTGTAGGCGGTAGCAGCCTCTCTCAGTTGTTGGTTGCAGCCTCATGGCGCTTTGATTTGGCCATTGAGTCTGAGAAGCCATCGACGTGGCATCAGTGGCAAGTAGCTGTGGAGTTTTTGAAGGAAGCTCATGAACTGCTGTGGCATGACATGGATAAGAAGGGACGGCCGCGTCAACGAGATTGCCGGCCAGCACTGCGTGAACTTCAACTGTGCAACAGATGCGAGGAGGGAGGTGAGTCTCTTTGCTTAGACGTCGTTCAACTGCGTCTGGAGGCAAGCATTGATTCGATGGGCCGTAGCCTTAAACCTGTTCAGGTGCAGCATTGGCTTGCAGAGCAGATGGGTGAGTCTTTGCGCATGACCGGTGTGCAAAGGCAGGAACTCAAGTTGCTGCAGTGTTAGAGTCAAAATATGACGTGAATGCAGGGGCAATCTTTGCCACTGGTCCGTCCCGGCCTTCTTCACTCCAATTCTGAGCAAAGCGAGGCTATTTGCTGCTCGTTCATTCCGTTCCCTCTGTTCGGGAGCAGTGAGACACAAAACCCATAGGAGTTTTTGACTCCGTCTGCTTCTTCAACGGCCTTTGGCTTTTAATTCGTGTTCCACCCGATGCATTGAGCCGGCAGGCCATTGATCGGTTCTGAGTCCAGCAGGCTCCCTATTTATTTTCTATGCCCCAGCAAATTGTCATCTCTGAGCAGCTGCGGATCGCAGCCTTGCTCACAGATGAGCGAGTCGATGAGTTGATCGTCGCTCAGGGTCGATACCAGATCGGAGATGTCTACCTCGGCACGGTCGAGAACGTTCTCCCGGGAATTGATGCCGCTTTTGTGAATATTGGGGAAAGTGAGAAAAATGGTTTTATCCATGTCACTGATCTGGGCCCTCTGCGTTTGAAGAAGGGTGCTGCAGGGATCACCGAGCTGCTGGAGCCCCGTCAGCAGGTGTTGGTTCAGGTGATGAAGGAGCCAACAGGGTCTAAGGGGCCAAGGCTTACTGGCAACCTGGCGCTGCCTGGTCGCTACTTGGTGCTGCAGCCCCATGGCAAGGGGGTGAACATCTCTCGCCGGATTAATTCCGAAGGGGAACGCAATCGCTTGCGAGCACTTGGCGTACTAGTGAAGCCGCCGGGTGCTGGCCTGTTGATTCGCACCGAGGCCGATGGCATTAGTGAAGATCTGCTGATCGATGATCTGGAGCTTTTACTCAGGCAATGGGAAGCGATCCAGCAGGCGGCAGACAATGCTCTACCACCGGTACTGCTCAATCGCGATGAAGATTTCATTCTTCGCGTTTTGAGAGATCACGTCGGTCCAGATCTTGTGAGAGTAGTGGTAAATGATGCCGCTGCCATTGAGCGTGTGAGCAGTTTCCTTGGCCAGGAAGGGCCAAATGTATTAGTTGAGGCCCATAACGAATCCACCGAACTTCTTGAGCATTACCGAGTTAATGCTGCCATCCGCGATGCTCTCAAGCCCAGGGTAGATCTGCCATCTGGTGGCTACGTGATCATTGAGCCGACGGAGGCACTCACTGTTATTGATGTCAATTCAGGCTCGTTCACTCGTTCGGCCAATGCTCGTCAGACGGTGCTCTGGACCAATTGTGAGGCAGCTATTGAGATTGCCCGCCAGCTGAAGCTTCGCAATATTGGCGGTGTGATCATCATCGACTTCATCGACATGGAGTCGCGCCGTGATCAGTTGCAGTTGCTGGAGCATTTCACAGCAGCCGTTCGCGATGACGCTGCTCGTCCTCAGATTGCCCAGTTGACTGAACTGGGGCTGGTGGAACTCACGCGTAAGCGTCAGGGGCAGAACATCTATGAATTGTTTGGCAGGGCTTGTCCTGCCTGTGGTGGCCTTGGCCATGTGGCGGTACTACCTGGCAAAGATCTGCTACAGCCACTTGCTATGGCGACTGGATTGGTGAGATCAGCAGCCTCTGCTCGGGCTGAAGCGCAGGTGCCAGGGGAGGGCGGTAATGGTCGCCGTAGGCGTGGTGGGCGCATTCGTACCGGTGCGGTTGAGCTACCTGCGCATACGCCTCCTTCTGGTGTGGCGAATGGAGTTGAGTCAACCACGTCTGTTGAACCTGAGAGACAAGAGCCTTCGGCCTCGTCTGAGGGTGTTATTCGTCGCCAGGAACCTGAATTGGTTGCTGTTCCAATGGATTCAGGGCAGGAGGAGGTGTTTGCTTGGCTTGGATTAAACCCTTTGCTTTTGATTGAGCCACCCCCAGAGAATGACAACCTTCTGGTTCGCGTGGTTCGGCCTGGGGAAGATGCTGAGTCTGTCCTTGAGGAGGCTCGTGAGCAGCTTTCGGCTAGTTCCATTCGGCGTCGGCGTCGGGGACGAGGTGGTGGTCGAGGGGCCGGCCGTGGCGCTCCCGAAGCCAGTGTCGAAACTCTTTCATCCAATGGCACAGAGGTCGTTGTCCAGCAAGCCAAGGTTGTCGCAAAGAATGAGCCTCTAAGTGTTCAAATCACTCCTCTTGAGGTTGATCATTCATCGAGCAGCGCTTCTGTAGAAACCGTTTCTTCAATTTCCGAGCAGCAGGAGATTGAACCCGAGGATCCGCGCCGCCGCCGCCGCCGTTCCTCTGCCGCAGGCTGATATGGACCCTTCGGCGGAATCCATCGCCGGAGTTGATGAGGTTGGTCGGGGCTGCTTGTTTGGTCCTGTGTTTGCCGGAGCGGTTGTCCTGACTGAAGTTGCGGCAGTCGAGTTGTTAGCTGAGGGGTTAACAGATAGCAAAGCACTGACTGTTCGCCGCAGGGCTCGCCTAGTGCCGCTGATTGAGGAGGCCGCGACGGCTTGGGCTCTTGGACAGGCCTCGGCTCGAGAAATTGACGCGCTAGGCATTCGCTCAGCGACGGAACTTTCCATGCTGAGGGCACTGCAGCGGCTACCTACACCGTTGCAGCTTGTCTTGGTTGATGGCGTGTTGCCATTGCGCCTCTGGATGGGGCCACAACGTACCGTGGTGCGCGGTGATAGCAAATGTGCGGCCATCGCTGCAGCCAGTGTGTTGGCCAAGCAGGCTCGTGATGGGCTGATCAAGCGGTTGGCTAGTCGCTTCTATGGCTACGGTTTGGAGCGACATGTTGGCTATGGAACGGCGATCCACCGGCGTGCCTTGTTGGATTTAGGCCCTACAGCGCTTCATCGTCGCTCATTCCTCACCAAGCTGTTTGCTGTTAATGGCAGCCTCACTTGAGCTTATGGGTGTCTCTTGGCACCATTGGCTGAAATCCTTGACAAGTTGTTGGCCAACACGGGTTTTGATGCCAAGCAGGATGCCGCTGAGAATTGATTGACCGGTGCTTTTTAACACCCCTTTGGGGATCAGCTTCAGCAGTGCTGGTGGGGTAACGCTGACCGATAGCAGAGCTTTCCCTTCAAGACCCTTTGGGGTGGCTTCCATGATGGCCTCAAGGCCGAGGTCGAAGTCATCCACTAGATCTAGACCTTTAAGTTCGCTATCGGTTGCGCGGATGCTCAGTTTGCCGTCACAGTTGTCTACTTTGAGTGAGACAACTGGGTTGATCTGCAGCTGAAACACGTTCAGGCTGGTCACTGCGTAGCTGAAACGACCCTCACCTAGTGGGGTAAGTTTTTCCCATTCCAGCAGAGCAGCCAGAACCCTATCCTGCTCGAGCAGGTAAGCAGGTAGTCGCTCAGTGTTTTGCCTTACCGGCAAATTGAGGTTCTGGCTGGCTTGGAAAGCCAGAGGCATGGCTTGCGGTTGACGCGTCATGATCCTATCGACCTCACTTGCGATGCGCTTCTGATGCCAATACGCGTGGCCTTCCTCGGACCGGAGGGAACCTATGGTCAGCAAGCGGCCCAAGCTCTGGCGGAGCTTGAGGGATTAGCAAATTTTGAGCTGGTGCCATGTATAGGTCTGCGTTCCGTCGTTGAGCATGTGGCCACTAAACGCTCTGAAATGGCGGTGGTTCCGGTGGAGAATTCTGTGGAGGGTGGTGTAACTGCCAGCTTGGATGCGCTTTGGTCTCATCCGCAGTTATGCATCCTTAGGGCAGTGGTTTTGCCGATTCGTCATGCTCTACTGAGCAGTGGTGGACTCAAAGACATCTCTGAAGTCTTGTCTCATCCCCAAGCTCTGGCTCAGTGCAGTGGCTGGTTGGCTGATCATCTTCCTGATGCCCTGCAGTTGCCTACAAGTTCTACGGCCGAGGCGGCCAGAATGGTTATAGATAGTCGATTTCGGGCAGCGATCGCTTCTCGGCCTACGGGCCAGGGACAAGGCCTTAAAGAACTGGCTTTCCCTATCAACGATGTCGCGGGCAATCGCACCAGATTCCTGTTGTTACGGCAGGGAACACCGCTGCAACGTGGTGATGTGGCCAGCTTCGCATTCTCTCTCCATGCCAACGCCCCGGGCAGCCTGCTCGAAGCACTCACTTGTGTGGCTCGACTGGGTTTCAATATGAGTCGGATTGAGTCGCGTCCCTCGAAGCGAGAACTAGGTGAATATGTGTTCTTTGTGGATGTGGAATTGAGGGATGGGGGTATTGGTGCATCTGAGCAGCTCATCGAGGCCTTGCAGCCTTTGTGTGAACATCTTGTGCATTTCGGCTCTTATCTCAGCAGCGACTTGGAGCTTGATTGAGATCAGTCGCGGCTGCGGAAGACACCGAATTGCATCAGACCATGGGCAAAAGCCCAGCGCATCAACAAGATCGTTGGTATTTCTCTGAACCCCTTGACCACGGCGGCTGGCCCCAACCCGAGCACGGCTCCAGGACGACGAAACCCCTCCAAAATCGAATCATTCCAGGAGGGCAGGATGGACCTTGTCCAGTCGTCAGATTCGACAGGGCCGCAAGCAAAAGGACTATGAAGCAAATTGCGGCGGAATCCTTTAATGCTTGCGAATTCCGGATGGGCCCACTGGTCGAGTAGCTGACGCATCACCCATCGCTCAAGGTTGGTCATCTCCCCATCTTCGTCATCACGGCGGTTCCAATCCGCCACCGCAAGTACACCTTTTGGCCGCAGCACACGCAGCAGTTCATCTGCATAGCGCTGCTTGTCTGGCATGTGGGGGCCTGCTTCCACACTCCAAACAGCGTCGAAGCTACCTTTTGCCAGTTTTAAATCGAGGGCATCCATCACCTGGAATTGGCAGGTCATCCCCTCAGGAGTGAGTTGAGACGCTCGTTTCACCTGGGCTGGACTGATGGTGATGCCAAGCACGTCAAAGTTGTAATCCCGGGCCAGGATTCTTGCGCTACCACCAATACCGCAGCCCACGTCAAGTACTCGGGAGCCTTGAGGGAGTTGGGCGAGTCCACTCCATTGAACGAGCTCATGTACGAAGTCTTGCTTTGCGGCTCGGAAATCTCTGGTGCTAGGAGGTTTGCCGTAATAGCCGAGGTGGACGTGTTCACCCCAGAGCCGCTCGAGTAGCTGGTCATTGGTCCAGGCATCGTAAGCAGAGGCAACACTGGCGCTTGATTTGTATCGACGATCCCGTTGCGTCCAGATCACTACAGCAGAAGTCAGTGTGGTCGCTGCCAGGATCAATATCCACACCCAAAGGTCCATTAATTGTTGGCTTGATCGACGTTGGTAAGGCTTTCTTTGAGTGCAGTCCTTGCCGCAAGCTGACGGCGGGTGTGGTCAAGCATCTCGTATTCACGCTGAAGGCGATGGCTGGTTCTGGTGAGCTCCAGTAGTGCCTGTTGCTCTTCAGCCACAGGTCCCCCGAGATGGGCGCCGATCCAGAAAGAGAGTTGCCTGGGAAGATCAGGCACGTCATCCGGCATGGTGACATCTGAATCTGTGAGCTTGCCTGTAAGCATCACCACATCGTGTAGGGCTTTTGCAACGCTGATGGATAGCTCTTCTAGCTGGCTGTGGTCATCCATTTGGTCATCCTCGATCCAGCTCACCATGGCAGTGCGGAAAGGGGCGTCTCGAATCACATCGAGCACTCGGAAGCGCTGCTGTCCAAGAGTGACGATATTGCTGCGTCCGTCTTTCGATGTTTGGTGTTGCAGGATTTCTGCGCAACATCCCACATTCGCCATTGTTTTTGTTTGAGGATCCCAGCGCAGCACACCAAAACGCCGATCACTTTCAAGCACACTCTGGAGCATCATTCGGTAACGAGACTCAAAAATGTGCAGTGGAAGCACTTCTTGGGGGAATAAGACGACATCCGGCAGAGGGAAGAGAGGCAACTCCCTGACGGACAGGTCGGTCACAGATAATGTCCTAGAGAGATTAAAAGCCTAGTTAGCCGGCCGACATCTTGGTAGACCTTCAGAGTTTCACTTCAATGTCAACACCACTTGGGAGGTCGAGTTTCATCAGGGCATCGATGGTCTTTGCTGACGGGTTGTAGATATCGATGATGCGCCGATGGGTCCGCGTTTCGAAGTGTTCCCGTGAGTCTTTATCCACATGGGGTGAGCAAAGCACGCAGTAAATCTTCCTTTTGGTTGGAAGAGGGATTGGGCCGATTGCCGTCGCGGCAGTGTTGTCGGCTGTTTCAATGATTTTGTCGCAGGAAAGATCCAACATGCGACGGTCAAAAGCCTTAAGGCGGATGCGGATCTTCTGCTGAGCGATAGCCGTGGACATGAAAGGTTTAGGAGATTTTCCCTGTATTGGGGTTAGGGATGGATTGTCGAGGTTCTTTGGAGATGCATTGAACGTTGATCGCTCATGCAGGCTGACGCTTTGAATTTAAGGGATGACAAGGCAAAGGCCCAATCATCCCCCTCTTGATCATTCGATGATCTTCGAGACAACTCCGGCACCGATAGTGCGGCCTCCTTCGCGAATGGCGAAGCGCATACCCTGTTCGATGGCCACAGGGCAGATCAATTCACCAGTCATTTTGATGTTGTCGCCTGGCATCACCATCTCCACATTGGAGCCGTCTTCGGCTGTGAAGGCGGTAATTTGGCCCGTCACGTCAGTGGTTCGGATGTAGAACTGTGGACGGTATCCGGCGAAGAAGGGGGTGTGGCGTCCACCTTCTTCTTTTTTGAGGACGTAAACCTGACCCTCGAATTTGGTGTGAGGTGTAATTGAGCCTGGCTTGACGAGGACCATGCCGCGCTCGATGTCTTCCTTCTCGATGCCGCGCAGTAGGAGCCCGCAATTGTCTCCCGCCAAGCCTTCGTCAAGATCTTTACGGAACATTTCCACACCGGTCACGGTGGTCTTGCGGCTGTCTCTAATGCCGACAATTTCAATTTCCTCGCCTTTTTTGACCTTGCCGCGTTCGATCCGTCCGGTGGCCACCGTGCCACGACCAGTGATAGAGAAAACGTCCTCTACGGCCATTAGGAAAGGTTTTTCGATTTCTCGCTCAGGCTCTGGTATGGATGCATCAACTGCTTCCATTAACTCATCGATCTTTGCTTCCCATTCAGCTTCACCTTCAATGGCTTTGAGACCAGAGACTTGGACTATTGGGATGTCATCGCCAGGGAAGTCGTAGCTGCTCAGGAGTTCACGGATCTCCATTTCAACGAGCTCGATAATTTCCTCGTCGTCGACCATGTCGCATTTGTTGAGAGCGACAACCAGTGCAGGCACGCCCACCTGCTTGGCAAGAAGGATGTGCTCCTTGGTTTGAGCCATGGGACCATCGGTTGCTGCGCAAACAAGGATTGCGCCGTCCATCTGGGCCGCACCGGTAATCATGTTCTTGACATAATCCGCGTGGCCGGGGCAGTCCACGTGTGCATAGTGACGCCCATCGGTTTCGTATTCCACGTGGGCGGTGTTGATCGTGATACCGCGCTCACGCTCTTCAGGCGCGCCGTCGATCTCGGCGTAATCTTGCACCTTGGCTTGACCCTTTTTCGCAAGCACACTTGTGATGGCTGCGGTCAGGGTTGTTTTGCCGTGGTCGACATGGCCGATGGTGCCAATGTTGACGTGAGGCTTGTTCCTCTCAAACTTCTCGCGAGCCATTGTGTAAAAGAATCGGGGGGTGGAAAGTGGGTGTTATAGAGATCAGGAATTGCCCTGATTCTTGGAGATGATGGCTTCAGCAACGTTGCGAGGAACTTCCTCGTAATGGCTGAACTCCATCGAGAAGATACCCCGACCCTGAGTCATAGATCGGAGCTGGGTGGCGTAACCGAACATTTCGGCTAGAGGCACTTTGGACTGCACTTTAGAGAGTCCATCGTCAATGGACTGGCCTTCAACCTGACCTCGCCGGGAGGACAGATCGCCGATGATCGCACCGAGGAAATCCTCGGGGATCTCGACTTCAACCTTCATCATCGGTTCAAGCAGCACAGGATTGCACTTCTTGACGCCGTCTTTGAAAGCCATCGATCCGGCGATTTTGAAAGCCATCTCGGATGAGTCCACATCGTGGTAAGACCCGTCAACCATGGTGACTTTCACGTCGATGAGCGGATAGCCAGCGATAACGCCGGATTCGCATGTTTCACGCATGCCTGATTCGGCAGGCTTGATGTATTCCTTGGGAACGATGCCGCCGACAATCTTGTTGACGAATTCAAAGCCTGAACCAGGTTCGCCTGGTTCCATTTCGATGACCACGTGGCCGTATTGGCCTTTACCACCCGTTTGACGGGCAAACTTGCCTTCGCCTTTGGAGCTGGCACGAATGGTTTCCCTGTAGGAGACCTGAGGAGCGCCGATGTTGGCCTCCACCTTGAACTCTCGCAGCATGCGATCCACGAGAATTTCAAGGTGGAGTTCGCCCATACCAGCAATCACGGTTTGACTGGTCTCAGGGTCTGTGCTGACGCGGAAGGTGGGATCCTCTTCCGCTAATGAAAGTAGGGCTTTGGAAAGTTTTTCCATGTCACCCTTGGTTTTGGGCTCAACAGCCACCGATATCACTGGCTCGGGGATGTAGAGGGTTTCTAGAACAATCGGATCGTCAGTCGTGCAAAGGGTGTCGCCTGTCGTGGTGTTCTTCAGGCCTAGAACAGCACCGAGATCTCCTGCGCGTAGTGCATCGACCTCTTCACGGTCATCGGCCTTGAGAATGATCAGTCGGGAAATTCGTTCTTTCTCGTTCTTCGTGGAGTTCAGCACATAGCTGCCTTTCTCGAGCACCCCTGAATACATACGCACGAAGGTGAGCTTGCCGTAGGGGTCCGACATCACCTTGAAGGCCAAAGCACTAAATGGTGCGTTGTCATCGGATGGCCTTACTGCCTCCTTGCCATTGGGAAGTAAACCTTGAATCGGGGGCACATCAACAGGAGCTGGTAGGTAATCCACCACTGCATCCAATAGCAGTTGAACGCCCTTGTTCTTGAAGGCAGATCCACACAGTAAAGGTACAAGGCCGTGCTTGAGAACCCCTTCGCGAATGCCTGATGCAAGTTGGGCTTCGCTTAGTTCTTCCGTTTCTAGAAAAACTTCAATCAGTTCTTCGTCGGTTTCAGCAACACATTCCATGAGCTTGGATCGCCATTCAGCTGCAAGCTCTTTCATATGGTCTGGGATCTCTGTTTCTTCGATGTCCTTGCCGAGATCGTCCTTATAAATGAAGGCTTTGTTTTTAACGAGATCAATAATGCCGCTGAGGTCTCCCTCTGCACCAATAGGCAGCTGGATTGGGATGGCGTTGGCTTTGAGGCGATTCTTGATCTGTCCGTGAACCTTGAGGAAGTCGGCCCCGGTACGGTCCATTTTGTTGACAAAAACCATGCGTGGAACGGAATAGCGATCGGCTTGCCGCCAGACAGTTTCTGATTGAGGTTGCACGCCACCTACCGCACAAAACACGGCGATTACACCATCGAGCACTCGCATCGAGCGCTCCACTTCAATGGTGAAGTCAACGTGCCCTGGGGTGTCAATGATATTGATGCGGTGATCGTTCCAGGTTGTCGAGATCGCAGCCGCTGTAATCGTGATTCCGCGCTCGCGCTCCTGAGCCATCCAGTCGGTGACGGCGGCGCCGTCATGCACCTCGCCCATCTTGTGAACCACACCGGAATAGAAAAGGATGCGTTCCGTACAGGTGGTTTTGCCGGCGTCAATGTGGGCGGCAATCCCGATATTTCTGACGCGTTCCAGGGGAAAGGCGCGAGCCACAGGAAACTCTCCGGGGTTTGGCGTTAAAAGGCGGGTGAGACTCTACAGGTCAGCCCTTGGAACGGTTCAGTGCCGTCAGGGCTTCGCCATGTTCAGTAGCGATAGTGGGCGAAAGCTTTGTTCGCTTCTGCCATCTTGTGGGTTTCTTCCCGCTTGCGAACGGCGCTGCCAGCTTCATTGGCGGCATCCATTAGTTCAGCGGCCAGTTTTTGGGGCATGCTGCGACCATTACGGGCTCGAGAGAAGTTCACCAGCCAGCGCAGGGCCATTGCCGTGCCTCGCTCCTGGCGTACTTCCATCGGCACCTGATATGTGGCGCCACCAACACGGCGGGCTCTTACTTCCACCAGTGGCGTGGCGTTTTTTACGGCTGTTTCGAAGAGCTCTATCGGGTCGCCACCGGTGCGCTCATTAATCAATCCAAAGGCTTGAGCCAGGATGCGTTGTGCAGTGGACTTCTTGCCGTGCTTCATCAGCCGAGAGATCATCATCGTGGCCAGTCGATTGTTGAACTGGGGATCCGGTAGGACTGGGCGTTTTTCTGCTGCGTTGCGGCGGGACATAGACCGTTAGGAGTGGAGAAGGAGCAGGTAGAGCTAATAAGGAGAGAGATTAATGACGAGGTTCTTTAATCCTGCTTCGAGGCCTTGGCACCGTATTTTGAGCGGGATTGACTGCGATCTTTGACACCTGCAGTGTCCAGAGTTCCGCGGATGATGTGATATCTCACCCCAGGGAGATCTTTGACTCTGCCGCCGCGGATGAGCACCACAGAGTGTTCCTGGAGGTTGTGGCCGATGCCTGGGATGTAGGCCGTGACCTCAAAACCTGAGGTAAGGCGCACGCGCGCAACTTTGCGAAGGGCTGAGTTGGGCTTTTTAGGTGTGGAGGTGTAGACCCGTGTGCAGACACCACGTCGCTCTGGACAAGCGCGCAGCGCAGGAGATTTTGTCTTGCGAGTCAGGTGCTGACGCTCAGTTCGGATCAGCTGTTGGATGGTTGGCATCGAAGGTCGGCATTTGGTCGGAGATCCGACCTGATTCCACAATCAACCACAATACCGTTTCGGCTTACCTGATTGATGATCAGACGGAATAGATTGCGATGAGAGCAGCTCTGCAACCAATACTCATTTGAAATTTAATCTTAAAAGCGATCGAGGATGTGGTGATAAGGAAGGCATGGACCCTTGACTGCCTCGGTTTTGTTGGGCGAGAAGCCAAGTTTGATCTCTTTAATTATGTGTTGGCGATTGGATCCTGACTTCTGGCATTTTTAAGAGGCTGATTAGCTTTTTTGGGGATTGCCTTTGTGGTGGCGCAAAATGAGGCCAAGGCCATTGTGGATTCTGGGGGGTGTGCCTCGACCTGTGACAACCAATTGATTCGCTACCAATAGGGACGTTGAACTGCCTCCATCTAAGTTCAGGCCGTCTCTGATCCCCAGTTGTTGCAGGGCTAGGCTTGTCTCCAGCAGGGTTGGATCGCTGCCCCTGGCCCCTTTGAGAGTGAGTAGCCAGAGCTTGCCACCGCCTTGGCCCACCACACTGCGTGGAGCAGCAAGGGATAGAAATCTTGGGCTGAAGCCTTCTTGTCTTCCAGACAGAACCACCCGCCCGTTTTGCAGCAGCAATGGACCACCACCAAGCACTTGAGGCAGTTCGCCCAGAGGATGTGATGCTTTCATCCGCAGGCTCACTGTTTCACCAGTCGCCGCCGGTAAAGGGAAGCCTCCTCTGGCTACGACCAGATCCCCATCCTTGCTCAGAGGAACCCCCCGGGCCAGCTGCACTTGTTGGAAGCTCTGCACGACTCGCCCGTTGATGATCATCATTGCTTTCTCTTCTCCGCTGAGGGCTTGGTAGATAGGCCCCCAGGCTCTGGTGTAGCGACTAAGGCCTCGCTGCAGATAGCCACTATTCAAGGTGTCAAGATTCCATCTCTGCCCTTTAGAACCTTGAAGCTCTTGTTGAAGTTGCAGGCGGCCGAAGGATAGGTGTCCTGTAGGTCCCCAGCCGATTGCCCCTCGATTGAGGATTGGGCCTGACAACCATCTGCCATCAAGTCGTAAGGCGCCTAGGGGCAACTGGCGCACTCGATTGAAGAAACCCCCGTTGATGGCGATCAGAGCGTCTGCAGGTTGGGCCAACTGGTTGAGAAAACGCAGGCTTTGTTGATGGTTGATTTGCGGCAGAGGCCTGAGGAGCAGGCCTTGTTTTGACAGATTTGTGCCGACCCTGGTGATCTGCAGTGGTTTGACCCCAACGTTCACCACTTTTGTGTCGAAGATCAGGCCGCGCTGGATGAGGGCCTGGATGGATGGCTTGAGGAGTGGTGAGCGCAGGTTTGTTGCGTTGTTGTGCTTGCCAATACCGTCCAAGACAATGCGCCAGGGTTTGTCCAGGGTGAGGCTGCTTAGGGCTTCTGCCTGCCCGATGAGCATGAGGCCATTGCGCTGCTGCTTGGGCATCAGGCCTAATGCCTTCATCTGCCTACGCTGCTGGGCGGTGGCCTGAAGATTAAGAAAGAGATTGTTGTTAAGGCTTTGCACGAGTGCAGGACCACTTAGGTCAAGCACCAGACGATTTGAATTGCTGCCCTTGCCCTGCCGAAGACCTTTGAGGCGAGGTGTTGGCAGGTCAACGTGAAGGGTCTTGCTTTTCCGCTTGATCTTGACTCCTTTGGTCTTGAGCCATTCGGCCACATTCAATGCCACTTCATCTTGAAGCGTGATTTGTGGGAGGGATTTCAGAAAGGCTTTGCTTCCATACCATTGCAGTTGCTGTCCGTTTGGCTGGGTGGACCTGCGGAAG
The DNA here is from genome assembly GCA_003214855.1 of Prochlorococcus sp. AG-412-I05. Classification (GTDB taxonomy): domain Bacteria; phylum Cyanobacteriota; class Cyanobacteriia; order PCC-6307; family Cyanobiaceae; genus Prochlorococcus. The sequence goes on along the minus strand of QCLC01000015.1, from coordinate 18,369 downwards.
CCAAAACGTCCGACCAGTAGATCCAGGGGAAGCCAGAGCTGGTTTGGAGTGCCATCCCTATGGCCTCTCCAGCGCCAAGGGGCCTCGATTAACTGACCATCGATGTTGAGGCGATCTCCAATAAATAAGTTCGCGGCTCTTACCTCAACAGTGGGAGGTGGGGGAGGAGGAGAAACCATGATTTGGACGCTAGTCCTCTCATTCGGCTAAGTCTTAGAGGAGGGCGCCTGCCTAGGATCACTGATTGAGCTTTTCACTGTGAACGCAGTCCACTGCGGTGCAGGAAAATAGTTTGGCTGAAGGTTATGTCTCAGGATCACCGTCGTTCCAATTGGCCCTATTGCGACAGCAGCGCGCCTACGGCCGTGGTTGGCGAAAAGGATGCATGTGGCGTTGGTTTCTTGGCTCACATTGATGGGGTAGCTAGCAATTGGATTTTGCAGCAGGCACTTCGGGCCCTGAACTGCATGGAACATCGTGGTGGTTGCGGAGGTGATGCGGATTCCGGAGATGGAGCAGGTCTGCTTTGCGCTATTCCCTGGAGCTATCTTGAGGCTGTGTGGTCGGCAGTGGAAGCTGCAAACCATCGTTGTGGCCTGGGCATGTTGTTTATGCCTCGAGATGCTGCACATCGCGCAGAAGCACGTTGCTTTTGCGAGCAGGAGGCTGAGTCCCTCGGTCTCAGGTCCAGAGGATGGCGAGAAGTCCCTGTGGATGTGGCGGTGTTGGGTCCGCTTGCCCGTGATACAGCGCCGGTTATCGAGCAGTGGCTGGTGCAGGGATCTCAGCAAGGTGATGCGTTGGAGGCGTTGTTATTTCGATTGCGGCGGCGTATCGGAGATCGTGCTCGGCAGGCCTGGGGAGAGCATGCCAATGATCTCTACGTGGCGTCACTCAGTAGTCGCACAGTCGTTTACAAAGGCATGGTGCGCTCCGAGGTGCTTGCGGCGTTTTATGCCGATCTCCGCGACCCTCGTTTTGAGGTTCCTTTTGCGGTTTATCACCGCCGCTTCAGCACCAATACGTTGCCCCGTTGGCCACTCGCCCAGCCGATGCGTTTGCTCGGTCATAACGGTGAAATCAATACGTTGTTGGGCAACCTGAATTGGGCTAGGGCCACTGAAGTGAACCTAGATAGCGTTTGGGGTGTTGATGCGGCTGATCTCAAGCCGGTTGTTAATGCCGCTTTTAGTGATTCCGCCAACCTTGACGCGACTCTGGAGCTGCTTGTACGCAGTGGGCGCCCGATTGTTGACAGCTTGCTGACCTTGGTCCCTGAGGCCTTCCGGGAACAGCCAGAGCTGGCTGACAAGCCAGAAATTCAGGCTTTTTATGAGTATTCCGCGTGCACGCAAGAGCCCTGGGATGGCCCAGCCTTGCTTGTGTTCTCAGATGGTCGCAGTGTTGGTGCCAGCCTCGATCGCAATGGCTTACGCCCGGCCCGCTATTGCATCACCAGTGATGGCTTGGTGGTGATGGGTTCAGAAACTGGCGTGGTTGAGCTTGAGGAAAGCCGCATCATCGAGAAGGGACGCCTTGGCCCTGGGCAGATGTTGGCGGTTGATCTTGAAAAGGGTCGTTTGCTGCGTAATTGGGATGTCAAGCAGGAGGTTGCTGGCCGATACCCCTATAGCGAATGGCTTAGTCAAAATCGTTGCAAGCTTGGTCAAAAGTCTTGGCAGCAGGATTCTCAACTGGGAGATCTGGAACTGCTTCAGCAGCAGACAGCCTTCGGTTTCACTGCTGAGGATTTGGAGTTAATCATCGATTCAATGGCGGCTGGGGCCAAAGAACCCACTTTTTGCATGGGTGATGACATCCCATTGGCGGTGCTCTCCAATAAGCCCCACCTCCTATACGACTACTTCAAACAGCGCTTTGCGCAGGTCACAAACCCGCCGATTGATCCCTTGCGGGAAAAGTTGGTGATGAGTCTCGAGATGCATCTGGGAAAGCGCGGTTCTCCCCTCAAGCCTGAGGCAGCGGCGGCTTCGTTGATTCATCTTGAGACTCCGATTCTCAATGAGGCGGAACTTGCAGCTTTTGGTCAGCTGGAGTTCCCCACGACCACACTCTCCACGTTGCTGCCCGTTCATGATGGGCCTAGCGGTTTGGGAAGTGCCCTTACACGACTGTGCGTTGAAGCAGAGGATGCTGTGCGCGATGGCAGCCAGGTCGTGGTGCTTTCCGACCGTGGGGTGGTTGCTAGCACCACCTACATTCCACCGCTGCTAGCGGTTGGTGCAGTGCATCACCACTTGCTGAAGCAGGGTTTGCGGCTGAATGCTTCCTTGGTGGTTGACACGGCACAGTGCTGGAGTACCCATCATTTGGCCTGTCTAATCGGCTATGGCGCTAGCGCTGTGTGCCCTTGGCTTACTTGGGAGACCACTCGGCATTGGTGGCAGCATCCTCGTACTCAGAAACTGATTGAAACCGGCAAATTGCCAGCGCTGACGATTGATCAGGCCCAGGCCAACGTACGTAAGGCGCAGGAAGATGGCCTGCGCAAGATCCTCTCCAAGATCGGTATTTCCTTACTTGCTAGTTACCACGGCGCTCAGATTTTTGAGGCGATTGGTATCGGTGCCGATTTAATTGAGCTGGCTTTTAAGGGCACGACCAGTCGAGTGGCTGGACTCAGTCTCAATGACTTGGCTAGCGAGACCCTCACCTTCCATACCAAGGCATTTCCTGAATTGGATCGCACCAAGCTCGAGTTCATGGGCTTTGTGCAATATCGCAGTGGCGGTGAATTTCATCTCAATACCCCGGACATGTCTAAGGCCCTGCATGCGGCCGTGAGGGCTGGGTCGGGCTACGACCACTTCTCTACCTACAAGAACCTGCTGGAGAATCGGCCTGCTACTGCCCTGCGCGACCTGCTGACGTTTCGCTTAGCCCCTACGCCCCTCCCGTTAGATCAGGTTGAAAGTGTTGAATCCATTTGCGCACGTTTTTGTACTGGTGGAATGAGTCTTGGCGCCCTATCGCGCGAGGCTCACGAGGTGCTTGCCGTGGCGATGAACCGTATCGGTGGCAAGAGCAACAGTGGTGAAGGAGGAGAAGATCCGGCTCGATTCAAGATCCTTGATGATGTCGATCTTGAGAGTCGTTCAGAAACTCTGCCCAGCATTAAGGGTTTGCGCAATGGCGATACGGCTTGCTCTGCGATTAAGCAGGTCGCCTCTGGTCGCTTTGGTGTGACGCCGGAATATTTGCGGAGCGGTAAGCAACTTGAGATCAAGGTGGCTCAAGGGGCAAAGCCTGGTGAGGGAGGTCAGTTGCCTGGGCAAAAAGTTGATCCCTACATCGCCAAATTGCGTAATAGCAAGGCTGGTGTGGCGCTGATCTCGCCACCTCCCCATCACGACATCTATTCAATTGAGGATTTGGCCCAGTTGATTCACGACCTTCATCAGGTTCACCCGGCGGCCAAGGTGAGCGTGAAGCTGGTTGCTGAGATTGGCATCGGCACGATTGCTGCTGGAGTGGCGAAGGCCAAGGCAGACGTGATTCAGATCTCTGGTCATGACGGTGGTACAGGCGCATCGCCGCTGAGTTCGATTAAGCACGCTGGAAGCCCTTGGGAGTTAGGTCTCACCGAGGTACACCGTTCACTGCTTGAAAATGGCTTGCGTGATCGTGTGTTATTGCGTGCTGATGGTGGTCTGAAGACTGGTTGGGATGTGGTGATCGCCGCCTTGCTTGGTGCTGAGGAATATGGTTTCGGCTCAGTCGCGATGATTGCCGAGGGCTGCATCATGGCTCGCGTCTGCCATACCAATAAGTGTCCTGTGGGGGTTGCTACCCAGCAGGAGAGCTTGCGCAAGCGCTTCCCAGGTATCCCGGAGCATGTTGTCAACTTTTTTCTGTTTGTGGCTGAGGAGGTGCGCCAACTGATGAGTGTGCTCGGTGTGGCTCGGCTTGAGGATCTCATTGGTCGCACAGAGCTGCTTGAACCTCGCAGCCTCAACCTGGTTAAGACCCAAACCCTTGATCTTTCTTGCTTGTTGGATCCGATCCCGGCGGCAGCTGATCGGGCTTGGTTGATGCATGATGCCAAAGCCCATGACAATGGAACGATCCTCGAGGATCAGCTGCTTGCTGATGCCGAGCTGATGGCAGCGATCGATGGCCATGGTCATATCGCCCGCAATCTCGCGATCGTTAATACGGATCGCAGCGTTTGTGCACGGATCTCTGGTGAGATCGCTGAACGCCATGGCAACAAAGGTTTCCGAGGTCAGCTCGATCTCAGCTTTGAGGGGGCTGCCGGTCAGAGTTTTGCGGCATTTCTGCTGCAGGGGGTGAATGTGCGCTTGCAGGGTGAGGCCAATGACTATGTCGGTAAAGGCATGAATGGGGGCCGGATCACGCTCGTACCACCTGCGGGTGCAGATCAGAGCGGCAGCCAGGTGATTTTGGGCAACACTTGCCTGTATGGCGCGACCGGTGGAGAGTTGTTTGCTTTAGGTAGGGCTGGCGAGCGTTTTGCTGTGCGTAATAGCGGTGTGAAGGCTGTTGTTGAAGGTGCGGGGGATCATTGCTGTGAATACATGACCGGCGGGGTGGTGGTTGTGTTGGGATCCACCGGCCGCAATGTTGGGGCAGGGATGACCGGTGGCCTCACGTTCCTGCTCGATGAGCAGGACATGGTGAGCGATCGGGTCAACAAAGAGATTGTGGAGATTTTCTCGCTAACAAATACTGAGCAGGAAGTCATTCTCAAAACACTGCTCGAAGCCCATCTCGCGCAGACTGGCAGTACAAAAGCCAAGGAGATTTTGGCTAACTGGATCAGTTGGAAAGCATTGTTTAAGCTGCTTGTTCCACCCAGTGAAAAGGTCAATGTTGGTTTAACTTTGCGTGAGCAAGTTGCCGCCTGATGAATGCCTTGGTTTATCAAAACCGAGAGGTTTACAGCGCAGACTTTGACACTTTTGCCAGAGCAGCGGCAGATTTACATCGATGCCCACCGTGCATGGATCAATGCTTTGCGGGGTTCAGGTGTCAAAGTCTCGAGTGGTTTTTTGGTGGATGCTGAACAACGACCAGGCGGGGGAGGGTTGTTGGTGCTACAGGCAGACTCCTTTGAAGCAGCCAAACGCTTAATTGAACAAGACCCGATGATTGTTGAGGGTTTAGTTAAATGGGATCTGCAGCAGTGGATCCCTGTATGTGGTGAGCTGATGGCTTGAGTTCAGCGGGGGTGGGCGGCCATCAGCCGTTGCACCTCGCCGGCGTGGTAGCTGCTGCGTGTGAGAGGCGTACTCACAACTTGAAGGAACCCCAGCTTGGTTTCTCCTATAGAGCGGAAATACTCGAACTGTTCTGGTGTGACAAAGCGATCGACTGGCAGATGCTTTGGGCTTGGCGAGAGGTATTGGCCGATGGTCACTATGTCGACGCGGTGACGGCGTAGATCCTCTAGAACTTCAATCACCTCAGCATCTGTTTCACCTAGCCCCACCATCAGTCCAGACTTGCTATAGACCTTTGACCAGCCTTGCCGTACTTGATACAACAGCTCAAGAGATCTCATATAGGTGGCTTGTGGACGAGCTCGTCGGTAGAGCCGAGGGACGGTCTCAATGTTGTGGTTGAGCACGTGGGGCGCTGCGTCCATCAGCTTGGCGAGGGCATCCCAGTCGCCGTTGAAATCCGGAATCAGCAGCTCAATTGTGGTGAGGGGAGAACGTTGGCGAATGGCCTCGATGCATGCGACGAATTGACTGGCCCCGCCGTCGCTGAGGTCATCACGGTTAACGGAAGTGATCACCACATGTCGAAGCTTCATCTGGGCTACGGCTTGGCCTAGGCGCTGTGGCTCAGTGGGGTCTAGGGCGCGTGGGCTTTTCTCAAAGTCGATATCGCAGTAAGGGCAAGCGCGGGTGCAACCCGGCCCCATGATCAAGAAGGTGGCAGTTCCTCCGGCGAAACACTCCCCGATATTGGGGCAGCTGGCCTCTTGACACACCGTGTTGAGATTGAGGCCTTTGAGCAGGTTGGCGACCTCGCCGATGCGTTGCTGTTGTGGAGCCTTGACGCGCAACCATTGTGGTTTGAGTAAGGCCTTTCCAGTCATGAGAGCACTTCAGGAGCCCATTGGCAGCAGTAGTTCCAGGCGACTTCACCTTCTACAGTGAGCCTATCGGGATGTAGCGCAGCTTGGTAGCGCACTTCGTTCGGGACGAAGGGGCCGCAGGTTCGAATCCTGTCATCCCGATTAGCTGAATTTAGGTCTAGCTTTGCTGTGAAATATGTCGGCTTTAAATTCCCGAAAGGGAGGTGGGCATGTTGATGAAATCTGCATTTCATCAATTGCGGCTTAGGACGTGAATGGCTCTACTGACGGCGCTTGCTATGGATCTTGTTAAGGGCATTGATCACTGCTGTGGAGCCCTCCCCCACGGCTGAGGCCACTCTCTTGAGGGAGGAGCTGCGGATGTCGCCGCAGCAGAACACTCCAGGGATCGAGGTTTCCATCTCACTGGGTGAGATGGATAGGTCCTGGAGGCTTTCTCGGGGAATGTGGTCACCGGTGAGGATGAATCCTTGGTTGTCGATGAGCAGTTCCTTGGGTAGCCAGCTCACATCTGTGGTGCCGCCCAGGTAAAGGTAGAGCCCATCGCTAGGAACTGTCTCCACAACTCCGGATTCGCTATTTATTAGCTCGATACGCTCAACGACAGCCTTTCCTAACACCGACTTGACCTCAGTGTGGTACAGGATTTTGATGTTGGGTACATATTTAAGACGCTCGCGAAGATACGCCGACATCTTGCCTTCGAGGGTTGCACCTCTTACGATTAACGTAACGCTACTGGCGTAGGACGCAAAATCCAGAGCCGCTTCCCCGGCAGAGTTGCCAGCACCCACGAAATGGACTGATTTGCCGTGGGTTAGAGCGGCGTTGCTGTGACTTGCTCCGTAAAACACTCCCCTGCCTAGGAAGTTGTTCGCATTGCTGGCTGGAAGCAGCTTCCAGAGTGCGCCAGTTGCCAGGATGATGCTATCCGCGGAGATAACATCCTCTCCATCAAGCTGTACTGCTAGAGGACCCTGGTTTAGCTTCTCAACCGAGCGGGCAATCAGAAGTTCTGCGCCAAGGTGGTGCAACTGCTCCCGGCCTCTCTTGGCTAGCTCATCGCCGCTGATGCCGTGAGAGAAGCCCAGATAGTTCTCTATACGCGATGACGTTTGAGCCTGACCCCCAGGTGCTTCCCGTTCGATGATCAGGGTGCTCAGGCCCTCAGATGCAGCGTAGATGCCAGCTGCCATGCCACATGGCCCTGCACCTACAACGATGCATTGATAATGGCTTTTTGACGGTATGGTCTTGAGTCCAATGTGATCGGCTAGCTCGCGCAGGGTCGGGTTTTTTAGCGTGACTCCATCCCTAAATTGCACTGCGGGGATGTCGGATTCTTGGGGCTGATCGCCTATCCAGGAAAAAGTCGAACCGATTAAGGCGAAGGTGATGATGTCCCTGCGGTAGGCGTCGATGTATGTGAGGTTTACCTGGTTTCTTGCCAAGAACTGAAGAATTCTCTCGCATTTGGGGCAGCCCTTATAGCCGAGCACCACTGGCCTAGGCCTAGCACTCGAATACACGCACTCCTTGACCAGGTCATACAAGTTGGAGGAGATCTCCTGTAGTTCAGGAATAAGTTCGGGAGCCAGTTCGGCTATTGCATAGAAGGTCGCAAAGTCGAGGCTGGCGACCCTAGATCTACCTATGCTCACCCAGGACAGGGGCGAGGGGATGCACAGGGAAGCAGCGATCGTTCCGAACAACTGACCTGCCTTGAGCGTCGTTACCTCCTTGGGCAAGGCATTAACAGATTTGATTGCTTTGACCGAACCTTCCAGCAGGATGAATATCAGTTGTTCTCCTCCCTCGTAGAGAATGGTCTGGCCATCCTCAAAGTGCATATCTGCGCATTGGTTTGCGAGGTGAGTTAGCAGGACTGGTGGGAGCCTTCCGAAGATACTTCCATATGTGGCCAGATCCTCTGGGGTGCAGACCATCTCTGGATTTCCATATGACCAAGAGTCTAGCCATTGCACCAGGTTTTTTAATTCCTGATGTTTGATTAACGTAATCGACTTGTGAGGGCTAAGTAGGGGCCTGCAAGTACGGTGGAGACCTTGATCTCCGAACGGATGAGCTTAATCAGTTCAGAGGTATTCTCTTGAAAAATCTTCCCTGCATTTTCCAGCAGGGTGAATTCTCAGCGCATTAGGAAATCTTCGAAGTCTCAGGTTACGTCGCTTCTCGGGGTACATCTGATTGAGAGTGTTGAATGGCTTAGTGGTATTTCAGATGCAATGCAACTTCTGGATACAGTTCGACAGAGCAAGCCCTGAATTGCGTGACCTCCTGATTGGGCTACTTCACGGCACATTCTTTGCAGTGGAAGTCCAGCTCCTCAAGAACCCTTTCGCTCTTAGCTTTCCTCCAGAAACTGCGCTCTGCGTAATGATGAGTGAGGATTTAGTCGCTGGCCAACTTTGCTTTACGTCTTTGATGGATGTGTTATGTGAATATCAAAGAAAAGCTTGCTTAAGCTGCTTGACTTTTGCCATGGAGATTCAAGGCCTAAGAGGAATCTGAAGTCATGAAACCAGCAATTTTATTTGTATTAGCAGCGATCGTGGTTGCTCTTTTTGTCTTAACCCCACGCATTGCTTTTGATCACGGTCGGCCGATTTATCTTGTTTCTTGTCGTGTGGAGTGGTCGGTGCATTGGTTGGGAGCCTTTGGGAAGGGTGGTCTATTGGGGCTCTATCCGCTTGACCGTGCTGCTCAAGCTGTTGTGTCAGACACTCCTATTGAGTACGTCTCAAAGGATGAGCAAATGGCTATCGCAAGAACCACTGTTATGAAGCCTTGTCGCTGAGCGCCTGCGCTATCAACAGGATTGCTCTTTCAGCGATGTCGCAAAGTCACGAGAAAGCTATGTCGTTTAAGTCACTATCACGAGGGGCGGTAGTCTCGTTTTAAGAGACGATCCCTGGCAGTGGTGGTTGACGAGAGGAACAACGTCTATCGCTGTCTACTCATGCCTTTGCTGGTGGCTTACGCCCAACCAATTGTTCTGGTGAGCCAGTGACAGAGGCAGTGGTGGATGTCTTAGTGCTTGGTTCTGGTCCGGCAGCCTTGGCCATTGCTGCAGCCCTGGGCAAGGAGGGTTTACAGGTCTCAGCACTAACGGTTGGCAATCCTCGCGAGCCATGGCCCTATACCTATGGCATTTGGGGTGACGAGGTGGATGCCTTTGATATGGGGCACCTGCTCGAGCACCGCTGGTCGAACACAGTGAGTTTTTTTGGCCCAGGCGCCTCTGACCCCAATGCTGACGCGAATCGGCCCAGTCTTCATCATCGGGATTACGGACTGTTCGACAAGATCAAGCTCCAGGAGCATTGGTTGCAGCAATGCGAGGCTGCTGGTTTGACCTGGCATCAAGGTCTCGCAACTGATTTGGCTGTTGATGCCACCGTTAGTACGGTGACAACTGCCGAAGGTGTTGAGCTGCAAGCTCGCTTGGTGGTGGATGCAACTGGCTATAAGCCGGTGTTTCTACGTCATGTAGATCATGGGCCGGTGGCGGTTCAGACCTGCTTTGGCGTGGTGGGACGTTTCAACAAGCCGCCAGTGGAGCCTGGCCAGTTTGTGTTGATGGACTACCGCTGTGATCATCTGAGCCCTGAGGAGAAAGCTGAGCCACCCACGTTCCTTTATGCCATGGACTTTGGTGGGGGATGCTTCTTCTTAGAGGAAACATCGCTAGGGCTCGCGCCTCCGGTGTCCTTAGAAACCCTCCGTTCACGCTTGGAGCGGCGATTGGCTCATCAAGGCTTAACGATCACTGAATTGCAGCACGAGGAGCTTGGTTATTTCCTGCCGATGAATTTGCCTCTCCCTGACCTTCAGCAACCGCTGCTTGGTTTCGGCGGCTCGGCGGCGATGGTTCACCCTGCTTCCGGCTATTTGGTGGGCAGCATGCTGCGCCGCGCACCAGATTTAGCCAAGGCTGTGGCTGAAGCCATGGCGGATCCAATGGCCGGGCCAGCGGTGCTCGCGGCTGCAGGTTGGGCGACTCTGTGGCCCAAGGAGTTGCGGCGTAAGCATGCCCTTTATCAATTTGGCCTTGAGAAGCTAATGCGTTTTAAAGAGCCCCAACTGCGGGATTTCTTTATCAGTTTCTTTGCTTTGCCGAGTGATGAATGGTATGGATTTTTGACCAACACCCTTAGCCTGCGGGAATTGGTCGCTGCCATGGTGAACATGTTTGTTAGCGCCCCTTGGAGTGTTCGCTGGGGCCTGATGGGCATGCAGGGTCGGGAGTTGAAGTTGCTTACACGCTTTCTTTTCCCGCCTCACTAAAAAGGGCCCTATCAAGTCAGCGATGCCTTGAAACAGCGATGCCTTTAATCAACGTTCAGTTTGACTGAACCTGCCTTGTTTTCAAGCCAGTTCGGCTCCGGGGTATCCCCTTGGTGTCACCACATGATTGTCTTGCAAACGACTGCTGCTATTGCCGATGAGCACAAGCGTGAGCATGTCCACCTCTTTAACTGGCAGCGTCTGCAGTGTGTGGACCTGTATGCCTTCCTGCGCTCGTCCAAGTTGACGTGCCAAGACCACGGGCGTGTTAGGGGCTCGATGTTCCAGCAATAGATCTATGGCACGGGTCAGCTGCCAGTAGCGTTCTTGAGAGCGTGGGTTGTAAAGGGCTACCACGAAATCTCCGCTAGCTGCACTTTTCAGGCGGGTTTCAATCTTTGCCCAGGGAGTGAGGCGATCGCTGAGACTCACGCTGCAGAAATCGTGCATCAGAGGCGCACCTACCTTGGCGGCGGCTAATTGCAGGGCTGAGAGGCCTGGATGCACCTGAAATTGTGGCCGATCACGAGGGGGTTTTGTGAGCCATAGTTCCAGGGCTAGGCCGGCCATGCCGTAGATGCCACTGTCTCCTGAAGAGATCAAGGCGACTCGTGCTCCCTGTTGGGCTAGCTCCAGGGCCTGAAGGCAACGATCCCGTTCGCGAGTGAGTTGGCCGTCCAAACGGGCTTGATCTGGGCGGCGCAACGGTTCCAGTAGATCGAGGTAGAGGCCGTATCCAACCCATATGGCACTGCGGGCTAGGGCTGCACGGGCATCTTGGGTGAGAAAGGCCAAATCTCCAGGGCCGCTTCCGATCAGATGCAATTCGCCTCTTTGCGGTGCAAAAGGTTGATTGGCTTCGCTGATGGCGATGGTGGCAGCACCATGTTCAGCGTTTTGGGCGTGGTGGATCTGTTTGGCTAGCAGCAAAGTGCCGTTGGTGCGAGCTGCGAGTAGTGCTGCTGCTTCGGCCACGGAAGAGGTGCCCATGGTGGCTGCCACCACAGCAGAAGGTGTGGGGACGTCAACTTCTGCGAGGGCATCAGCGTTGAAGAAGCGCACAGGCCAGTCCTTTGCTTGCGCGAGAGCGAGCAGGGCGGTCTCATCGGCCTTTCGGTCAATGCTGGCAAGGCCTGCGACTGCCTCTGGGGCAAGGCCTGCCTCTGCCAGGGCCGCTGCCACGGCGCGCTCAAGCAGGCTCAGGCTTGTATTGCGTTCGCAGCCAATGCCAATCCAAAGACTGGCGGGATGCCAGCTGCAAGACATGCTGCTTTGTGGGCCGATGGTTAGCTGGGCTGGCCGAGCTTTATCAACATTGGCATTGGCATCAAAAACGTCTTGTGCAGCAGCAGTTGTTTGCCAAAACATCGCACCAGAACGCTGCAGCAGCAAAAGCTTCCCACCTTGGGCTTGGGTCAGCATCAGCTGATTCCAGTTGTCGCGGTTGCCGCTACGTCGCCAGCCCCAGCCTTCGCCAAAACTATCGAGGGCCAAGCGGTTTTGGCTGTTGGCGTCTCCGGTGAGTACGGCATGACCTCCTAGCTCTGCGGCCAGTTCCATGGCAAGTTGTTCTGCGCCGGCCTGGTGACCCCCCAGCAATGGCACGACGTGTTTGCCATGGGCATCAAGGACGATCACGGCGGGATCTTTGTCCTTTCCAATCAGTAATGGAGCAATTAAGCGAGTCACTGCGCCGATAGCACCCACGATGAGCAAGACCCCTTTGGGCTGCCAGTGTCTGCTCAGTACTTCGCTGGCGGGGCCAACTACAAGGCCTTGAGGTGTTTTGTCGAGCCTGTTTGCTGCATGCGGGGTAAGGGCCAGTTGATCCACCTGGTGGCGTCTTTCAAGCCTTTGCAAAAGTGGCCAGGCACTGACAGAGAGACCAAGAGCCAGGCGCAGAGCGGGGCTAGGTGCGTCGGAATGGGTCAGGGCAGTTTGGCCAAGGGGAACGTTGGAGGCTGTTGCTTTTTATTTGATCTAGGCACGAGCGTTAAAGCATGCTTTTGGATCAATCAAGGGTTGGCCAAGAGGGTTAGGAATTGGGTCCTGGGGAGGCTTAGGTCGTGTCTGCTTTGAGTTTTGGTTCTAGATCAGGAGTTGGCTCTAAAGGAGAGTCTGGATCAGGGTTTGGTTCTAGATCAGGAGTTGGCTCTAGAGGAGAGTCTGGATCAGGGTTTGGTTCTAGATCAGGAGTTGGCTCGAGAGCAGATTCGGCTTCGGCTTCTGGCTTTAGTTCTGCTCCTATCTCGAGCTCTGACTCGGGTTGGCTTGAGAGCGGCAACTCCTGTTTTGCAGACGGCTCAGAAAGTGCGTCTTGGAGAGGTTTTGGTTCTGATGCGTTGTCAACTGTCGAGATTTGCGGGGGTTCTTTTATGTCTTGAGGGGTTTGATCAGCCAAAGGCTGGTCTTCTTCTGGCTGGGGTTCGCCTAAGAGTCTGGCTATTTGCTGTTTCGTCAGCATTGCCTGCATCCAAGCTGGCTTGTCTGCTGCCCTGGTCTGAACAATCCTCAGTTGGTTATTGAATACTGGATTAATTGGCTTGCCAAAGCCGTCGAGCATCTCTGTTTGCACGCTAATGGGGCCTGACCCTGAGGGCAGGCCCTTGATCCAAATGGCGTCTTGGTGAGTGATTTGGAAGCTTTCACCATTCACACTCACTTGGAGTCGCCAGCGGCCATCTCCTTCTTTAAGGTTCTGAATCGGAGCATTCCAAATCAACCAGTCCAATAGAAGGGGTTCAGTGTTGCTGAGTTCTGAGGGGCTAACGGTGACGAACCAAGGCTCATCTTCTGTCGGTTGCGTTTTTTGCAGAGGTTGAAGCTGATGGAGCCGCCATTGCAGGCTGGCCTTGGGCTCCTTTACAGCTTCGCCCCATGGATAAGCGGCGTAGGCGCTGAGTCTGTGACTTCCAGGCAGCAGGCCTTCCATCGCAATACGCAGTTGGCCACCATCTGCTTCACTAATGCGCAGAGGTGGATTCTCATCAAGTTGCACCACAACATGGGCACCGAGGCCTAGTTCTGGATCGTTGGCGAGTGGCCAGTCCTTCAAATTGAGCAAGAGCTCCCAGCTCCCATCCTTCTTCAGAACTGTCCCGTCTGTTGGGCTTACAAGGCTCAGTTGGGGGTGATGCTTGCCTAGCTGCTCTCGCAGTTGTTGAACAGCGCCTGGTGGGGCAATCTCTTGCAGAGTTCCAGTTGGTGCTGGCTCCAGTAGGGCTTGCGTGGTTGAACGTTCCCTGTTTTGGTTGTTAAAGGGCCAGCCTGGCAGGGCTTGTGCGGGAGAGAGCCCAGAGATGCTCAGCAGCACAACCAACACCAGGCCTTGCAATAGGCGCATGGCCTTCCCATGCCATAACGACAGATTGAATTGCTGACGCCGGCTCGAAAGCGGCATTGGAGGGGGGCAAGATTTGGTCATTCTGGGCAGCCACCAGGTGTGGGTAAAAGCGTGGCAACTCCTTGCAAGGCGGCAGTGTTGGATTAGTTGATTGATTTATGTTAATTAGCGTTGAAAATACGCTTCTTTTGGAGTTGTAAACTTACGTGTATTAATGATCCGCTTCTGTCAGCGGCCCTTCTGCAGACGCCAGGCCCCCACTGATTAGCGAGCGGATAGAACATTTGTTACTTGCTGTCGTAGTGAGTGGTGCTCAGCTTTATGCTGCTCGAAGCGGTCCCCTTGTAGGGGCCCATCGCTCCAGTGTGAGTCTGAGTTTCGACTTTCGACTTGTGCTGGCGCCCGGTATCAGCACCACTTCGGTGGTGGTGTCTCCGGGGCCCCGGCAAGCCCATGGGCCTGTCGAAGGGGTGGACCTCCACCTCGATCCCGTCCCTCGAGGAACCTCTCGATGACCATCAGCCCACCAGAGCGTGGGGAAAAAGCGAAGCCCATTTACGATCAACCAGTCGACCGGGACCACGTTCCAGCCGACTTCGAAAAATTCGAACAACCCGGATTTTTCTCGAAAAGCCTCGCTAAAGGACCAAACTCCACAACCTGGATTTGGAACCTCCACGCTGACGCCCACGACTTCGATACCCACATTGGGGATCTGGAAGAAACCAGCCGGAAGATCTTTTCGGCGCACTTCGGCCATTTGGCCATAGTGTTTATTTGGTTAAGCGGTGCCTTCTTCCACGGTGCCCGCTTCTCCAACTACTCCGGCTGGCTAGCCGACCCCACGCACGTGAAAGCAAGTGCGCAGGTCGTTTGGCCAATCGTCGGTCAAGAAATCATGAATGCAGAGATGGGTGCCGGCTTTAACGGCATCCAGATCACCTCCGGCATTTTCCAAATGTGGAGGGCTTGGGGAATTACTAGTGAGACAGAGCTTATGGCTCTGGCAACTGGTGCCCTAATCATGGCTGCCCTGGTTCTCCATGGCGGAATCTTCCACTACCACAAAGCAGCTCCAAAGCTTGAGTGGTTTAAGAAGATTGAGTCGATGCTTCAGCACCATCAGATTGGTCTGTTTGGCTTGGGCTCTCTTGGTTGGACAGGCCACTTGATCCATGTGGCCAACCCCACCAACGCCCTTTTGGATGCCATAGATGCAGGCACTCCAATGGTGCTTGATGGCAAGACCATTGCCACTGCAGCGGATATCCCTCTGCCACACGAGCTCTACAACGCTGACCTCGTTGGACAGATTTATCCAGGTCTTGCTTCAGGCGTTGGGAATTTCTTCTCGGCTAATTGGTGGGCCTTTAGTGATTTTCTCACCAACAACGGAGGAGTGAATCCTGTAACAGGTGCTCTATGGAGTACTGATGTTGCTCATCACCATTTGGCATGGGCGGTCTTTTTGATGTTTGGAGGCCACGTATACCGCTCAAGGTTCGGTATCGGCCACAGCATGAAAGAGATCATGGGGAACGTAAAGGGTGATCCCCTGTTATTCCCAGCTCCCAATGGGCATAAAGGTCTCTTCGAGTTCCTTTCCAATAGCTGGCATGCTCAGCTGGCAGTGAACTTGGCCTGCATTGGTTCAGGAAGCATCGTGGTAGCACACCACATGTATTCTCTGCCGCCTTATCCATACCTAGCGACTGATTACGCAACGGTTCTTGGGCTATTCACACACCACATGTGGATTGGTGGCTTGATGATTTGCGGAGCAGCCGCTCACGCTGGCATCGCAGTCATTCGTGACTATGACGTCTCAGTTCACGTCGATAACGTGCTTGACCGCATGTTCAAGGCACGGGACGCCATTATCAGTCACCTCAACTGGGTGTGTATGTTCCTTGGCTTCCACAGCTTCGGTCTTTATATACACAACGACAGCATGCGTGCTTTGGGTCGTTCCCAAGACATGTTCAGCGACTCTGCAATCCAGTTGCAGCCTGTCTTAGCTCAGTGGATCCAAAGCCTTTGGGCGTCTTCAATTGGCACATCGTCTGTGGTTGGCACGGCAACAGGTCTGCCAGGTGCAGTTAGTGATGTGTTTAACGGAAGTGTTGTAGCAGTGGGTGGCAAGGTGGCTCTGATGGCTATTCCCTTGGGAACAGCCGACTTGATGATTCACCACATCCATGCCTTCACCATTCACGTAACTTGCCTCATCCTTCTTAAGGGTGTGCTTTTTGCACGCAGTTCCCGTCTTGTTCCTGACAAGGCCAATCTTGGCTTCCGCTTCTCTTGCGATGGCCCAGGTCGTGGTGGTACCTGCCAGGTTTCCTCTTGGGACCACGTGTTCCTAGGCCTGTTCTGGATGTACAACTCCCTCTCGATGGTGATCTTCTACTTCTCGTGGAAGATGCAAAGCGATGTATGGGGCACTGTTAATTCAGACGGCAGTGTGACTCATCTAGTTTCTGGCAACTTTGCTCAAAGTGCCATCACTGTGAATGGTTGGTTCCGTGACTTCCTCTGGGCTCAGTCCTCACAGGTGCTCACGAGCTACGGCACTGGCCTCAGTGGCTATGGCCTCTTATTCCTTGGTGGCCACTTCGTGTGGGCCTTTAGCTTGATGTTCTTGTTCAGCGGCCGTGGCTACTGGCAGGAGCTATTTGAATCCATTATCTGGGCTCATAACAAGCTCAAGCTTGCTCCCACCATCCAGCCCCGGGCACTTTCGATTACGCAGGGCCGTGCAGTTGGTGTAACCCACTTCCTGTTTGGTGGCATTGTGACCACCTGGGCCTTCTTCCATGCCCGCCTTCTTGGGCTCGGCTGACCTTTCCTGACCTTTCCCCACATGGCAACGAAATTTCCTTCGTTCAGCCAGGGTCTGGCACAGGACCCTACAACCCGCCGTATTTGGTACGGCATAGCCACGGCTCACGACTTCGAGAGCCACGACGGCATGACCGAAGAACGGCTTTACCAAAAGCTGTTCTCTACCCATTTCGGTCATCTGGCTGTTATTGGCCTATGGGTTGCAGGAAACCTGTTCCATATCGCCTGGCAGGGCAACTTCGAACAGTGGGTCGCCGACCCACAAAATGTTCAACCTATTGCCCACGCAATTTGGGATCCCCACTTTGGTCAAGGCATCAGTGATGCTTTGACTCAAGCGGGTGCATCCCGTCCAGTAAACATTTGCTATTCCGGTTTGTACCACTGGTGGTACACCATCGGAATGCGCACCAATACAGAGCTTTACCAGGGCGCCATCTTCATTGACATCCTGGTTGCCTGGCTCTTGTTCGGTGGCTGGCTGCATTTACAGCCAAAGTTCCGTCCTTCGCTGGCGTGGTTCAAGAACGCTGAGGCGATGATGAATCATCACCTCGCAGTGTTGTTCGGTTTCACCAACATCGCCTGGACTGGTCACCTCGTTCACGTGGCCATTCCTGAATCACGTGGTCAGCACGTCGGTTGGGACAACTTCCTCACAGTTCTTCCACACCCTGAAGGGTTGACCCCATTCTTCACAGGAAACTGGGGAGCCTATGCACAGAATCCTGATTCTTTGAATCATGCCTTTGGTACTTCTGAAGGCGCTGGCACGGCCATCCTTACTTTCCTAGGTGGTGTTCATCCACAGAGTGGTGCCCTTTGGCTGACTGACATCTCGCACCACCACATTGCGATCGGTGTCTTCATGATCATCGGTGGCCACATGTACCGGAACAGCTTCGGTATCGGCCATACCTTTAAGGAAATCACCGACGGTCACAACACCAATCATCCCAATGATCCTCATAAGGATGGTTTCCGAGAAAAAATCGGTCACTACGGTCTCAATCACAACGGGATCACCGATACGATCAACAACTCCCTGCACTTCCAACTTGGTCTTGCTCTTGCCTGTCTAGGTACAGCAGCCAGTCTTGTAGCGCATCACATGGGCGCCTTGCCCTCGTATGCCTTCATTGCGCAGGATTACACCACTCAGGCAGCTCTTTACACCCACCATCAGTACATCGCCATCTTCTTGATGTGCGGTGCCTTCTCTCACGGAGCAATCTTCTTTGTCCGTGACTATGACCCTGAGGCCAATAAGGACAATGTTCTTGCAAGGGTCTTAGAAACCAAAGAAGCACTGATCAGTCACTTGAGCTGGGTTTGCATGCTCCTCGGTTTCCACACCCTGGCGCTGTATCTCCATAACGATGTGGTGATTGCTTTCGGAACCCCCGAAAAGCAGATCCTTGTTGAGCCCATCTTTGCTCAGTTCATTCAGGCCGCCAGTGGCAAGGTCATGTATGGCCTTGATGTGCTGCTTGCGAATGCAAATAGTGCCCCATCCTTAGCTGCGGCTGGGATGCCTGGGGATCACTACTGGATGGATCTGATTAATGCCAGTCCAGAAGTTTCCAACTTCATGCCTATTGGCCCAGGAGACTTCCTGGTTCACCATGGCATTGCCTTGGGTCTTCACACCACTGCATTGATCTTGATCAAGGGTGCACTTGATGCAAGAGGTTCCAAGCTGATGCCCGACAAAAAGGACTTCGGCTATGCCTTTGCTTGTGATGGCCCTGGACGTGGCGGCACCTGCGACATCTCTGCGTGGGAC
>QCLC01000014.1 GCA_003214855.1 Prochlorococcus sp. AG-412-I05 | reverse complement strand
TTCAACGGCAAAGAAACCTTCAGGGTTCAGTGCCCTAACTGCAAGAAGCACAAGGCAGTGATGGGTTATGCACGCAGTAAGGACACCTATGTGCTGGCATGTCCTGTGGATGGATGCACTCTCAATGGTTTTGTCCTCCATGACCTAATCAAGCGTTATGGAGGCACAGTGATGTTTGATGAGTGGCGTAAGGCGAGATGGACCAGTACCTACTCCGAAGACTGGTTGCCGATTAAGAGCAAGGGCAAGCAAATGCCATGAATAACCGTCCAAGAATGTGACTAGGCAAGTGTGAGTAGACTGTGAGCAGAATTTTTAGATCGCCCTAATCCCCTGCTATCACTAGTATTTTTAGTCACGTTGTGTAATCGGCGTTAATACAGACCTTTTGTATGTGTAATATAAACCTTTTCTAGAAGTTAGTTATAGCAAGTCATTTGAAGAACTAAAAAGAAAGGATAGTTATCACACAATTATCACAATTGGGGCACAGAATTATCACACTTCTGCTATCCGAAGAAAATTAATCACACTGTGTTCCCAACATTGTCTCTCTACAAGTCACATTGTATGGTTCTCCTCCAACAGTTCCAGTCGTCTGCCTCCCCAACATTGTGTCTCGCGTTATCGTATCAACCCTTTGACCATTTAACTCACCAGAACACTGTCTCCCCAACATTGTGTCTCTACACGTATATCCTGCCTGCACTGAAGACGAAACACCTAATGCACTCCCAAGTGAAATAGCAGCAGTAACTATAAGATTTGAAATTTTCATGTTTTGCTCAGCAGCGTAATTCTCACAATTTAATCACACCATCGCAAAATGTATTACGCACATAATGGTTTTTAATAGTAATAACAATGTTTTTGAGTTATCACATTATACATGTAGTGCAATCGGCGTGATCTCAATATTGAATATCCATTCTTCATTGAAATAGCATCAAGATTAGGTGGAGTCAAAAGAAGAGATAACTTCAACGGCAAAGAAACCTTCCAGGTTCAGTGCCCTAACTGCAAGAAGCGCAAGGCAGTGATGGGTTATGCACGCAGTAAAGACACCTATGTGCTGGCATGTCCCGTGGATGGATGCACTCTCAATGGTGTTGTTCTCCATGACCTCATCAAGCGTTATGGAGGCATGCAGATGCTTGCTGAATGGCGTAAGGCGAGATGGACCAGTACCTATGCCGAAGACTGGTTGCCGATTAAGAGCAGTTGCAAGAAGGGTTCCTCTACCAATAGAACTGCCTGACGCTTCTTTTAGACCTCAAGTCCTTGATCAAGTAGCGCATCACACCAGGCACGCATGAACTTCCACCTCTCATCAAGAAGTTGGGACTTGTCGTATGCCTGACGAACCTTGTCCCCAACGGCATGGTCCATCTGCCGTTGAATGACCTCAGCAGAGAACTTAAGGACTTCCTGCCCTGCTGTTAGTGGCAAAGAACGAAGTCCATGAGCGGTTTGCCTTCCTCCATAACCAAGGCGCACTTTGAGGTGTTGGTTGAGTGCTGACTCATCGATATGGGGTTTGCTTCTACCCCTTGGACTCCAGAACACATACTCCTGATCACCATTGATTTTCCTCAGATGTGCCAGCAGATCCTTGATTGGATCAGTAAGAGGAACCCAATGATTCTTGCCGCTCTTCATCCTGGATCCAGGCACAGTCCATAGGTTTGCTGCGTAATCCACTTCATCCCAACGCATTGGAACCAATGACCCAACACGCAAGAAAGTCATTAAATCCAACTTGATCGCAGCAAGAACCACCTGTGACCCATTCCCCTTATTGCGGTTTAGGTCATCCAATAACTGCGGCAACTCATCCCACGACAAACAAGGGTTGTGTTGGACCTCATGCCCTGCACCAACACTCCTTGCTTGCACTGCAGGGTTTTGACCTCTCTCCATCCATCCCCGTTCTATGGCGTAGTCAAAGAGGTGCCTCATCACGCCAAGCACCTTCCTTGCCTGATTCAGAGACCCCCTCTTCTCTATGGAGTCAGTGATCTCAAAGACCGCTTCTCTGCCAGTCCTACCTTTTGATTTCTCATCCCATCCCAAACGACTAACAGGAGTACTTCCACCTAATGCAGGGATAATTTCATTGGACAACTTATTTTTCTTGTCCTTAATGGTGGTCTCTGATTGTTTGTATTTGGTCTTACATGCAATCAAATAAGAATCAACCAACTCATTAAGTGTTTGATCAGAGGATTGTTTTGCTAATTGCCTTTTCTCATCCTTTTGCAATTCTCTTGGATCTCTGCCTGTCTCTCTATACCAACTCCGCAAACGAAACCATTCATCTCTTGCTGCTTTGAGAGTCCACTGCCCTGGACCTTTGCCAAAAACGCCGATACGAACATCAATTTGCTTGCCATTAGAACGCATTTTTCCTACAAAACTCTTGCCACCACTACCTTTTACAGGTTCTACTAATACATATAGGGAGTCTCCCACGGACCTGCTGTACCTCTTTGACTTGACTGATAGTGACCTGACTTCCCTTTCTGTCAGACCCATCTAAGGTAATCCACCAACACACATTTTATCCACCAACACAACCACAATATCCACCAACATATCCACCAACAAATCAAGCGCTCCGGAGGGGTTTCCCGAGGACCTCTCAGGACAGCGCCGCGTCCCAGACACCTTACTACAACAGCACTCCGAGACCTGTCAGGTCCCGGCAGCACAAACTAAAAACGGAGAGGGTGGGATTCGAACCCACGGACGGTTGCCCGTCAAACGATTTCGAGTCGTTCGCTTTCGACCACTCAGCCACCTCTCCAGACGCCCGTAAAGACGAAAGGCAACTTTAAAACGCTGAGGCCACCATGCTCAGGGAGCCGCTTGCCCTACCACTGACCCAAAGCCGCCCTGCAGTGTGTTGTACCAGCCATCGCCGCTCAAGAGAGGTTGGGACAAAACCAAGCCAAATCCCTGTCAAATCCTCTGATTTGACTAAAGGTTGACGCTCCATGCCATCCAATCCCTGACGATCACGCCAACTCCAATAGGCCTGACGCGTTGGCAGCAGATGCCAACGCAAACGACCAGCTCGCAACTGCAAACTCTGCTCTGCTGCAGCGATTGGTCTCACCTCCAGGCCAGGACTGGCTAACCGCTGTCCAACCTGCAAAGGCATCACACCCTGATGCTCAGCCAGCACGGTATGGGCCAGATTTCGCCAACAGGACGCCGCCTCACTGGCAACCGGATCCAAGACCATCGCCCAATCAAGACGGGCATGGCCAAACGCTTCACTCAGGCGACGAGCCTGCCAACAGCTACGACCATCTCCATGAGTACTAACCAAAACCGCCCGCCCACGATGCCTAGCTAATAACCATCGCCGACTGTGCTGATGCACCACCACGAGTCCATCGCTCATCTGCACAACAGCCTGCGATAACGAACAAACCAACAACGCAACCACTCCCCAGGCACGCAAGTGACGCAATCCCGTTACCAACCAAGGCAGCAATCCCAACACCAACAACAACACCAACCAAGACTGGGGATGACCGGTGAACAACTGCGCCATTGGCCAAGTGCAGATCCAACGCACCAGAGCAATCAATAACCCAGCCAACTGCTGGATCGGCCAACTGATCCAACTCAGCCATGGAGTCAACCAGCCAGCAGGCAAGAGCAAACACAACCAGGCCAACGCCATCGCTGAGAGGGTGAGCAGCACCAACAAAGGAGCAGCCAGCAGATTCGCCACTAGGGCATAGACAGGAGTGGATCCAAAATGAACAATCTGTAGTGGCAGAGTCCAAACGATTGCGGCCAAAGGAACAGCCAGCGCCGGTGCCAACCCTCGAAGCCATCTAGGTAGACGCTTGGAGAGAGCCTGCTCTAGGGGCCCTGCTGTGACAACCAATCCGGCAGTAGCTGCCGCACTCAATTGAAAACCAATCGAACGCGCCCAGGTGGGATTCACCAACAACATCAGCACCAACGTCGCTAGCAACACCCCTAGAGGACGACTGCGGCCTCCGCCTTCGTTGATCAACAACACCGTGCTACCCATCAACACAGCTCTCACAACCGACGGTTGTGGTCCGGCCAGCATCAAAAAGCTGATCAATGCCGTTGCAGCAAACGTCAAACGAAAGGGCCTTGGCAGCAACCGAGCAATCCCCAGCGACGCTCCCAACAGCACAGAAAGATGAAAGCCCGAGGCCGCCAAGGCATGGGAAAGGCCAGCAACGCGGAACGCCTTAACCAAATCAAGCGGCAGATCAACTTGGGCACGACCCAGAACCAAAGCCGCCAGCAATCCTCCCGACCGCGGACCGGCCAGTTGCTGTAAGCGCATGGCAACCTGACGGCGAGCATCGGCGATGGGCGTCCAGGGACGTTGCAACACCTCAACCTGATCACCCCAGAATTGGCTCCAACTTCCCTGCTGCTGAAGCCGCTCCGCTGGCCCAGGCAGTAGCGAATGAGGCCCTAGAGCCGGAGCGCGCAACTGACCATGCACACGGATTCGCCAACCCTGCTGCAAAAGCTGAGGGCAAGGTCGTAGCTGAACTTCACTACGGCCATGCCTCGGCAGGCCATTGAGCCGGTTCACCGCCAACAAGGCACGGCAACTATCAGCCTCAAAGCTGCTATCACGAAGCAATCGGCTATCACTCAGTAGCCGACCTTCGAGGCTGCTGCGAAGCGGTAGGCGCGAGGAACGATCAAAAAAACCGTCACTCGCCAACAGGCGCGCAGGGTCCAAAGGTCCAGGCCTCGGCTGCCCCCACCAGCAAGACCATGCCAACAACAATGGCAACATCAACGCCAATGCTGTAGCCCTGCTTTGGGGAATGCCGAGACGAATCAAGCAGAAACGAGCCGTGATCAGCAACACCACAGCAACGACAACCATTGCCTGAGAAGGAAAGGGCTGGGCACCAAGCACTAGTGCTGTCAGGGCTAAGCCTGAAACAAGCAAAGGCGAAGAAAACCCTCGCAAACAAACTCAAACGACTATCTCGAGAATTCCCCTCTCTGCACTCAGCAGGCGCAAGGTTCAAGACAAGCCCTTACAAAGGAGCTCGCTTGGCAGGGCTCTAGCCCTGAACCCACAAGCCTAAAACCCTATTTCCAACCAGATTGAGCCATCAACTGAATCGCCTTGGCATTATTCGCTCCGAGCTGGCTAATCGTGACCCGATCGGGGCGGAAAGTGCCGAACTTTTTGAGTTCCAACGACGTGCCATAGCCATGCAACGGATGTTCATAGGTGGGGCCAGCCATGCCTTGACTGCCATCGGGTGAAGCAAGAAATTCGAGCAGCGCAATCGCCTCCTTCTTATTCTTTGCATACCTAGCCAACCCACCAGCACTGACATTGACGTGGGCGGGATCAGGTGTGATAACCGTGAGCTTATTAGCAAGAGCCTTGTCTTTCGATCCGCTCACACCAGCACGCATCCGCGCAACATAGTAGTGATTAACGATGCCAACGCCACAGATGCCTTGTGACACAGCACGAGCCAGGGAGACATCTCCTCCAAAGTAAGGCTGGGAAACGTTAGAGATCATTCCCTGCAACCAACTCTTGGTTTCAGCCTCACCGCGCAACACAAGCTGATCAGCGACTAAAGATTGGTTGTAGACGTTGTTGCGCTTGCGTAGACACACCTTCCCTTTAAGTGAGGGGCTAGCCAGATCGGCATAAGTGCGAATACTGCCAACGTTCACCTTCGATGGATTGGCAACAATCACCCGCACGCGACGGGTCAGCCCATACCAACGACCTTGCGGATCGCGATAGGCACTAGGGACTTCGCTATCCAACTTTGCTGAGCGCGAAGGTTGCAAAAGCCCCTCTTGTGCTGCATTACTAATCCGTGCCGCATCAACAAGGATGATCACATCTGCCTGAGAGTTTGCCCCCTCTCGTTTAAGACGCTCTAACAATGAAATACCAGAAGATTCGATCAGCCGAACCTTGATCCCTGTTTGCTCAGAAAATTTCTTGTAAATTTGACGATCAGTGTTGTAGTGCCGACCTGAATAAACACGGACTTCTCGAGTATTCGCAACACCGTTTTGGCTGAATCCAGTGCCAAGGGCGAGAACGGCCGCCAAGCCTGAATACGTAAGACGTGCCTTCAAACCCATTGCCAACAAACCATTAACGTTGCAACCCTCACCCTATTGAGAGCACTTAAAGCCTCCTTGCGCATTCCATACCAGCTGCTGTAACAAATGATGCGCTCAAAACCCAGGAGGCTCAACGCTCTGATGATGGAATTTCCTCAGCAATCTCTATGGAGCCCCTGACCCATCCATTGCTTGATGAGGCAACCGTAAGCCAACTACGTGCAACTTTATTGGCTGACGAAAGCTCCTGGCAGGACGGACGTAAAACAGCGGGATATCAAGCCGCCGAAGTCAAGAACAACCTCCAGCTGGATCGCCACTCAAAAACCGCCAAAGAAAACAGCCAGCTGGTGATTGAGAAGCTTGAATCGGATCCGCTGGTGAAGAGCTTTGCCTTGCCAAGGCACATCCACGGGGTGATGTTCAGTCGATCCGGTATTGGCCAGGGCTATGGAATGCATGTCGACAATGCCTACATGAGCTCAGGGCGTAGCGACCTCTCCTTCACGCTATTTCTCAGCGAGCCCGAAAGTTACGAGGGAGGAGCTCTCTGCATTCAAACCTTGCAAGACAGCAAGCAAGTGAAGCTGCCAGCTGGCCAGGTGGTCATATATCCCAGTACAAGCCTGCATACAGTGGAAACAGTCACTGCTGGTGAGCGGCTGGTTTGTGTTGGCTGGATCCAGAGCTATATCAGCAGCAATGAAGACCGCACCATTCTGTTTGGCCTCAATGCTGGTGCCCGCGCCCTTCTTGCCGAGCATGGCCGTTCACCAGAACTGGACTTGATCTTTCAGGCCTACACCAACCTGCTCAGGCGCCTAGGTAGCTGAAGCAAGAGTCATTTGATACCAAGCCAAGTAGCGAATCGCCAAACAATGGTGGCGGGGGGGAGCCAAAATGGATTTCAAAATGAGCCTCTCAGCATGAGCAAAAAGTCTCCTGTAGCAATATTTCTTGCAGCTTCTGCACTGCTAGCGGCAAACGCACTTCAGCCAAATCTGAGCCACGCTGGCGAAGGCGGTGAAGGTGATATGGGAGGACTGAAAGAGTGGACCACTGATCAAGACATCGATGCTGAAAGCAAACCTGATGAAGACGCGAAAAAAGCTGCCAAAAAGGCAAAGAAATCAAATATTTGCGTCCCGATCGGCGAAGGAGAAAACTGCTGGTAAACCAATTCTAAAATAGTTTTCACAAAAACCACTCTAAACGAAGAAAATAAGCTCAATCCAAGGCTTCTTCTGATTAGAAAGAAGCTGTTTTATTCAAACTGTAAAACATTAATTTGCTCAAAAAAGATACAATATAACCCCCGAAGAAAGAGCAAGAAATAGTTTCGGCTTCCTATTACTCTGATCGTAGATTTTTGCAGAAAAGAACCAATGCATATTGCCTTGCTGAAGTGTTCTGTATTGCTTTCTTCAGCTTTTGAATAACTTCTAAAGACAAAAAAGGCGCCCGCTTAAGAGGCGCCTTGATGGTCTGAAGAACCAGGGCAGAAAATCTCCTGCCTCGCTGCGATCAGAACTTGAATGTGGTTAGAACTAGGCCACCGAAGGTACCAAAAGTATCAGCTCCGTCGCCACCGTACTTAGTGGCTGAACCTGTCTTCTCTCCAAACGGACGGCTCAGATAGAAAACAGCTGGTGTCACAGAGATGTTGTCTGTGACCTGGAACTTGTACCACAGCTCAAAGGCCATGTTGCCGTCATCAGGAGTGTCATCGCCCTTCTGTTGGGTTACCCACTGAAGCTCAGAGACTGCTGCTCCAAGGGTATTGCCCTCAAGGAAGGCATCCTTCCACATCATGCCTGCGAACCAAGCCATACTTTGTTCGCGTGTACCATCTGCAGCCTCATCTGGCAGGTTATAAGCAGTGAAGTCGTAGCCAACACTGAAGGAAGGAATAAAACCTGGCTCATCAGGCTGCCAAAAAGCTCTAAACGCGACTCCATTGGAATCAGCGCCACAAGAACTTGTGCCTCTGCATTTACTGTAGACACTGGCACCACCATTGGTTGTGCCAAAGCCTTGAGTCATGCCTTGTTGGGTGTATGCATAAGCCGCAGAGACTTGCCACTGAGGATTGCCGTAATCAATCTTGGCAAGGAACTTACCTTTGGAATTACCGTTGCCTATACCACCATCAGAGGGATCACCATCTTCGCCACTTTTGGCCACATAGTTAGCGCTAATGCCAAATCTGGCGTCCATCGGGTCATCGACTTGCGACTTCCAAGCCAAACCTAAGCCTTGACCTGTGCTGGCTCCATAAACTCCGTAGTTACCACCCAGCTTGAATGCTTTCAAGATTGGCTTATAAACAGATGGAGCACTGCCAAGCATGTAGTAGTTTTCAATCTTGGCACCAACCCAAGAAGTGAAGCTGTCACCAATCGGGAAGGTATACCAGAGCTTGTCAACCTTCAGGACGTCTTGGTTGTTATTGGCAACATTCAAGTAGGTAGGCTTCACATAACCCTTACCACCAAATGCGCTATCGGCGAAGTTACCAGTTCTCAACCGGGTGTATAGAAGATCTTTACCCGTGAAACTGGTGTTGAGATTCAACGTCAGTCTGTAGTTGAAAGTAAGGGCGTCAGTTCCAAGGTAATCACCTTCTTCATCATCATCATCAGCCGTAAGCTCATCGGTCTCGTCACCGGTGTAGCTGGTACCACCAACCACCATTTCGACCTTACCAGCAAGCTTGGTTGTTGTTGAGAACTGAGTGGCTTCGAGTTCACCAACGCGAGCTTCTAGGCCATCAACACGGCCCTTGAGTATGGCGAGCTCCTGCTCGAATTCGTTGAGCAGACGACGCAGTTCGTCGGTGACTTCAGTGACGCGATCGAGGCAAGCATTCAATAGAGCCGCCGCTTCAAAGCGGGTCATTGCTCTGTTGCCCAAGTAGCTACCACTTGGATAGCCAGCTACACAGCCGTAACGCTCAATCAGGTTGCTCAGCGCCTGATAAGCCCAATCGGTTGGGTAAACATCTTGGAATTGAGAGATGCTGGTGACCTGCTCGCTGGAGGCCGAATAGTCGGACACACCTTTGATGTCTAGGTCTGCGGCATTAGCAGCCATTGGCGCCATCAGGCCCAAGGCAGCAGGTGCCACCAGCAATTGCTGGAAGAGTTTCATTTGGTTCCTCACACAAAAAGCCCAAAACATGGGCTAGCAAAGGGTAGTGAGAAGATGAGTGCTCACAACGAACACAAGTGACAGCGCTAAGTATCATTTGATACAGGCAGAATATTGGGAGGTTGAAATCAGGCCCTTGGATTTATTGAGCCCTTTGAGATTATTTTGGCTGATCTAAACAAAGTGCTCTGTCGTTAAGCAAAGGGAATCCCATTGCCTCCCTTTCTGTTAACCAAGCCTCTGCCACTCCACGAGCCAGGCTGCGAATCCTTCCAATCGTGGCTGTTCGCTCCGTCACCGAGATCACGCCACGAGCCTCGAGGAGATTAAAGGTATGGCTGCATTTAAGAACGAAATCAAGTGCCGGTGTTGGCAGCTGCTTTGCGATCAGATCTGACGCTTCCGCTTCATATATATCGAACAACTGCTTGAGGCGACTTGGATCAGATGATTCAAAGTTAAAGTGGCACTGACCCTTTTCTAGAGAAAGCCAAATATCACCATAGTTTCGTTTGTTATTCCAGCTGAGATCCCAAATATTCTCAACATTCTGTAAATACATGGCCAATCTCTCAATCCCATAGGTGATCTCGATCGGCACAGGGCTGCAATCAAGACCACCACATTGCTGAAAATAAGTGAACTGTGTGACCTCCATACCGTCAAGCCACACTTCCCAACCAACCCCCCAGGCTCCAAGGGTGGGTGATTCCCAATTGTCTTCTACAAAACGAATATCATGTTCGGCCGTACACACTCCTAAAGCTTCGAGCGATGCAAGATAGGTCTCCTGAATGCCATCTGGAGAGGGCTTGATCAATACCTGATATTGAAAATAGTGTTGAGCGCGGTTGGGGTTGTCGCCGTAGCGACCATCGGTGGGGCGTCGACAAGGCTCTGGATAAGCCACAGACCAAGGCTCTGGTCCAATAGCGCGCAGAACTGTATGGGGACTCATCGTGCCTGCACCCTTTTCGGTGTCATAAGGCTGCAACAGCACACAGCCCTGATCAGCCCAAAAGGAATTCAGGGTCGTAATGATGTCCTGGAAGTGCACTAGCGTTGCGCTGAGGGTCTTTAATCGTAATTGTATTGTATTGCTATTATCCATTAGCCAAGAAAAGGTTGTTTAATTCACATAGCCTGGGGGAGACTGATAAATGCTATATTTAGCCAGTTATATGCAGCAAAAGTGATTAAAAGGCATTTCAATAGGAGGAAATCATTTTATTTAATAATCAGCCTCCTTCTAGTCGCGTTAATGATTTATATTGCTAAATTTCTCGATATAACAACGATAGGCAGCTGGCTAAAAGGTATTGATGGCAAGGTTGCATCTATGGGTTTATGGGTTATTGGGATTATTTTTGCCCTACGGTCAATAAGTATCATCATCCCAATACTTCCTGGCACATACTGCTCTGTTCTCTCTGGCTATTTCTTTGGATTCCAGCAAGGCTTGTTGGTTATTTTCATGGCCGATCTTATCGCCTGCTCTTCTTGCTTCACCCTTTCCAGGAAGTTTGGCAGAACAGTAATCGCGCACCTTGTAGGCAAGAGGCTGATGAGTCGAGTAGAGAACTTCAGCAAAAAACATCTAGAGCAAAACTTCTTTTTGATGACAAGTTTTTTAATGTCAAATTTGTTTGATTTTGTTTGCTATGGATTAGGGCTTACAAAAATTGCATGGAAAAAGTTTTTACCTGCATTGATCTTTAGTATCTTAATATCAGACGCTCCTTTTGTTGCAAGTGGCTATGCATTAAAGCGCCTAGATGGCATTGAAGTTCAAGAAATTATTAGTGGGAATGTAAAGGCACTGCAAGGACAACCTCTAATCATATTCATTACCTCTATCGCGCTGATATTCTCTCTAGCGATAATCAATATCGTTCTACAAAGAAGACAGAGCAATGTTAAATAAACTGCCATTGAAAAGATGTCTATTAAAGAAATCACTTTATATTTCTTACTTTAAATCTCTCATATCGAGCATATCGAGACCGTCAAATCGGGCAAAATTCAAAGCTCCCTATATCATTTTGATCCAAATATCCTTTTGACCTAATAGTCTGGCTGGCCAGAAGAATTCTAATCACAGAGGAATAATTATTCAGCAAACAAAAGCATATTTCTTTATGGTGACTAGGCCTAATGACTGTCAACATCATAAGCGATTAAAAATGCAATCTAATATATTGGCGCTGGATATCAATAGAGAGAAAGCGTGAAGGAAAATACTACTCAGGATGTTGATATAAATGGATCAAGGAAAACTGTCAGAATAGACTTTCAAGAAGCAAAGCAAGCATTGACTTCTGAAGAAACGAAAAAGAATGAGTCATTACTATTTATTCAGCATATACGTAAAGTATCCAATAATTGCAATGTTAACACCAATTAACCCAAAGAATATCAACAGCGGGTTCTTCATTCCCTCTGGAGCTGATAATTGTAGACCTAACACATTAAGCACCTCTTTTTTTGGCGTATCTTTTTCTTCTTTATCGGTTGCGAGCAAATATGGTATACCAAATCTATTTTTTGGAGGCTCGAAGGCTTCCGTTTGATCTTTACTCGAAGTTGCATTGCTCTCAGAATCTTCCATGATCATTGTATTGATTATGAGCAAACATTATACCATTGGACTGGTTGCCAGGCAATACACTCTTATAACCATAGTGTTCAACACCAAAATTATCAATATTTTTGCGGAATATTTAGGCATAAGGCATTATCTTTGATTCGTCCAAAATTGGTACATTTGTCTAAAGGTGTTGGGATTGGCTTGTTCATACTGTTGCCAACAGCCGAGGTCAGTCTGCATTGCATCAGATGGATAAGCTCTAGCATAAGCTTTTTTAACGATACTTGGCAACACAAAACCTAAGAATCTAAGTTCAAATTGTTCAAGCAGCGATGCGATCATCTCTAGTGAGTAACGATGTTCCATAATATGAAAACAAAGGTCTCTACACATAGAAGTTGTGTAGAAGTCTGGCCAGTTTGAGATTGAACTAATGTTCGGATATTCCCCGTTAATTAGTTTATTCCTAAATAGACGAATGCTTTGATGACTAGCCTCAAAAGATTCAGATTTAATAATTTTCCTAGCCTCGACAATATCTTGACGTGCCAGCTCACTATAAAATCCTAATTTGAGCATTCCATCGGCTGCGAGTATTTTAAGTAGAGATTGTAGACCTTGAGATGGATCCTTCATATGATGGAGAACGCCCGTACATTCTATAAGATCAAATTCTTCATTTAGTTTTGGAAGATCAAGAATATCCATCTCTATAAATCTTATATGCTCAATTCCATATTCATGCGCCTTACGCTTTGCATAAGCGATACTAGAAGAACTTAGATCGATAGCAGTTAAATCAGAGTTAGCATAAGAGAGGGCATCGAATATTTGCTGTCCGGTTCCACAGCCAGCGATTAAAACTCGAGATCTCTGCTTGGGCAAAATGATGGAGATCCGATTAGGGTGTATTTCATTGTTAATTGCTGAAGATATAGTTTGAATATTTTCACGTGAGTAAGAAGCATATCTCCAACGCGGATAGGGATGCTCTTCATACTGCTTTTTAACCTGAATAGAAGTACCATCATCGATAGATCCATATTTAGAAATAGATGCTGCAAACTCATTTTCGCGCTCTGGTTCAACGAGTTGCATTATTTTTAGATTATTTAGCTGCTCATTTGCATCGATGAATCCTCTTAATGAAGGGAACTGTTCACAAAGATCGGCAATGGGTATATAACAAGCTAAGATGGAAAGAGTTTTTAGATCAAAATCACCTTTCAAGAATGTAAGTTTAAACTTTTCTATTGCATCAAATTCTTGCTTGGTAAATATAAAAACATATTCATTGAGGAAACACTGCTCCGCAAGAGCAATAGTTAAATTAATAATCCTTTTATTAAAAACATTATTTTGGATTGAAAGGCATATTTGCTTGCGTATATTAATCAATGCCTTCTCCCAGGCCATTGTGGTGAATAACATCAAACCAAGAGCACTGATGATCTCATCATCAGCAAGAATATGTTGAAAAGAGGGTTCATCAAATAAATCATGATGAATGCCGGAAATTTTGTTTAGTGTTTCTTCTGAGATCAAGCGATTAATTGCTGAAAATAGATTTTTATGTGCAATATCGTTTCTCTTTAATAGGCCACGAAGCAAAACTCTGGACTGTCGTTCAGGTAAGAATGAAAGATCAGATTCCTCAAGCAGAGAGTTAAGAAGCAAATATGATGATTGCTTTAGTGGGTAAAGCTCAATTTCTCTTGTTGCATGAAATACAGCCTCCTCAATTCTGCCAAGATCCTTTAAAATTATAGAAAGGTTTAAATTGACATCAGGCAGATCGGCCTGTAGGTGTATTGCCTTTCTTGTATTCACTTCTGCATCAGTTAGATTACCTTGATCTTGCAAGATACCACCGAGATTTAGATAGATACTTGCTGAATCATCTTGCAATTCAATTGCCTTGCGTGTTGTATGCTCTGCTTCATCTAGTTTGCCTTGATTCTGTAGAATCTGACCAAGATTAACGTGTGCATCAGCCAAATCTGGCTGAAGTTCAATGGCCTTTCGGGTTATATCTTCTGCATCGTTTAGTCTTCCTTTTTCTCGTAAGACTAAACCCAAGTATGAATAAGCATTCGCGAGGTTAGGCTGCAGAGAAATCGCCTGGCGGATCGCCACTTCAGCATCATCTAGCATTCCTATCTGAAAGAAAAGGTAACCCAAGTTTGCATGTGAAAAAGCATGGCCAGGAAATAGTTTAACGCTTTTCTTATAGACTTTTATTGCCTTATCAACCTCTCCTTGGGATTGACAGATTAATGCGAAGTTAGAGAATACATCTGGATCACTTAAGCCACTATTAATAAATTCCTGATAGGCTTTTTGTGCCTCATTTATATTGCCTTGTTGGTGACATTTAAAAGCGATAGCCTTGAGTTGATCAGGTGGTATTCGGGCAAACTTCTTGGAGGATTGTTTATTTTTTATTTGTTTCTTTTCTCCAAAACCTTTCATGTTCACGACGAGATATTCTTCTCTAATCTAATCGCCAAAGAAATTCTTGAGCCTTGAAGGTAATAGCATGAAATGATGGGTTCGTTTGATAGGTAAGAGATCGGCAAAAAGAAGACACAAGAATCCCTGGACCTCAGAAGAACCGAATATGTCATCTTGAGGTGACTTCAAGGAGATCATCGACAATTAAAATCTGCAAATTGATTGATATGAATGCTGCAATAGTATGACATAATTTCCAAAAGCAGCAGGCAACGCTTGAAGCAAGTATTCCCCTTACTCCCCTTAATGATATGGACATTACTTGTCCCATTCAAGGCAAATGAGTTCAAGTGCCCAGGAACCAACAACTATGAGCTGAGCTATTGCGCCTCTCAGGCCCTTAAACAGTCAAACAGCAGTTTAGAGTCTCAACTAAAAGCTTCGACCTTTAATGCCTGGAAGAGTGCGATAGGAGAGGTTTGCGCCCAAGCATATGCTCCATACAGCCAAGGTACGATCTATCCGTTAATGCTCATGAGATGTGATGAGAACTTAAATCAAACACTTCTGGAAGAAATGAAAGGACTCGGTGGACGTCAATAGAGAATAGCAAACGATGAAATTTTGCAGGGTATCTATCACTCGCTTTGATGTCGGCTTATCAAGCTCTATTGAAGAGTAATAGGGAGAGCGCAGCAAGACTCTCCAATCCTAAATCCGTGAGATAGTTTCTAATATAAATGATAAGTTCACATCCATTTGATATTTTTACGGGCAAAGGTTTGATAGGATTAAAATGATTGACTTACTCATCACACCAGCGTTTGGTGATCAGCTCTAGTGCTACGAGTAGGATGATTGATGGAATTTGATGACCCTCATGCCAAAACCCATAGAGTTCAAAGAATTCTACGAGCTTCTCAAGGCAGCAAAGAATGGCAACAAAAAGGAGAGAGAGAAATTAGAGTGGATCTTGGCAGAATATG
This sequence comes from Prochlorococcus sp. AG-412-I05, assembly GCA_003214855.1. Taxonomy (GTDB): domain Bacteria; phylum Cyanobacteriota; class Cyanobacteriia; order PCC-6307; family Cyanobiaceae; genus Prochlorococcus. The sequence goes on along the minus strand of QCLC01000014.1, from coordinate 24,288 downwards.
AACATGCCGAAGGCTCTGAAAGTGCTTACGACGAACTAGGGCAGGTTTTTTGCCATATAGGTGTGATGGGTCTATATGACTACGCTGGTAGTGATGATATTCAATTTATTAGTCGCTTAGAGAAAGCTGTATGGGATTACCTGGAAGTAAGAATGAGAATGAGCTTAACTCAACACATGGTAGAAGCAATGATAGAACATGCTAAAGAACATGAATTATCAACAAAAATGTGTGAGAAATGGGATATATCTAGAGAAGAGCTGGCAGAAAATATCGAGGATTTGGCAGTGTATGTTGCCGAAGGCATCATAGAAGTTATCGACTAGAGCGAGTCTTTCAATATGATTGAAATTCTTTCTCTTCATCATTCGAGCAGCTCATAAATGCAACAAGAAGCTTTATTCTGAACAAGAGTTAATCTACAGACAACAAAGATTTCTCCTCAACATTGACCATGCATTGGAATGGTTAATCCTGTATTTACCATTCAACATTCAAAAAAGTCATCGCATATGTTACCGGTTAAATGATGATGGCAATAATGTTAGGGCCAAGCAGACTAATTTGGCCTATAACACCAACACATTCAAGATCAGCGCACAACTTCAACGCCTTTCTGGCAAGGTGGGCTGCTTCAAGAATGAGCCGAGGATATTTTGGCACAATTTATTCCCTATAATAAGGTTTTTATTGTCTAACGAAAAAGCCAATAAAATAACTTTGTTGCTATTCACAAGCATTCTATTCACACCAACACCAATTGACGCGAATCAAGATCAATGACGCAGCAAGGTCACTCCAGGAGATTCTTTTACCATCACATGCACCAATTAATTTGGCCTAATAAATGGCAAAATCCTGCAAGCAGAAGCGATTGAAACCTTTCATGATGGTGATTGTTAGTGATTTCAAATGATCTTTTGGATGTCAACAGGCGTAGAAATAGAACTCTTATTCTCTATAGGGCAATCAGCCCATTCATGCCAAATTACAGTTTGCTTCTGCCCCTCGAAACAGAAAGATTTTGCCAGTTTAGTGAGGATGCTTACTTTGGGGAAGCGGCAATTTTAAGTTGAGAAGATATTCCAATATTTTCAACCTAGTAGAGGTTTCTACGCCTGATTTAAGAATGTAAAATACCTGCGGGTCAAAGCTGATTTGAATCAAGACAAAAAGCCTGATCTCTCTGCAAACAAGTCAACTGCTGGTTAAGTCAAATAGCAGACATTCTCATGTCTTAGAAAAGGCACTTCCCTCATCAAGGCCTTCCTTGACGATGTGAACAACTCAACTACTAAGAGCAAAACAACGATCGAGGTGTGCAACAGCGCCATCGCGGTTCGAGTGACTGCCGTTCAGGCCCATCATTCCCAGCCAGAACCTGTCATCACCCTGAAACACCAGCACAGGCTTGGCTCCCCCAGCATCATGGTCATCCAGGAGTGCCATGCACAGCCGTTCAACCACAATCTGACCATTGGGACGGGCCCGCACCCTGCGCAACAAAGAATCCAGCTGCGAAAAGGGCACAAAGGTGGCCTGCTGAGAATCAGTCACCAAGATCAAGCCATCAAGCCACTGCACCTCCAAAAGCAAGTCCTTAATTGAGGAGAGGAGAGAAGGGAGGGGGAAGGCCACAGCGAACTGCGTCTTAATGTTTTCTTCATAAGTCATCGATCCGTCTTTTCGCATGAGTCTTTTTGCTCGATCAGCTCCTCAAGCGGTAAGCAGCAAGGCCCCCATCTGTCCCGCTGCCAGAGGCCGATGGCTGGCTGCAGCAAATCCAACTTCAAGAGCCAGTCGCTCCTGAACCTCTCCCGGTGGAAACTGCTGCAAACTGGCCTCCAAATAGGCGTAATGCTCCCGCAAGCCCACCTGGGCCGCTACCGGAACCACCAACCTTCGCAGATAAAACCGCTGAAAACGTGCTGCCACGGAACCCTCGACCATGCGATTGAAATCAAGCACTCCTGCCCTAGCGCCAGGCCGCAAAAGGCGTCGAAGCTCTAGTAATCCAGCGCCTGGGTCCGCCAAATTGCGCAGGCCATAAGCCATCACAGCACCGTCAAAACGATCGGAAGGCAAGCCAGTATCCTGAGCGTCTCCCTGCAACCATGACAGGGCCAACCAGGGCTCAACTGCGGCGCGCTTTCTTGCCACAGCAAGAGGCGCCGCAGCCGCGTCTAGCCCCAACACAGACCCTCCAGGTCGCAACCTGCGGGCCAATGCCAGTGCCAGATCACCAGTACCGCAGCAAAGGTCAAGCCAATGTTCTCCTGGAAGTGGAGACAACCAGGCCAACAACTGGCGTTTCCAGATGCGGTGCAAGCCAAGACTCAACAAGTCGTTAAGCCGGTCGTAATTAGGAGCGACCGCATCAAACAACTGCTCCACCGCCTGGGGGTCACCAGGCCTCATCAGAAGATCCCATCCAGGGGCGTGAACACTGCTTGGAGCAACTGCTGCACCCAAGGGTGATCGATGAGCAACATATCCAAAAGCACTCTTGCCAACAGAACTTCTCCCAAATTTAGGAATGTGTTGCTGAACACAAAGACAAAGCCTCAGGCCTCAAGAGGCCGAATCGACAACCCTCGCATCAGTAGATCCGTCTTAATTTGCTCCACACTCAGCACGCCATCGTGAAGCAGAGAGGCCAACAATGCAGCTGAGGCCTTGCCAATCGTGAAGGCTTCTGCGATGTGATCCAGGCAACCTGCACCTCCCGAAGCGATCACTGGCACCGGCACCGCTTCCACGACTGCTCGCGTGAGCTCCAAGTCATAACCAGCCTGAGTTCCGTCTCCATCCATTGAGGTCAACAGGATTTCACCAGCACCAAGTTCCGCTGCCTGCCGAGCCCAGCTCACAACATCCAAACCGCTGTTTTGGCGTCCACCCTTGACATAAACATCCCAACCCGAGCCCTCAGGACGACGTCGAGCATCGATGGCCACCACAATGCACTGACAGCCAAAACGATCAGCTCCCTGCGCTACGAGATCTGGATCCCGCACAGCAGAGGAATTAAGGCTCACCTTGTCGGCACCTGCCCGAAGCAACTCTGTGATGCCATCCAAAGAGCTGATTCCCCCTCCAACTGTGAATGGAATGGTCACAGCCTCAGCAGTACGTCGAACTAAAGCCACCAGAGTGGCCCGACCTTCATGGCTGGCTGCGATATCAAGAAACACCAACTCATCAGCTCCAGCCTGGCTATAGCGGCAGGCAAGCTCCACGGGATCACCCGCATCACGAAGGCCCACAAAGTTCACGCCCTTCACAACGCGACCATCAGCCACGTCAAGGCAAGGAATCAAACGAAGCGCGACCATTGGGATAAAGCAGTGACGACTGTTAAGGTTGCGCCACCTTCTAAGCCTTGCAGGCCATGTCCCAGGCTGCCACTTCCTACAGAATCGGCTCCAAGGTCCGAGTCTCTCGCGTTCGTGATCGCATTCCAGCCAAACTGGTAGAACTGCTCAAGAAATCTGACGTTGGCAGGGTCACTGGCTACAAAATGACTGACGGCATGGGCATTGGCTTGGTCGTAGAACTTAGCGATGGCACTGTCAGCTGGTTCTTTGACGACGAAGTTACCTCCGCCTGAGGCGCCTGCCGTGAGCGACGCTCGCCAACTCCTTGGCATCAAAGGTGCCTCTGGAACCACCAACATCTGGAAGCTGCGTCTGCAGCTCATGAAGCCTGTCACCTGGATCCCCCTGCTCTGGGGGGTGATTTGTGGAGCAGCTGCCAGTGGTCAATACCAATGGCGCATACCAGATGTGCTTGCAGCCGCAGCCTGCATGGTCATGAGTGGACCGCTTCTTACCGGTTACACCCAAACCATCAACGACTACTACGACCGCGAAATCGACGCCATCAATGAGCCCTATAGGCCAATTCCCTCCGGGGCCATCCCGCTGACACAAGTCAAGCTTCAGATCTGGATGCTGCTTCTCGGTGGTCTTGCAGTTGCCTATGGCTTAGATCGTTGGGCTGAACACACCACTCCAGTGGTGCTGTTTCTTGCCCTAGGCGGCTCATTTGTGAGCTTCATTTATTCAGCCCCACCTCTCAAGCTGAAACAGAACGGTTGGATAGGAAACTACGCGCTTGGGGCCAGCTACATCGCCCTGCCATGGTGGGCTGGTCAGGCGCTGTTCGGACAACTGACTTGGACCACAGCACTGCTGACACTTGCCTATAGCTTGGCTGGTCTTGGTATTGCCGTCATTAACGATTTCAAGAGTGTCGAGGGAGATCGAGCCCTCGGTCTTCAGTCCCTGCCAGTTGTCTTTGGAATCAAAAAGGCCAGCTGGATCAGTGCAGGAATGATCGACATCTTCCAACTCGCGATGGTTGTTGTTCTGATCGCCATTGGCCAGCATTTTGCCTCAGTCGTTTTGATCTTATTGATCATTCCCCAGATCACATTCCAAGACATCTGGTTACTGCGTGATCCCCTGGCCTTTGATGTGAGATATCAGACCAGTGCTCAACCATTTCTCATCCTTGGCATGCTGGTTACTGCTCTAGCCATAGGCCATAGCCCATTAACACAGGGGATGTGACTCGCAAGCGCCGTCACTGGATTGTTATTGCAGGGAGTGCTCTCGCTATCGGGTGTGTCGCAGCCTTTGCTGAAAGGACTCTCACTCATGCCTTGGATTCGGTTCTGCCCGATGCCCGGCGGATTGCCAACTTCAACCGGCCAGGAACCATCACGCTGCTCTCCACTGATGGGCAGGTGATCCAAAAGCTTGGTCCCGCGACCCGCGAGAAGGTTGCGCAAGACAAGATGCCTCTACTTGTGGAGCAAGCCTTCGTAGCGGCAGAAGACCGCCGCTTTTACTACCACAATGGCTTGGATATCTGGGGTATCAGCCGAGCCCTGGTAACAAACCTCCGCCAGGGTTCCGTGAGGGAAGGTGCCAGCACCATCACTCAGCAACTTGCTCGAACCGTATTCCTGAGTCAGGAACGAACCCTGCCGCGCAAACTCAAAGAAGCTGCTCTGGCCTACAAGCTGGAGCGACAGCTCAGCAAAGAACAAATCCTTGAGCAGTATCTGAATTACGTCTACTTGGGCTCAGGTGCTTACGGCGTAGCCGATGCAGCCTGGGTGTACTTCTCTAAATCCCCCAATCAACTCACACTGCCTGAAGCCGCTCTAATCGCTGGCATGCCCCCTGCTCCTTCAGTGTATTCACCACTGGTCAACCCGAAAATCGCCCTGGAGCGTCGCGCAATTGTCCTTAAACGAATGCAGCAGGCCGGATTTATCTCCGCCAGCGAAGCCGATGCAGCTCGCAACAGCCCCCTCAATCTCAAGCCAGCGATCCCGAAGTACTTCAACAGCAGCGCACCATTTTTCACCAGCTGGGTAGCCCAGCAACTCCCCAATCTGCTCACCCCAGAGCAACTAGAAGTGGGTGGACTCAAGATTCACACCAGCCTCAATCTGGCTTGGCAAAAGCAAGCCCAAGAGGTAATCCGCAAATACGCCCCCGGGAACACAGAGGGTTCCATGGTGTCTATCGAACCAAGCACCGGTGAGGTGCGGGTGATGGTAGGAGGCAAAAACTTCAATGCCAGCCAATTCAATCGAGCAACACAGGCCCTGCGTTCACCTGGCTCCACCTTCAAGCTTTTTCCCTATGCAGCAGCCATCAATGCCGGCGTCAAGCCAGAGGACAAGGTTGTGGACGCAAAACGCTGCTGGAGGGGGTATTGCCCAAAGAACTTCGGCAACAAGTACCTGGGATCAGTGACACTCGCTGATGCCCTGAAATACTCCCTAAACACTGTTGCAGTCCAGCTACTAGACAAGGTGGGATTTGATGCCGTGATCAGCATGGCCAATAATCTTGGCATCGGCACCACCCGCCCATTGGGCAAGTACTATCCGCTCGCTATTGGGGCCTACGAGCAAACCGTACTCGACATGACGGCAGCCTATGCCGCAGTAGCCAACCGTGGCATTTACATGAAGCCCACGCCATTTGAAGAGATCCGAGGCCCTGACGACGAGGTGATCTGGAACCATCAATTCGAAGGCTACAAAGGTCGTCGAGCCCTCGACAGCGATGTTGCAGACACCATGAACTGGATGCTCCAGCGTGTTGTCAGCGGTGGCACTGGAGTTGCGGCATCCCTCGGTGATCGGCCGGTGGCGGGCAAAACCGGCACATCGGAAGGTGCCCGTGACCTCTGGTTCATTGGCTCAATACCACAACTAACAACCGCCGTATGGTTCGGCTACGACAACAACCGAAAGACATCTGGCGGCAGTGGTGATGCGGCATGGGCATGGAAGCAGTTCATGACCAAGATCCAAGACAATTTTGAGATACAACCCTTCCCACCAAAACCAGTCTTGAAGCGCACCTTTAGGCCCCCAAGCAAACCAAAGAACGGCAGCAAGGATGCTGCCAAAGACCAAGATCAAACCCTGGGCCCTCCACCCAGATACATCGCACCGCCAGGAGGGCCACCAGTCAATGAAAACTTCGAGCCAATGCCTATGCCCTGATCAGGCTCAGCTGAGATCCAACACAGCTGAATAAAAACCATCACCACCATGCTCAAGATCAGGCCATAGTTGCTGTTCCTGAGACAAGCTCAATTCAGGATGCCGACCAAGGAAGGCCTTGATCTGATCACAGTTTTCGGCTGGATGGATGGTGCAAGTGGCGTAAACCAACCGGCCTCCAGAGCTAAGCAGAGGCAGAAGGCCTTCAAGCAGCTTGGACTGCAAGATCACCAGCCCCTCAACCTGCAACGGAGTGACTCGCCAACGTGCGTCCGCATGACGGGCCAAAGTACCTAAACCAGAGCATGGCGCATCCACAAGAATGCGCTGGAAGGATCCACGCCAGCTTGGCTTCACCGCCAAGAGGTTCGTAGCATCTGCGACTAGGGCATTAAGGCAGTCACCCCCCAAGCGAGCAGCATTATCCGCCAAGCGCTTGAGTCGACCAGCGGAACGATCCACAGCCCACACCTCTCCCGAACCACCCATCAACTCAACAAGATGGGTGGCCTTACCCCCTGGTGCTGCGCAGGCATCAAGAATCCTCTCCCCAGGCTGCGGCTCCAATAGCGGTGCGACCAACTGTGCAGAGCGATCCTGCACACACCAATGTCCTTGCTGATAGCCAGGCCACTGGCTTAGGTCACCAGCACTACCAGTGACCAGCAAACCATCAGGGCAACTCTCGATCGGAGTGCTCTCCACTCCAATAGCCTCAAGCGCCAGCCTTACGTTCTCACGGCTTGTACGACGTCGATTGATGCGCAGATCAAGTGCTGGCACCTGGTTGCTGGCGCGAGCAAACAGCTCAGCGCCAACTTCGCCACGCCAAACAAGTAGCTGCTCCACCAACCACAACGGTAGAGATTCCGCTTGAGCCAAGCGCGCTGCAGTCTCCTCTGGCTCGTGAAGCACCATACCGGCATCGCGTGCACGCAATGCCGCCCGCAGAATGCCATTCACCACCGGAGCTAAGCGGGCAAGCTTGCCGGTCTTAGCAAGTTCAACAGTGGTGTTCACTGCCGCTGCAGCTGGAATCCGCTGCATGCGCAGAATCTGATAGAGCCCCAAATGCAGCAACCAACGCAGCACTGGTGGCTGCTTGCAAGCAGGCACCTTGCCGAGACGGTCCAACCAAGCATCGAGCCATTGCCGCTGACGGATTGCGCCATAAGCCAATTCCATCACCAGGCCACGGTCGGCACCGCTCATGGGGTTCTGACGAAGAGCTCGTTCGAGAGCGACATCTGCATAGGCTCCTGCCGCCACTGCCTGTAACAGCTCCCATGCCACCCGCCGCGGCAGCAGCCCCTGTACAGGTACAGATTCATCAGCAGCAGCAACGGAAGAAGACAACGTCAATGGTTGTGCTGGGCTGAGATGAACCTTCCAGAGCTAACGCCTCCCTGAGCCGTTCCCAACACGAAGCCCTCATCACTCAACTGCGGCCGCCAAAGATGCTGTCTTAAGGGCAAATGACCCTCGGCATCCACAAGGATTCCTTCAGCGATCAACATCTGCCGCTGCATCCAGTCAGATCCTTCGCGGCTCAAACTCATCGAAATCATCCCTTTCGCATTCACCACTCGATGCCAAGGAACCTTGGATGGCAAAGGTAATCGACGCATAGCCCAACCCACCTGACGGGCACATCCATAGGCACCAATCATCTCGGCAATCTGACCATAGGTTGCTAACTGGCCGAAAGGGATGAGGGACACGGCATCCCATACCCTCAAGTCAAAAGACGCTTGGCCCATGCCTCTGCTGCCTCGCCGATTTGATCGTCTCAAGGCTGTTCTGGATTGCCGAATGGCAGATCTGACGGTTCTGCTTGAGCACGTAGAAAAGCCACACAACCTCTCAGCCATTCTGCGCAGCTGCGATGCGGTGGGTGTTCTGGAAGTCCATGCAGTGAACTATTCAGGACGCCTGCCCACCTTCAACAGTACCGCTCAGGGAAGCCAAAAGTGGATACCGCTCAAGGAGCACAGCAGCATCGAAGTTGCCGTCAAGGCCATCAAGGAAAGTGGCTTTCGCCTTTATGGAACCCATCTAGGTGGATGCGCAAGCGACTACCGCGACTGCAACTTCTGCGGACCGACAGCCTTCGTCCTGGGAGCTGAGAAATGGGGCCTTAGTGAGCTGGCGACGCCATTGATGGATGAAGGGATCTTCATCCCAATGAGCGGCATGGTGCAATCGTTGAATGTTTCGGTAGCAGCAGCAACCTTGCTCTTTGAGGCCCTACGTCAACGACGGCAGGCTGGTATCGCACCTCAAGCCGGCGAAGGCCTAGAACCAGCGCTTTATCAACAGCGCCTATTTGAGTGGGCCTATCCAGAAGTTGCAGCATGGTGCCAGCAGGAAGGCAGGTCATATCCTGCCCTTAACGATCAAGGCGAAATCCAAGGAAGCCTCCCCCGCACCGTGAGACTGCGCTGTTAAGCAACCAGATAACACTCAAAATGAGATCAGCACATCTTGGCTTGCATGCGATCGATTGATCACAAGTTGGTTTTGGCGGATCCGGGGAGACGCAAACCAAGCAGCAAAACAATGCTTTCCAGCAAGATATTTTGCCCTATAAACAGCACAATCATTGCCAAGCCGATCGCCAGCATCTGCTCAAGCAGACCGATCACATCATCAGGGTTTTGGCGCCCGGAGACCCAAAGGAAGACCATCAGCGCCAACAAGATCAATGTGGTCCACCAAGGCATGACTTGAAGCAAAGGCTTCTTCCAGTGTGGCCCTATAAAGAAAGCAATGGGAGTGATCTGACATCAGTCAGTCGACGCATCGAAACCACTCACCCATGCCTCCAGCCCCTCACCAAGGAATGAGAGTCCCAGCACCAGTACGAACATGGCCAGGCCTGGATAGAGAGCAGTCCACCAAATCCCAGTTGGCACTGCCGCCAGAGCCATATTCAGATCACTGCCCCATTCAGGCACGGTTTCCGGCAGTCCCAGACCAAGAAAACCAAGGCCACCAAGCACCAAAACTGCATCAGCAGCATTCATGGTCAGCAGGACTGGCACGGATGTGATCACATTGCGAAGCAGGTATTTGCGCAGGATCCAAATGGGGCCAGCACCGAGGGAACGGGCCGCCTCCACAAACAGTTCTGCTTTCACCTGGGCTGTTTGGTTACGAACCACACGGAAGTACTGGGGCACATAAACAACGCAGAGGGCTGCGGCCGCATTGGGAATCCCCCGCCCAAGCAAAAAAGCCAAGACCACAGAAAGCAACAGCACCGGCAAGGTGTAGAGAGTGTCCATCACCAACACCAAGATGCGATCAAAAGCACCACCGAGGTAGCCACTCATCATCCCTAGGGGCACCCCCACCAACACAGCCAAGGTCACCGCAAGAAGAACCACCTGCAAAGCCACTCCACTGCCCTCCATGGTGCGAACACATACGTCCCGTCCGAGACGATCAGTTCCGCACCAATGCCCCCAGGAGGGAGGCGCATAAATGGGATTATCAAGCCCACCGTTGCCCTCAGGTAAAACACCAACCATCACCAACAAGGGGGTGATTAAGGCCACCAACAGATAGATGAGCACAATCACCATCCCCCAGCGCGCCATGCGAGTCGACAAGGTCGCTCGTGACAGACGCAAAGACGAAAGGCCAAAGCTCACTGCTGATGGAGGAGAGAGAACAGTCTCTTCATTGTTGCTGAAGCGGCTGACAACGTTGCAACTCAATCACAAAGATCGCTCCACCATCAGCAGCATTCTCAACCCAAACGCGGCCTCCCATCCGCTTCACCAAGAAAGGCACAAGGGCAAGGCCAACGCCACTGCCTGGTTGTTGTGCCGTGTTATTGCCGCGCTAAAACTGCTCAAAATCAGCACCTGATCAACCTCTGACACTCCGAGACATGATCTCGAACTTGCAATCTCACATGCTCATGTGTGCCATTGCAGCTGAATTCGACTCGCTTATCGTCCAGGCAAATGGCCCAGACACTTCAATGGACACTGCTGAAATAGATACCAAAAGCCCTGACGATCAACCCTGAAACTCTGCTCTCGCCTCAGCGAGCTCGATACCAAACAAGCGATCAGCCCAGCGATACTCATGATGAGAACATCGTCACAATCAGAGATGGCTTATGACAATGACCTTTTCAAGACTTGGGCTTAAAAAACTTAATACTGGCCCATACTATTTAAGGTATTTGACAACATTAGAAACAAGAATTACCAACGTGGCCAGATTTGAATTCGGTCAAACCAACTGAACAACCAGTGACATCACAACGAGGCCTCTATAATTCATGAAAAAACTTCAACAAACAACTTGAATCTTCCATCGAGCCAACTTCCTCGTGCTTCAGCAGGGCTAAATCTTTGCCATGAGAAGTATGAAGAAATCTAGGAGCAAAGACCAAGCCTTGATTTCCTTCCAATCCAACCTGAACACCTTCTTCAGGAGCAAGGTGGAACCTATCGAGATCATCTAGACGAACTTCGCCATAACTATCCTGGTCTCCTGCATGGTTTTGGGCCTTCCTTAGAATCCTGCGCCCCTCTTGATATGGCATACCTCAAATTAGTAAAATCAAATCATTGTTTTCGGCGCAGGGATTGCAGGGCTTACTCTTGCCTATGAATTGGCTGAGCGCAGAGCAAATGTGGAGATCTGGGAGGCTTATCTAGAACATGCGGGCGCGATTTGACAGTTCGGGAAGGAGTTGTCATCAATGAAATAGGATAAGAGAAGCAAGTCTGCAATCTTCCAACTGGTAGTTATTTCAATGCTGGTCCTGGTCGGATATCACATCATCATCGTGCCGTTCTCCATTATTGCCGTAAGTTCAATCCAGGGCTACGTCCATACCTCACACTCAAGCGCGCATCATTCCTGCACCGCTGGATACCTGGGTTAGATAAGGATATTGTTATACGTAACCGACAAGTTGAGTGTGATGGCCTTGGGCAACTAGGTGAACTTGCCGCAATGTCAGAAGCCTGGCTAGGCAAGGGATCATTCTTAGGTTGAAATCTAAATTAGGGGAGATAGGCTTAAGTAAGTAATCCGCTCAGACAGAACCTGCCAAAAACTCCTAGCTGAGCAACAAGGCAAGCGCAAAGAAGTGATGCTGTTGGAGCAAGACTAGAGCATCAAGAGCAAAAAGATCCGTAATTAAGCATCCTCGCTGCGAGTTGATTTTTCAGTCAAACCTTAAGCCAGAAAACCGTGAAAGCAATGCAAGGATAGATCAATAGACTCTTGAAAAATGTTGGCAAATCGCTATGCCCAGCTAGGGTAGAAGCTTAGAGTTCGTAAGATTCCTGTGAGCAAGGTCAATTACGTCATCGGAGGCCTTTTCCCTACAAAGGCAAATGGTGAACTCAATCTGATTCTGTCTGACGGGCTCAGTATTGATAAAAACAACAGAATTTCTGCAAGCAGTGTAGATCTTGACAAAGGAGCTCTTAATACACAGTTAGACATAACGACTAATAATATTCGCATACCAGGCATGGATAAGTTCATCAATAAATGGCTCGCTCCGCAAATGATAGATACTACGGGTGTGACTCTCAAGGATGGTGTAATAAGTAGTGGGACTAATCTCTTCGGAAGTATTGCTGCATCTGCAATAGGAAATTGGGATTCGCAAGCAAGAAATAGAACAATGTCTACTCTGATTAAGATAGGATATACAGGACTAGGCTTTGATCAGGCTGCAACAAATAATGCATTCTGGAATGCCAACGGGAGCTTAACGGAGGAGCTATATGACGAAATCAACAATTTAGACAATTACAATCCATCAGCCCTTTGGGGAACTTACAACGGCAGCATCGAGCTTGAATCAAATTTTGATAAGGATGCACTCCTAGCAAATCTTCACGATGGAATGCATGGAGAAGGTATGGATATGCCAGATCTTTGGTATCCTTCCCTGTTATACAGCTATAGCGAAAAGGGGCAAGGAACCAGCTTCCCAGGCCCTGTGCTAATGGTAAGGCCTGGCAATGACCTTAATATTGATTTCAGCAACAAGTTGTCCATTCCAGGCTTAACAGTAGAGCAAGCTCAAAAGGCAACATTAGTTCAAAACTCAACGTATGGAAATAGCGCTAGTGATGGACTAGGTGGTACGACAAGTACTAATTACCATTTCCATGGTTCACATACGAACTCAACTGGATTTGGAGATAATGTTGTATCCAGATACACATCTGGGCAAGAGTGGACTACAAATATTCCATTACCAGAAGATCATGGACAAGGTTCATATTGGTATCACCCTCATTACCATCCATCTGTTAACCAACAAGTCTATGGAGGCCTCTCTGGTTTTATCCAGATAGGAGATCCTTTAAGCAAAATTCCAGATTTCAAAGATATTCCTCGAAATCTGGCGGTGATGAAGCAGGTTGGCATTGGTATTGACCCCTCAACTGGAAATCCACAACTGACTGGATTTGACCATGGCACAGGCAATACTCAGTACATGGTGACAGTCAATGGAGAATTTCAACCAACTGCAGATGCTGGCAAAGGCGGATGGCAGTCAATCACATTAAGTAATCAGTCCAACAAAGATTTTTACAATATTGGAATAAAAAACCAAGCTTCGGATGGGACCTGGGTAGATCTTCCTTTGTATATCTATGGTGAAGATGGGCACCAATATCCTCAAATAAAGGCAGCGAAAGGGACATTAGGTCGTTATGACACGAAGGCGGTAGACGGAAGCACAACATCAATATACAGCCAAGCCGATAATATTCTCTCTCTAGCACCTGCCAAAAGATTAGACGTGTTGGTATATTTACCTGAAGGAACATCTCAATTAGTCTCACATCCAACCAAAAATACATTTACAAAAGACGGTGATGAATACTCAATAGAAAACACAGGTGGATACCCTGACTTATCCGAGACCACGAAAGACCTTAGCAGTGCTGGGCCATTGGCTTACTTTGAAGTTAATGATGGAACTCCTGCTCTTTCAACCAGTGAATTAAACAGCCAGATCAATACAGCGAATAAAGGAATAGACACACAAGATATACAACCAACAACTAAACAGTCAGACTATGACTCATCAAAAATTCCAAGTGTTAATCTATTTGCCGATCAGTGGGATCCAATCAGAAAAAGGGAATTCAATTGGTCGAAAGCTGTACTTGTTGGCCCTGAGGATGAACAGGATGCTGCAACTCAAGCCGCCATTCAAGACTATGAGGCCGCTAATCCAGGTGAAACAATTGAACGTTATCATCAATTACCGGTTGTAACAGCCTTCGACGAAGCCAAAAAACCAACAGCTGGAATTGAAAACTGGCTTGGCTATGACAACCCATTTCTAATTAATGACCATGTCTTTCCTAATGGCAGCCTTACGATCGCACAATTAGGAACCATTGAAGAATGGCGACTGAGAAACTGGAGTATCGCCCCAAATGGTCCGAATAAATATATTGGTCATCCTTTCCATATCCACATCAATGATTATCAAACAAAAGACAGTGATACTGAACTAATCAACAAGGGCGTTCTAGAAGATGTAACAATGGTCAATTCTTCTGGATATGAAGCATATAACAATAAAACTGGTTTGACCGACCAGGCTGATCCATTTCGCGGAGAGTTTCACAGTATTGAGGAAGCAACCAACCCAGAACTAATAGAGAGTAAGGGTATTGGATACAACAAAAGTGGCTATGCAGATCTTGGCACCTGGGGTGCAAATGATCAAACCGTAAGAATGCTATTTCAAGATTACATCGGCACTTATGTATTTCACTGCCATATCCTGCCTCATGAAGATGCAGGAATGATGCAAGTAGTTACAGTGGTTGAAAATACTGATTCTAGTTGGCTAGTACCTGCTGAAGGTTTCAATATAACGTCTGATTTGGATGGCTTCGATCAGAATCGAAACATTGAAATAAGGCTTGCACAAGACTTAAGCGCCAGACATCTAAATCCTGAGCTAGGTATTTCCGAGAACGCAGTAAGAATGCAAGTTGGAGACCTCAGTGATGATTTTGTTCAAGATGTAGTGCTAACCACAAGCTCTAAAGCTACAGGTGGCGAAATAAGAGTCTATGATGGTAGTTCATTATTAGATGGCAAAACAAAGGAACTATCCTCAATCAAGCCTTATCAAGCAAGCATTGCTCCATGGGCTTTTGTAGAAGACTTCACAGGTGATGGACGTCGAGAGTTATTCACAGCAGGCTTTGACAAAGAGAAGAAGGATGGAACCGTCAATATCAATGATCTCAAGGTCAATGGATGGGCTTCAGCAAACAACGATGGTAAAGGCTGGAAGAATGTTTTCAACTTCTCTCCTTTTGAGAGCATTAAGAAAGACGTTAAGCATGGAGAACACCACTACGAGGTCTCAGAAGACATCTCGAGCGATCAGGTTAGTGTTGCAATCGCTGATATGAATTTAGATAATTTTCAAGATGTTATTGTTGCCTATAAAGTTAAAGTGTCTGAGGGGAAGCATAAAAGTCAAAATAGTAGCGAAGATGGATTAAGGGTGGTTGTCCTTGATGGTGCTGCTCTCAGCCTCAATTACCAAACAGGCAAGATGGAAGGTGGATACTTGCCAGACTCAAATGTCTTGGCTGATGCACTATTCCTTGACAGCAGCCTTTCAGATCTAAGCAATCTTGTTTTGACTGCAGGCTTTAATAGCTATGCCCAGTCAGCGCTTGAAAATGTAGTCATTACTGCTCAATCAGGTTCTAAATCAAAACAATTCACGATGCAGCTAAATGCTGGCCATTTTATTGCCACATCAGAACCTGATGCGCATGGTGGGCATGGTGGGCATGGTGGTTCACATACACCAGATGATCGTATAATCAATCTTCGAAATGAATCGATGCCTCTCAATTTAGTTGAGGAACTTGATCTCCCAGATAACACAGTTACAGCAAACCCAGTCCTGACAGGTGGTTTGGGTAATGGAGCGCTTTTATCAGGTGACTACCTGATGATTGCTCAGGGTAATTCAGCAAATGGCAATCATTCCTCTAGTGAAAGAGGTATAAATACGACACAACAGCTTGTTATCAACCTACCTGGGTTGCTAGAAGTAAATGAATTAGATCTCATCGGCGCAACTGATACGAACCTTTCAAGTACCTTCCAAGGTAAGCAAGTCGAACAACGAGGTAACTTAGCCAATCTCACCTACCTCGCTTATGCAGGCTCATCATTATGGCCATCACACCAAGCGAACCTATCTGCAGGAATTCTTGGCAAGGGTGGAAGCGCAGAGGAATTAGCAAAATCTATAGTTTCAGAATACAGCAACGACATTATCAACTATTATGGGGAAGATTTAGATGATCTTTCTACTCGAGATATCGTTACTGGCGCGACCGAAAGTCTCTATGGCCGAAAGGCAGAGGATAGTGAAATCAGCCACTGGAAAAAAGAAGTCAAGGATGGCTTAGACAAGTCACTAATCCCTTTGAGAATTCTACAAACCACCTCTGGGATAGATTTATATCGTGTAGCATTCTTATCTGCAGGCTCACAATGGAGTCAATTGCAATGGGCAACGAATGGCAATGTAGAAGGATCATTTGGCCAAGGCCTTCAAGGAGACAGCTCAGGCTTTAACAACTTGTCTGATGCGATGATGTCTGTAGGAAAAATTGAATCTTGGGATGATGCACAACAAGAATATAACTCCTATAGAGAGAGTTTCCTGAATACATTTGTCGGTTCCGAGGTTGAGAAATCAGGGTTCTTCTGAAGCAGAAGGTCTGATATTGAATTGCAATTACTGATACAATGAAGCGAAGCAATCCTATTTAAATTACTTCGAAAAGAAATGCTTAATATCTTTAAATGCAGGCATAGGCCTTCCCTTGAGTGATACTCACTATTCAAGCACACACAGACAAATAAAAATCAGCAGCCGTTCTTCGTCATTCACGCAATGCATTTATAAGCAACGTTTACAGGAGTTGTTGGTTGCCTCTCTTCTAAAAGTCAATCTTTTGATCGACAAGTTCCATAGTAAATGAAATCTAAACGTGGCTATGCACTGCCACTGAAGTCTGTTTTAGTACCAATAGCGTCAATCTTACTTAGTTCACTTACTTAGTACAGATAGAGAGGGTACACATCTGTTATTTACTTCGCTAGTTAATGAAAACACCTTTGAAGTTAATCCGTGAATCACTGGCCGTTACTGTCGAATAGTTCCGAAACTAAATGGCGTATTCAGGATCAGGCGCCTGACAACGTTGCAACTCAATCACAAAGATCGCTCCGCCATCAGCAGCATTCTCAACCCAAACGCGGCCTCCCATCCGCTTCACCAAAGAGCGCACAAGCGCTAGACCAATGCCACTGCCAGGTTGTTGTGCCGTGTTACTGCCGCGCTGAAACTGCTCAAAAATCAGCTCCTGATCAGCCTCTGGCACACCGGGGCCATGATCTCGAACTTGCAAGATCACATGCTCATGCGTACTACTGCAGCTCAATTCGACTCGCTTGTCTGATGGGCTGTACTTGAAAGCATTTTCAATCAAATTGCTAAGACACTGCACGACCCTGTCGTGATCACCAAGAGCCCAGATCTGATCAACACCGTTTGAACTCGATTGCATGTTCAAGCGAGTCTCACAATCACCTCTATTCAGTAAAAAAACCTGCTCTAAGGCCTCACATGCAGAAAAAGGCGCTGACGTCATCATCAGACTGCCAGATTCTTCACGCGCAATATCCAAGAGATCAGTAATTAAACGTCCGAGACGACGAGTCTCGTCCTCAACAATCGTCAATTGATGCCGCTGAGCATCGCTAAGAGAACCTGAGCGGCGTAACACCCTAGAGGTATAACCAATGATCAACGTGATCGGTGTGCGCAGCTCATGGCTGAGAGCATTAGCAAATTTACGCTGACGATTCCAAGACTCAGCCAAACGATCCAAAAGCGCATTAAATGAACCGGCAAGCGGCTTAAGTTCCACAGGTTCATATTTCGGATCAAAGCGATGATCGTCTAGAGATCCAGACGAGACTGATTCGATTACTTCGCCAAAGCGCTGCAAAGGCTCCAAACCTCGTCGAATGCCTGTACGCGTGAGGAGCAAGGTCACCATCGAAGCAAGCAAAGCGGCCAGAATAAGAACCCAAGCAAGAATTTCTTGCTGACGAATCTGCCTACTGATATCTTCAACCAGATAAATATTCCAAGTATTTCCATGCAGCTCAATTTCATCTTTAATGATTAAATAATAAACTGAATCAATATCAATAAGAGCAGGACCATATTTGGCATCACCCTGATACTTTTGTAAACCATAAGAAGTTATAACCTTGCCAAGATTGATACCTCCTCTCACATCAGGTATCACAAAACCAGCCTCAAACCCCTTGGGGTGCATTGAAATCAAAAGATGAAAAGATGAAATATCACTCAGCAATCTCTTCAGCAAAAGTGGGTCAATACTGTTTTCAGACGCCGATACTGAATCGGCGCGAAGGATCAAATCCTTCGACTGACGAAGAATAGCCTTGGCATAGTTAAGGTCTTCCCGTTGAGCCTGCCGGCGCTGTTCAGCGGGAAGCTGAAGATTAAACAACAACAACAAGCCATATCCCAGCCCCACAGCCATCAAGCTGGTGCGCTCTAGAACGCGGCGGATCGAATAAGGCTGATGCCTAAAATTGATCCAGCCCCCTCCTGCGTTCAATGCTTTGCCAAGACGGTTAATGTCCAACCAAGATCTCCTTGCCTAGCATTACATACTTTTACAGTTCTATACGATTAAAGCTGTGGCCTAGATCATTCATCCCGGTGATTAAGCGCACACTCCCAGAGAGGGGAAGGATCTAAGCTCAAAAAGTTTGCCAAATTGTTTTTCTAATATGTTGATCATTCAACCTTAAATCCCCCCTTGAGGCAACCCTTCAGATGAGGGGTGTTAATGACATCTGCTGTTCTGCTGTCAAAATAAGCACGAGTGAAACTCCATCGCATAACAGTTGCCGACTGGCATCCTAAATTCCGCATAAAGAGCATTAGACCAAAGCTATATTGCGAGCAACTTATTCATCATTAGTGTCAAAAATTTGCGTCCCAACAATATATGTCTAATTCGAATGCAGCATCGAGACAAGCAAAAGTTGATTGAGGCTGACATGCTTTTTGCATCCGCCAATCAATCATCAACGTGCAGGGCATCAAACAGAGGCCGCTGAACGGATGCGCTGCATCTTCACGTTAGGAGACTGAAACTGCTGCTCCAACTCAAGGCGCAACACCGGCAGAAGAGGGTCAGGACGAGCCACAAAACCAAGCTCGCCATCATTGAGCGAGGACGGCAAGCCATCGATCAAAACACGATTCTGGAAGCTTCCTGCGAAGTTAGGCTCGCCGTTGATGTCAAACGCAGGGCCACAGCGCATTAACACCCTGCGGCGCCAGATCGACGATGGAGCAGAGCCAACCGAGTAGACGATGGCCCTTCGACGGGCTTCGGGATCATCTGGCGCTGTAGCGATAGCCAACACCGCCTGACGCCCCGCCAAGGAACAAGGCCAGAGGCTAGAGATTGGCGGATCAGCCAACCAGCCATAGCCGCGCGCCAAGTCAGCCTTGATCAACATCAGAGTGCGTTGCTGCAGGCCCCGCTCCCGCAGGCGCTGGGCCATTGCCTGACCAAGGGAAAGATCTCGAGTGATCACGCCAAGGGCCATCGCAACAAACACCATCCCCAAACTGATCACCAGCATCAGCTCCACCAAGGTGAAGCCATCAACACCGTCATTGCCTTTAGAGCGCTTCATCAGGTAAACATCGTGAACTGCTAAGACCAATTGCTGGATCGAGGGGATCGCCGTCGTAACGACCAACACGGCTCACGCCCAAGGGCAGGCTGATCACCAAACAGCGTCGATAAGGGCTGTGAAGGCTGCCCAAAACAACGGTTCCACCATCCAACGTCAAACCATTCGCCGCAAAGCGCATCAGCTGAGGCAAGTTGCTCTGCCAAGTCAGTGGCACTTCAGCAAATGGTTCCTGCAGGCTCAATCGAGAGGACACACAAGCTGGCAACTCACGAACAAGTGGCTCCTGCCAACCCTCAGCAGAAACACGCAACCCGCAAGGCTGCCGCTGACTTAAAGCAAACAGTCGGGCGCGCTCCAAGCCAAGCTGCAGACGTCGAGCAGCAACATCCACCTGCAAACGATGGCGGTACTCACCAGCATTCACCAGGCTGATGCCAGCCAAAACTGCCAGGATCGAGAGAATCAGCAATACCTCCAACAAGCTGAATCCCTGCGCAGCAGGGGCTGCATCGGACAAACGCCTCATTGCTGCGCCGTCAGATTGGGCCTGCACCAACCAGTACCCGCGGGCGTAAGCAACTGACGACGGCGAAGCGGCTCAACAGGCGAGCCCTTAGGCGGATGAGCATCAATCTCAAGCCAAAGTCCAGCCCCATCAGCTTGCCAATGCCGCTCAAGCCCCTCCGGCAAAGGCAAAGCCCTATCTGCTGAACGAGACACGGCGGCAAGATCAAAACGGCAACTGCCGTTAGCAGTAAGCAGCTCAGAACCATGGCCAACAGCTGACAACCAGCGCTGACTGGCCAACAACTGCAACTCAACAGACTCAAGTTGCTCCTCTTTGAGCCAACCAACATGAGCAGCCAGGCTGGCCTGCCCCCAAAGGTGCAGTCCGCTCGTTGCCGTGCCAGCTAACAACAGTGAAGCCACGATCAGCTCGATCAAATTCATGGCCTTTCCTGTTCAAGGGTGACCAGAGGTCGCATCGCACCAACCTCACGCACAGCCAGGCCATCAGGGTCTAATGCGAGCAGAAACACAGCTCGAGCACCAGCGTCAAGACGCAGACTCAAACGACCTGTGTCACCACTGGGAACCCAGTCGATCAATGACCAAACCTCCTCGCCGATCAAGCCTTGCTGAAGACGACTGGGATCAGCATCAGCGCATTGAGAGCCCAAATCGTTCCAACGGCTAGAAGGCCAAGTGAGAAGGCAGGAGTGGGAATCTGTAGCCAGCTGTGCGAAGTGCTGAGCAGCGGAGCGAAGCTGATCGGCGCGCATGCGTTCAGCCGTGCTGATGCGCGTACGACTACGGCTCAAGAGCGCAAGCGAATGGAGACACGTACTGCTAAGTAAAATCAAAAACGCAGCCGAAAGCGCCAGGGGCAGCACAAAGCCAGAAGGGGTGCTTTGACAACAGCCCCGCTGGCGATAGGAAGGCATCTCAAAACAACAACTGCTAGAAGGATTCCCCGCCGTGGCAAGCAAGCAGCCATCGCAAACGATGCTGCGCTTGATCAACAAGAAGCCAACAGATCAATCCTGACCAAGCCTGCTCAACAAGGCGTTGAACTCGATGAATGGCCATAGCAATCAGCTAGCAAGCTTCGGATTGCTAAAAGCTTGAGCTGCCAGACGCGAGAACAGACCAGCGCAAGGGGAAAAGGATGAAAAAGAGCATCTGCTAACAGTCAAACCAGCCTCTAAGCGAGCTCAAAGAAAACTCTCAGAGAAGCCTTAGAGGATCCTTCACGACAAAATCGCCATTGCAGGGCATTATGGTGAAGCAACTATTGATATCGCATATCACCATGAGCATCCTCAACCAACGCCTAAAGCTTGCACTGTTGAGACGCCAGAAGGGAGTTAACGCCTTACAGCAAGGCTTCACCCTGGTGGAGCTGATGATCGTGATAGTGATCGTTGGAATTCTTAGCGCAACTGCACTTCCCAACTTTTTAGGTCAGGCCGAGAAGGCAAAAGCAGCTGAGGCCAAGACCATGGCCACCTCCATACTCAAAAAAGCTCAAGCAGAGTATATTGAAACAGGCACTGATCCTTCAACTTCAGCGGCAGATTTGAGAACTAATTACAATGCTCCAGCTGCAGATGCAACCCTTTATAACTACACTGCTGCCTGGAATAATCCCCGTTACTTGGTAACTGCTACAGGCAGTGCAAAAGACGCTGGTATTACAGGAGAAACAATCGTAGGCTGTGCAGATTTCGACACAGGGGTCGTTGAAATGCAATCAGATTTCGATGGTGATGCGCCAGACTGCACATAATTGCTCGGCTTCTCTATACTATTGCTTTCCTTTTTCGACATTCAAATAATATTTAAATCCTGCATCATGACTAGATTATTATGAAACTGAAAAACCTAAACCATCACACTTTAGTCTCCCTGCTGAAAACCAAGAAAGGTGAGAATCTCTTAGCGCAAGGCTTCACCCTTGTAGAGCTGATGATCGTGATAGTGATCGTTGGCATTCTTAGCGCAACTGCACTTCCTAATTTTTTAGGCCAAGCAGATAAATCAAAAGCAGCAGAGGCAAAAATCACGACCACCTCCCTACTCAAAAAAGCTCAAGCAGAATATATTGAGAATGGCGAAGATCCTTTAACTTCGGCGGCAGATTTGAGAACTGAATACAATGCTCCAGCAGAAAATGCGACCCTTTTTAACTACACTGCTCAATGGAATGATCCCCGTTACCTGGTAACTGGTACAGGCAGTACAAAAGACGCTGGTATTACAGGAGAAACAATCGTAGGCTGTGCAGATTTTGACACAGGGGTCGTGGAAGTTCAAGCAGATTTCGATGCTGATGCACCAGACTGCACATAATTGACGGGTTTCACTATAATATTACCTTGCTTTGGCGATATCTAGACATATTCATATCTTAAAATGTGCCTAGAGTTTATTTAAGAGTAAACGCCTAATCATCACATATCAATCGCACTGCTAGAAACAAACAATCAATGCTATCTTGGCTTTTGTAGTCTTTAAGAACAGTTGTGATGATGAGGTTACCCCCTAGAAAGCAAGAAGCCAATGGCTTCACACTTGTTGAAGCAATGATCACCGTAGTGATTGTAGGAATTTTAAGTAGTATTGCCCTACCAAATTACTTTAAACAGGTACAACGCACAAAACAGAACGAAGCCGCATCCACGCTTGCACAATTTCAAACTACAGTTGCGAGTTATTTCGATGAGTTTAACTTAACACCTGCAAGTTGGGCTGATCTTAATAATGTTGCTGTGATCATGACAAACAGCGGCCCTGCATCTGCTGGGAATGCCTTGACAACTCAGATCACCTTACCAGGAGATCAATATTCGGTAAGTCGTACAAATGTTGCTGACAATTATTATGAATTTACAGCAACGTCAACCAACAACAACGCTTCTGAATACAACGTAATCGCATGTGTATGTCTTTCTACAGGAGCTAGCGATTTAAAAAAAGGAACGATAGACAACGCAGGTGCGGTCACGCAGGCTGATCTTGTCTGTGGAGCTTGCCCAGTATAAACATCACTAAACATAGATTTATTGCAGCAATACATGCAATTTCTGAAAAAATACAAAGATCTAAATTCACACATCATGACACCAGATGATAGAAAAATTGCCCGAGACTACCTTGACAAACAAAAAACAAAATTGTCATGGCTCAAAACTGTGAGCGAAATCACATCAAATCTTGATCTAAAACACCACTCTAAAAGATCGATCAAAAGAGACTATGGCTATCCACAAAGAATCCCAATGAAAAATCATTCCATCCATCCTACGAGGAAGTTCCTACTGAAAAGGGTAAGCGCTAATGGTGAGGAGGGCCTAGCAATGGTTTTGGCATTGCTAATGGGCACAACCCTTATTATTGGAGCTAGCGGGCTACTGATCCGTCAACTGATGTCCAGGAAGTTGGGATCTTCAGAAAGCTATCAACAAATGGCTGAAGCTGCATCGATCAATGGCTTCAACCGCATTCTGAGTGTACTGAACAATAACGATCCAAGCGAATACAGAGGGTATCTATACAACCTGGTGAACAACGAAGCTGAAGGCTTTAACTGGGAGCTTGATGCTGCTTCTAGGACTCAATTACTCGAGCAAATTTGCAGCGATACATCTAAGGGCCTACCCATTCTCACAGATGGAGCACAATGGCCTACCGGTAATACTAAGGCTGGCGATTCAACATCAAATACTGCATTACCATTTACTGTTAATGATGATCCTAGAACTCAACGTGAAGACGGTAGGGGCAATATTCAAAGTTATTACCGGTTGAGGAGCTATTCCGTAAACTTTGCGTCTGGTGTTGGTAATGGGGTTGTCGAAATTGAGGGTATGGTAAAAAGAGAAGAAGATGAAAATGATGATCTTTTAGGCAGGTCACTGCTGATTCGCTCCTTCGACGTAAAGTCAAAGATAAAAAGTGATAACGACTGGGGAGTGATTGCTGCAAAACATTTTGACCTAGGGCCAGCGCAAATCACAGGAGATGGGAAAATTCTATGGCACATCAATGAGGATGATGCCGCTGAATTCCTTAAAGCTGATCGTAGTGGTTGTAAAGATGATCTTCTCAGCAGGATCAATGGCACTGCGAGTTCAAATGCCAATCGCATTTGGCCTGTTTTGGGTAGAGATAAGCAAAGTTCCCTATCTCCTATATTGTTTGGTGACATTATAGTAGACAGGAAAAATATTGACTTTTATCCAGGGAGGTCAAAGGTTGAGCGTGTATGGAGTTTTGATGATACAAAAAATCAGCAGGGAGAATTTTACTGCGGTGAAGAAGAAATAGTCTGTACTAGAGCTAAAGATACAGGAGATCAAACAGCACCAGATATTGAAATCACGAGTGAATCAATACGCATAGATCCCGCGAATGGTGATCAAACAAGCAACACTCAG